>CAADHA010000130.1 GCA_900696685.1 uncultured Planctomycetota bacterium
CCGAACTGGCCGTTCGACGGGAACTGCGGGGCACCGAACGGGCAGGCGTAGCTGCAATAGCCGCAGCCGATGCACACGTCCTTGTCGTGCAGCACCACGCCGTCGTCGGTGCGGTAGAAGCAGTCGACCGGGCACACCGCCATGCACGGCGCGTCGCTGCAGTGCATGCACGCCACCGAGATGCTCTTCTCGCCGGGCATGCCGTCGTTCATCGTCACGACGCGACGACGGTTGACGCCCCAGGGCACCTCGTGCTCTGCCTTGCAGGCGGTGACGCAGCCGTTGCACTCGATGCAGCGCTCGGCATCGCAGATGAACTTCATTCGTGCCATCGTGATGCCTCCTTACGCCGCACGCTCGATCTGGCAGACCGAGGTCTTGGTCTCCTGCATCATCGTCACCGAGTCGTAGCCGTAGGTCGTGGCCGTGTTGGCCGCCTCGCCGCGCACGATCGGCGCCGCCCCCTGCGGGTAGTGGCGCAGCAGGTCCTCGCCCTGCCAGCGGCCGGCGAAGTGATACGGCATGAACGCCGTCTCGCGGTCGACCCGCTCGGTCACCAGCGCCTTGACCTTCAGCCGCGCGCCGCTCGGCGTGGTGACCCAGACGGTGTCGCCGTTGCGGATGCCGCGGTCGTTGGCCGCGACCGGGTTCATCTCGATGAACATGTCCTGCTGCAACTCGGCGAGGTAGCGGTTGGAGCGCGTCTCGTCGCCGCCGCCCTCGTACTCGACCAGCCGTCCCGTCGTCAGGATGATCGGGAACTGCTTGCCCACGTCCCGGTTCTTCTCCTGCACGCTCTTGAACAGCGTCGGCAGTCGCCAGAAGGCCTTGCGGTCGTCGTGCGTGGGGTACTTGTCGACAAGTTCCGGGCGCGTCGAGTAGATCGGCTCGCGGTGCTTGGGGATCGGGTCGGGGAAGTTCCACACCACGGCCCGCGCCTTGGCATTGCCGAACGGATGGCAGCCGTGGTTCTTCATCGCCACGCGGATGATCCCGCCGCTCGGGTCGGTCTTCCAGTTCTTGCCTTCGGCCTTGGCCTTCTCGTCGTCGGTGAGTTCGTCCCACCAGCCGAGCTTCTTCAGCAGCAGATGGTCGAACTCGGGATACCCGGTGGTGATGTCGGCGCCCTTGGAGTGCGACCCGTCGCCGGCGAGCAGCGACTGCCCGTCGCGCTCGACGCCGAAGTTGGCGCGGAAGTTGCCGCCGCCGTCCATCACGTGCAGGTTCGTGTTGTAGAGCAGGTGCGAGCCCGGGTGTTTGAGCTCGGGTGTCCCGAAGCAGGGCCAGGGCAGCCCGAAGTAGTCGCCGTCGAGCTTGTAGCCGCTGTCCTTGTCGATGCCGCCCTTGGCGCGCAGCGTGGTCGGGTCGAACACGTGCATGTTGCGCATGTGGGCCTTCAGGCGCTCCGGGCTCTGGCCCGTGTAGCCGATGGTCCACACCGAACGGTTGATCTCGCGCAGGATGTCCTCGGGCACGGGTTCGTCCATGCCCTTGACCTTCTGCATCTTGTAGTTCTTGACCAGCTGCTCGCCGAAGCCCAGCTTCTGCGCGAGCTGGTACATGATCATGTGGTCGCTGCGCGATTCGTACAGCGGCTCCATGACCTTCTCGCGCCACTGGATCGAACGGTTCGACGCCGTCACCGACCCGCTGGTCTCGAACTGCGTGCACGCCGGCAGCAGGTACACCGCGCGCTTCGGGTTGAGGTCCTCGGGCTTGCCGGGCATCGCCGCCATCGCCGCGGTGGCCGACGGGAACGGGTCCACGACGACCAGCAGGTCGAGCTTGTCCATGCCGCGCTTCAGGTCCAGCCCGCGCGACTGCGAGTTGGGCGCGTGGCCCCAGTAGAACATGCCGCGCAGGTTGCTTTCCTGGTCGATGTTCTCGTTCTTCTCGAGCACCGCGTCGTACCAGCGCGACACGGTGATGCCCGGCTTGGACATCATGCCCGGCGCGTACTGCTTCTTGATCCACTCGAAGTCGACGCCCCAGGCGGCGGCGAAGTGCTTGAACGCACCTTCGGCGATGCCGTAGTAACCGGGCAGCGAGTCGGGGTTCGCGCCGATGTCGGTGACGCCCTGGACGTTGTCGTGGCCGCGGAAGATGTTGGCCCCGCCGCCGCTGACGCCGACGTTGCCCAGCGCGAGCTGCAGCAGGCACGAGGCGCGCACGATCGCGTTGCCGATGCTGTGCTGGGCCTGGCCCATGCACCACACCAGCGTGCCGGGCCGGTTCTCGGCCAGCGTCTTGGCGACCTCGAAGCAGGTCTGCTCGGAGACGCCGGAGACCTCCTCGACCTTCTCCGGCGTCCACTCCGCGAGCACCGTCTCGCGGACCTTGTCCATGCCGTAGACGCGGTCCTCGAGGTACTTCTTGTCCTCCCAGCCGTTCTTGAAGACGTGGTACATCACACCGTACAGGAACGCGATGTCGGTTCCCGAACGCAGCCGGACGTACCGGTCCGCCTTGGCCGCCGTGCGCGTGAACCGCGGGTCCACGACGATCATCTTGCAGCCCTTCTCCTTCGCGTGCAGCATGTGCAGCAGCGACACCGGATGCGCCTCCGCGGCATTGCTGCCGAGGTAGATCGCCGACTTCGCGTTGCGCATGTCGTTGTACGAATTCGTCATCGCACCGTAGCCCCACGTATTCGCCACACCGGCGACAGTCGTGGAGTGGCATA
>CAADHA010000131.1 GCA_900696685.1 uncultured Planctomycetota bacterium
CCTCACGCAACTGCTGACAAATCTTCCCGAGACGAAGACCAGCGACCTCGACCACTGGCTCCCCGACGCCTGGAAGGCCCGCAACACCCCGCCGCCGACCTGACCGTGCGGTTGGTGTACCGCTCACGATGGAGAGGGGTGGGCGTGAAGTCGTTACACGGGTAGACATTGACGCCGGACGATCCGAGATGCGCTGGGCGAGTTACTCGAAGGTCCACGTCACGGTGTGGCTGATTTCGCACTCGAAGGGCGCGATGGCCTGCATGCGAATCGTGCGGCCGCGGGCGGCTCGGGGGACATTGACGGTGATGCTCGCCACACCGTTAGCGTCGGCGCGGACGATCGGCGACGTCTGCGGGTCGCAGATGAGCAGTGTGCCGCCGGGGCAGGAGGGGCGGATCTTCTGCGCGCCTTCGCGTGTGCCGTAGGCGAGGAGGACGCGCTGATCGGGTTGAAGGCCGGTGATGGTGATCGTGTTGGGTTGACCCGCGACGCCCGGCACGGGATCAGACATCTCGAAGAGATAGGGTGTGACGAGGAATCCCCGCTCGCGCCCGTCGTCGTGTTCGCCGAAGGCGGCGATCTGGCCGGCGTCATTGATGTCCTCGGCCGACAACAAATCAATATCAGGATGCCAGGGCGTGAACTCATCGACGATGAATCCGCGCAGCGCCAGACTCCGATCCCACACAGCGGCATGAAAAGCGCCACAGTCCGCCGCGCCGGCCTGCCCGGCGATCAATCCGGTGTTGTTGATGGCCCGTGCATGTGAGGCACCACCGCACGGGTAGATATCGGGCAGCATCGTTCTGACACCATCGAACCAGTGAAATGCTCTGCGCGGTACGCCAAGCTCGCCCACGATCTCAGTCTGGTCATTGATACCACTGGCGCCGCCACTTGCATCAGTCGGCTCACCCCCCACGTCAATCATCTGTCCGTTCCGCCACAATGTCGGTCGGGACACGCCCTGCTGATTCTCAGCCACCCCGACAGCGTGTCCGTGAACATTGATCGCACCCATGGAACTTCGCGGGCCGGCCATCTGCGTTGCCCGCGTACCTTGCCACATCGTCGCGTAGTCGCTTCCGCTGTTGCAGTAGCCGCCGATGCGCGTCAACGGCCAAGGCTGGTTGTCCGGAGATTGAGCGCTACCGCGTGTCATTCCGGGAAGCCGATCCAACACATGCGTCCCGCTCTGGGCGGTCCAGACGATCGGATGGAACACGGAAGACTCGAGCAACGTGGCCCTGCCGGTGACCACACCCCCGTCACCGATTCCGTTGACTCTCGGTCGCTGGTAGCCCTCCGGCGTCGGGATCACAATCAACTCACCATTGATCCAGACAAATGGTGTGGGGAAAAGCCTGCCAGACTCACCGACAACGCGGCCAGAATCGTCAAGTCCCTTGACATCCGACGAGGATTGACCCGGCGCAACTCCCACGGAGATCACTTCGTAGCCAGTCACGCCCGCAGGTTGCCCGGCTGCACTCGATCCCATCAAAGTGACTGCCAAGCCGACCGCCATCGGCGTTATGCGATTGAGAATCATGTTCGTCCGGGCTTCCTGAAGGCGGATTCGCCGCCATACAAGTATACAGGAGGAAGCGTAGTGTCGCGGCTCTCCCGGCACCAAACCGGCGGGGAAACCGCCCTGATCGGTGCGGAGGCGGACGAGTCTGCAGCCCATCGGCCTATGCTGCGGAATATGGGACCAAGGACGGTCGTTGCTCGCCCGGGGGACAGCCCGCAATGGTCCGCTGAAACAGAAGGAGAATTGGCCATGCTTCGAGGGATGACGCTTGCTGCGCTCGCGGTGAACTGTTCGCTGGCTGCCTCCGCGCTGGGGCAGAACCGGCCCAACCTGATCTTCATCCTCACGGACGATCAGGGAATCGACGCGATCGAGTGGCCCCCGGCGACGGCTCCAAGCGCCATCAAGACGCCGGTGCTCAATGCAATGGCGGCGCAGGGAGTGAGTTTCACCAGCTGCCGACACAATCCGAACTGCTCACCGACGCGCGCCTGCCTCATGACTGGCCGCAGCGCGCTGGACACCGGCGTGGTCGGCGTTCTGGGCCGTTACAACCCAATGGACGACCCCGGCAACCCCTGCGAGTCGACCGCTCTGGATGGCACGCCTGCGCAGGTCACCAATCGACTTGGTCTTCAGTTGCAGGAGAGGACGATCGCCGAAGTCCTTCAGGACATGGGTTACTACACGATCCTCATCGACAAATGGCATCTGGGCTACAACGAGGACGGTGAGCAGCGCGGTCAGCGGCCAGGCGGGGGCGCGCAGGGCTTCGATGTCTTTGAAGACTGGATGGATGACATCTGCGACGGGTACGGCTCACAGGACCCATACTACTACGCCGATCTGCACATGCTCCGCGCCATGGAATAAGCCCGCGACGCAGTGAATAACAGGCCGTACGCGGAGACGACTCCGTACGCGCTCTTTTTCCACACCATCACGCCTCACTCGCGCACGCCCGATGAAGGGGGCAAGTCGTGGTGGGACATTCAGGACACCACCCTGATTCCCCAAACGGTCGGCTATCCGCACACAAACGAAGGACGGTTCGCCAAGAATCTTGAGGCGCTCGACAGTGCGCTCCTATTGAGCTCTGCGCAGCTATAGACGATTGCGCGTTTATGCCGATGCACTGGCATGCGAACCAAGGGAACTCCTGCGGAACTGGAGGCGCGGCGGCTGCAGGCGGCCACGCTGCTCGGCCAGGGCAAGAGCACCGGCGAGGTCGC
>CAADHA010000132.1 GCA_900696685.1 uncultured Planctomycetota bacterium
CCGCGATAGGCGATGCGCGCATCGATCGCGTCGAGCCACTCCTCGGGAATGGGCTGCCCGTCGGTGCGCAGGATGCCGCCGATGCCGCACATGGGGGAAATCTTAGGGACCAGGCATCAGGCACTTGGCACTCGTGAATGGCAAAAGGCAGGGGCGCCAGGCATCAGTGAATGGCAATAGCAACGCGACCCGGCGCCCTGTCCAAACCCCTGGTGCCTAATGCCTGGTGCCTAGTGCATGGCCCCGTCCCCCTTCAACGCAATCCCCAACTCATCCAGCTGCTTCGGATCGACCGCCGAGGGCGCCTGCATCATCAGGTCCGCCCCGGTCTGCGTCTTGGGGAAGGCGATGACGTCGCGGATGTTGTCGGTCCTGCACAGGAGCATGATGAGGCGGTCGAGGCCGAGGGCGAAGCCGCCCAGCGGCGGGCAGCCGTAGGACATCGCCTCGATGAGAAACCCGAAGCGATCCTTCGCCTCTTCATCGGAGATGTTGAGCAGTTGGAAGATCTTCTGCTGCACCTCCGGCTGGTGGATGCGGATCGAGCCGCTGACCATCTCGTGGCCGTTGATGACGAAGTCATACGTCTGCGCGGTGATCTTGTGCGGTTCGGTGTCGAGGAGGTGAAGTTGCTCGGGCCGCGGCGCGCAGAAGGGATGATGCGCGCTGTCCCAGCGCTTGTCCTCTTCGTTCCAGAGAAAAAGCGGGAAATCGACGACCCAGAACATCGACCACTTGCTCTCGTCGGCGAGTTTGAGTTCGCCGGCGAGTTTGCGGCGAAGTTCGCCCAGCACGCGGTTGGCGACATCCACCTTGTCGGCGGCAAAGCAGAGGAGATCGCCTTCGCGCGCGCCGAGGGTGGCGATGAGTTCCGGCGCGACGGCTTCGAGGAACTTCGCAATGCCCCCTTCGAGTTTGCCCCCGGCAATGACTTTCGTCGTCGGCAGGCCGCCGGCGCCAAACTGCTTCACCCACTCGCCCAGCGCATCGGTCTGCTTGCGGGAGAAAGTCGCCGCCCCCGGCACGGCAATGGCCTTGACCACGCCGCCACCCTCGATGGCCGAAGTGAAAACGCGGAAGTCGCATCGCTTCGCGATCGCCGTCACGTCGTAGAGTTTCACGCCGTAGCGCAGATCGGGCTTGTCGCTGCCGTAGGAGTTCATCACCTCTTCATAGGTGAGGCGCGGGATGTCGCCGACTTCGATGCCGAGCAACTCCTTCCACACCGCGCGGATCACCTGCTCGAACGCGGCGAAGATGTCATCCTGCTCGACGAACGCCATCTCCACGTCCAGTTGCGTGAACTCCGGCTGGCGGTCGAAGCGCAGGTTCTCGTCGCGGAAACACTTGACGATCTGGAAGTAGCGGTCGAAGCCCGCCATCATCAGGATCTGCTTGAGGATCTGCGGGCTCTGCGGCAGGGCGTAGAACGTGCGCGGCATGAGGCGGCAGGGCACGAGAAAGTCCCGCGCCCCCTCCGGCGTGCTCTTGCACAATACCGGCGTCTCGATCTCGCAGAAGCCCATCGCCGTCATCGTGTTGCGGATCGTCTGCGTCACCCTGTGGCGCGTGCGGATGATCTGCTGCATGCGCGGCCGGCGGAGGTCGATGTAGCGGTAGCGCAGGCGCATGTCCTCGGAGACGGTTCCCGTGTCGTCGCGGGCTTCATCGGGCAGGATCGGCGGCTTGGCGCACTTGTTGAGGCGCTCGGTCCGGCTCACGACGATCTCGATCTCGCCGGTGGGAATCTTCTCGTTGACGCTCTGGCGCTTGACGACCTTGCCCTGCGCGGCGATGACATCCTCGCGCCGATACGTCGCGGCGAGTTCGTGCATCTCCCGGCCCTGGTCGGGGTCGAAGACGAGTTGGGTGATGCCGGTGTGGTCGCGGACATCGATGAAGATGAGGCTGCCGTGGTGTCGGTAGGAATCGACCCAGCCGTTGAGAGTGACGGTCCTTCCGACATTGGCAGCGCGAAGATCGCCGCATCTGTGAGTGCGCTTGAGCATGGCGAAGATGGTACGCGCGGGGGCGGGGTTTTGCTCGATGAGGCGAGGCGGAACATGGGCGTCCCGCCTGTGCGAAACGACATCGCGAAGCCCCAGGCGCAAGCAAGGAACCTGGATACCAGGCCGAAGCGCCGGCGAGGACGATCTCCAGGATTCTGGCTTGAGAGTGAAACGCGCGAAAAAGGGACTCGCCCTCGCCGGCGCTATGGTCTGGTATTGGGGCGCTTCGATATTCGTCCTCGCTGGCGCGTCGGACTGGTGGCGGCGCGTTGTGTTCGCCTCAATCCAACCGCCCCGCCTCGCCGGTCTCGAACGGGTCGTAGAGCAATTCCACTTTCGGTACCGCGCGGCGATTCCACTTCAACTCCACGTCATAGGGCTGCTGACCCGGCGTCGTTTCCATTTCGAGCACGTGGTTCACGACGGGCCGCAGCGCCGCGAGAAACCTTGGGATGTTCAGTCCCATGAACACCTCCGGCAGACCGTCAAACTTGGTCATCATGCTCGCCCAGACGCGCTGCACGCCGCGCGGGTTGCTGCGGTTCATGTGTTCGAGGACGACCGCCGCCTGGATGAGGCCCTGGTAGAACTTCGCCTTGCGGCCGGCGGTGTTCTTCCAGATCTCCTCCCACGCCTCGTGCGCCTCGAAGAACTCGCCCTCGTTGAAGAGTGAGACGCCTTCGTAGAAGAATCGCTTCTCTTCGGCGGAGTCATAGGGGGCGTACGCGGGCATAATCGACTGGCTCTCTGGTTAGCCGCGACGCGATGGCTTCGGAGCGGAGCGCTTCGGGCGGGCATTCGCGTTCCTTCCTGCTTGCACCTGCGGCATCGCCACGCGAAGCGTGAGGCCACGCCACTCGGCGCGACGCATCGCCGGCATCACTCACCGGCGCCTTCAATCGGCCGCACGATTGCCGGCTGATCGAGCAGCGCCCGGCCGCGGATGGCGGCGCTGTAGGAAGTGAACGTTCCGACATGGACGTAATAAAGCGTCTCGCCGCGGCTGCCTTCGGTCGTCACGATGCGAGCCTCGCCGATCGACGCGGCCCGGCTCGACTGAAACTCGCGCACCACGGCCTCGGCGTTGCTTCGGCTCGAGAAGACGCCCAGTTGAAGCGTGTAGCCGCTGGTCTTCAGTTCGCGATCGACCTTCGCCTGGAACGCGGCGTCGCTGCTGGCGCCGCGGGCGATGATGAACTGCACGCGGGCAAGGCTGTGCAGGTTGCTCTCCTTGTAGGCCAGCCCGGCGCGGTACGCCGCCTCGGCCTTGCCCTGGCCTTCGAGGCGGTCGGCCGCCTTCTTGAAGTACTCCGCCGCTTCGCGGTACCGGCCGCGCTCGAGTTCGACCAGGCCCATCGTCCCCGCGGCGCGCCCCGCGACGTCGGTCGAAGCGATGCGCACCAGCGGGCTGAGGTAGCGGTCGGCATCTTCGTAGCGCTGCAGGCGATAGGCGCTCAGCCCCGCAAGGTACGCCGCCTCATCGCGCTCGGGCACGACGGATCGGCGGTAGAGTGAAACGGCCCCGGTGTAGGCCTGAAGGAAGTGGCCGGCCTCGTAATCGGCCATCACGGCCTTCATGTCCGGCAGCGCGCCGCCACCGGCGGCCTTGCTCGACGCACAGCCGCCGCATGCGAGCAGCGCTGCCGAAAGCGCCAGAAGGAGAGAGGAGAACACAGCGAAGCCGGACTGCAAGAGTCGTTGATAGAGCAAGACGAGCCTCCTGCGAAATGGCGCCACATTCGCGCCGCACTGCGTGGACGATAGGACCGGCCCGCCGCGCGACAAGGGGCCTCTTCGACTGACACGCGGGCGTTCGCCGGAATCCTGTTCGCGGCGCCGGCGACTACAATGGCGCGGGCGGCGGGGCTGCAACATTGCTTGACTGCCGGATCGGCCCCGCGAACCGCCTCGGAGCACGCATGACCATTCATCGAATCGAGGTCCATCCCCGGCCGGGACAGGCCGATCCGCGCGGCGAATCCCTCCGCCGCGATGCGCTGGCCGTGCTGGGCTCCGCCCTCGAACGAGTCCGCACCGCCAACGTTTATCTCATCGAGGCCGACCTTACTCCCGCGCAGGTCCGCACGATCGCCGAAGATCTGCTCCGCGACGCGGTCGCGCAGGTTGCGACCGTCGGCGTGCGGCCGGCGGAGCGCGGCAGCGTGCTTGTCGAGGTTCATCCTCTTCCCGGCGTGATGGACCCGGCGGCCCAATCCGTCGAGATGGCGATCCGCGAACTGCTCGGCGTGGCCGCGTCCGTCCGCACGGGAACGCGCTACGACCTCTACGGCGTCGATTCTGCGAGCGCCGATCGCATCGCTGATCGACTGCTCGCCAACGCGACGGTCCAGGCCGTCTACCGTGAGCCGCACTGCCCGGGCTCATTCCCGCGCGGGCATGAGCAGCCGCTTGTTGTGCGGGAAACTGCGATCCGCGACCTCGATGAAGATGGATTGGTGCGCTTGAGCCGCGAGGGGCACCTGTTTCTTTCGCTTGAAGAGATGCAGGCGATTCAGAATGAGTACCGCCGCCTCGGCCGCGAACCGCGCGACATTGAACTCGAAACCCTGGCGCAGACGTGGTCGGAGCACTGCGTCCACAAGACGCTCAAATCGACGATCCGATACTGCGGCGAGTTGCCCGGCGCTGCGAGCCGGCCGGGGCACGTCATCAATCCCGACGGCTCAATCACCATCCACAACCTGCTCAAGTCCACAGTCGCGGCGGCGACGCACGAACTCATCGCCGACGGCCTGGACTGGTGCCTCTCCGTCTTCGTGGACAACGCCGGCGTAATTGCCTTCGACGATGACACCGCCGTGTGCTTCAAGGTGGAGACGCACAACCACCCCAGCGCGCTGGAACCCTACGGCGGCGCGGCCACGGGCATCGGCGGATGTATCCGCGACGTGATCGGCACGGGCCTGGCCGCCAGGCCCATCGCCGCGACGGACATCTTCTGCGTGGCGTTTCCGGATTCCTTCAACGGCTCCAGGCCGCTTCCCGCCGGCTGCCTGCATCCGCGGCGCATTCTCACACAGGTCATCGCCGGCGTGCGCGACTACGGCAACCGCATGGGCATCCCGACCGTCAACGGCACGGTGTGGTTCGATGACCGCTACGTCGGCAATCCGCTGGTCTACTGCGGGTGCGTCGGCATCCTGCCGCGCAACAAGGTGCGCGGCGCTGCCCGTCCGGGCGATCACATCATCGTCCTTGGCGGCCGCACGGGGCGCGACGGCATTCACGGCGCCACGTTCTCCTCGGCCGAACTCACAGACACGCACGCCGATGAGTTCAGCCATGCGGTCCAGATCGGCAACGCCATCACCGAGAAGAAGATGCTCGACGTGATCCTCCAGGCGCGCGATCACGAGCGCGGCTGTCTTTACCACGCCATCACCGACTGCGGCGCCGGCGGCTTCTCATCCGCGGTCGGCGAGATGGGCGAAGCGCTGGGAGCGACGGTGCATCTCGAACGCGCGCCGCTCAAGTACGCGGGCCTCACCTACACCGAGATCTGGATCAGCGAAGCGCAGGAGCGCATGGTCCTCGCCACTCCGCCTGGCAATCTTGATGACCTTCGCCGCCTGTGCGAAGTCGAGGGCGTCGAGATGTGCGATCTCGGATCCTTCGGCACGCCGGGGCGCGATCTGATTCTCAACTTCGCCGGCACGGAGGTCGGCCGATTGTCCATGGAGTTCCTCCACGAGGGCATCCCCACGCCGACGCGCGAGGCGGAGTGGACGGGCGCCAGCCGCGACGTCCTCGACGCGCGATCCGCCGCGAGAACGAAGCGAATGAATGCGCCGGAGCTGCTCCTCTCCCTGCTCGCCCATCCCAACATCGCCAGCAAACACTGGATCATCCGCCAGTACGACCACGAAGTGCAGGGGCAGACTGTCATCAAGCCGCTCACCGGCGCGCGCGACGACGGGCCGTCGGACGCGGCCGTCCTGACACCGGAACTCGATTCGACGCGAGGCCTGGCGCTGGCCAACGGCCTGGCCACGGGTCTGTCTGACGATCCCTACCTCATGGCCCTCGCGGCAATCGACGAGTGCGTGCGCAACCTTGTCTGCGTCGGCGCCGACCCCGGCCGCATCGCGATTCTTGACAACTTCTGCTGGCCATCGTGCGGCAAGGCGGAGAACCTCGGTTCGCTCGTGCGCGCGGCCGAGGGCTGCTACGACGGCGCCAAGGCCTACCGCACGCCGTTCATCTCCGGCAAGGACTCGCTCAACAACCAGTTCACGACCGAGTCGGGCGAGACGATTGAGATTCCGCCGACGCTGCTCATCTCCGGCCTGGGCATCGTGGCCGATGTGCGCAAGTGTGTGACGATGGACCTCAAGCGCGCGGGCAATCTGCTCATGATCGTCGGGGCAACGGGTCCGGAGATGGGCGGATCGCATGCGCTCATGCTCGCCTCGCTCGACGGTGCGGATAAGAGCCTGCCGCGCGTCGATCTCACGTGCGGCCCGCGGCTGGCGAAAGCGGTTGCGGCGTTGATTCACAGCGGACTTGTGCGAGCCGCGCACGACTGCTCGGAGGGCGGGCTGCTCGTCGCCGCGGCGGAGATGGCCCTCGCCGGCGATCTCGGCCTCGATCTTGACATGAACGCAACGCCGGTGCGCGGGACCATTGACGTGACGGCCCGCCTCTTTGCCGAATCGCCTTGCCGCTATCTCCTCGAAGTGCGCGAGCAGGATGCTCCGGCCGTGAATCACCTCCTTGCCGATCTGCCGCACGCGGTGATCGGGAGGGTGAACAACTCGCCGCGGCTGACGGTGAAACAGGCGTCGATCAATGTCGAGGTTGAGTCCCTCCGCCGCGCCTGGCGTGGAACTCTGGACTGGTAGAGCCAGATCAGGACGCAGCGCCGTGAAGGCACAGAATCAGTTCAGTTGGCCACGAAAAGGCACGAGAGTCACAAAGGTGAGTTGATCGATGCGCGAGTATTTCAATGCCGCACTCGGACATGCCTGGTTTCAAATCAACGGTCATGCCTCGATTCCATTGCCCTTTTCGCGTGTTTTGAGCCTCTTTGCGGCAACTTCCCTGTTCTTCACGGCCGCGGATGCGCCATCGCCGCGTCGCGCAGGCGCTGGTACATCACTTCGAGCGCGGCGGGGATGACGCGGATCTCGCCGACGACTGTGATGAAGTTGGTGTCTCCGCTCCAGCGCGGCACGACGTGCGCGTGCAGGTGCTGGGGCACGCCCGCGCCCGCGGCTCGCCCCTGGTTGATCCCGATGTTCACGCCCTGGCAGTTGAGCGCGCGCTCGAGCAGGTCCGTCCCGCGATCGACCAGCGCCCACAGCGCCGCGCGCTGCGCTGGCCCGTAATCAAGCAGCCTCGGCCGGGCGTCTCCCAGCGCGACCAGGAGGTGCCCGTTCGTGAAAGGGTAGAGGTTGAGCAGGATCATGCCGTGGGCGTCGCGCTCAATGACGAAGTGCTCGGCATCGCGCTGCGGGTTCTCCCAGTAGTCGAGCAGGAACGAGCGCCCGGGCGCGGCGTCCGGGGACGAGCCGGGCGGGCCGCCTTCGAGCGACTCGATGTACTGCATGCGCCACGGCGCCCAGAGGTTCTGCGTCTTCATGTTCAGCGCAAGTTTAGCCGCGACCCGAAGCCGCTGCGATGGGGAGCGCTTCGCGCCTTCGATGTTCTAGACTTGCGTCGCCGCGTGCTGCGCGCGGCCGCCTGTCCTTGACGCCCACACCGACTCGAAAGGATCGTCCGCGTGTACCAGAGCATCGAGATCGCCTCGCGCCCCGCCGGCAAACCCACCGCCATCGTCTGCTTCTTCTTTGATGACAAGGCGCTGCGGCCTTCGGACAAGGCCCTGGACAGAGCCGCCAAGGGCGCCCTCGCCGCGGCCCTCAAGCGCGCCGAAGTGAACGGAACTGCGGCCGAATCGCACCTCGTCGACGGCGGCAAGGCGCGCCACGTCCTCGTCGGTCTGGGCGGGGCGAAGAAACTCGATGCCCGCATCATGCGACAGGTCGGCGCGGCAACTGTGCGGGCGCTCGACCGCATCGGCGCCGCCACGGCGACCCTGCAACTGTCGGGCCTCGCATCCGACTCGCTGCCGTCCGAGCGCGCGGCGCAGGCGCTCGCCGAGGGAATCGGCCTCGCATCGTTCGACTTCAACGATTTCAAGGCGACAACGAAGAAGGAAGGCAAGGTCAAGTCGCTCAGGTGCGCGGCGGATGACTCAAGTCTCGCCGCCCCGTTGCGCAAGGGCCTGGCGCTCGCGGACTCGACGAACTACGCGCGCCGACTCGCCGCGACTCCGCCCAACGTCGCGACGACCACCTTTGTCGCCGCGCAGGCGCAGAAACTGGCGCGGGCCTCGATGGGCCGCCTCAGGTGCCGCGTCATCAGGGGCGCATCGCTTGAAAGGGAAAAACTCGTCGGCCTCATCAACGTCGGCAAGGCAAGCGAAAACCCCCCCTGCCTCATCGAACTGACCTGGTCGCCGCGCAACGGACGCAAGACCGTGCTGCTCGTCGGCAAGACGATCTGCTACGACACGGGCGGGCTGTCGCTGAAGATCAACAACGGCATGAAGGGGATGAAGTACGACAAGAACGGCGGCATGGCGGTGCTTGGAGCCATGCACGCCATCGTCCACGCCATCAGACCCGCGTGCAGGGTCGTCGCGCTGCTGCCGGCCGCGGAGAACAGCATCAGCGACGAGGCGTACCGCCCGGACGACATCATCACCTACCTCAACGGCGTGAGCGTCGAGGTAACGAACACTGATGCCGAGGGACGACTGGTGCTCGCCGATGCGCTCGCCTGGGGGTGCAGGAAGGTCAAGCCCGATGCGATCATCGATCTCGCCACGCTCACCGGCGGCGTCGTCGTCGCGCTGGGCACCGCGTGCGCGGGACTCTTCTGCAATGACGACAATCTGCGCGCTCGCATCGAGAGTGCGGCCGAGTGTACGGGCGATCGCGTCTGGCGCCTGCCCCTGTGGGAAGATTACCGCGAGATGATGAAGAGCAAGCACGCGGACATCTGGAACAGCGCGCCGGTGCGGCACGCGCATCCGATCCAGGGGGCGGCGTTCCTGAGTTACTTCGTCGATGAGAAAATGCCCTGGGCGCACCTCGACATCGCGGGCACGAGCAACATCGATTCCGACCAGTCGCCCTATCTCGCCGGGCCGACGGGCTTCGGCGTGCGCCTGCTCGCGTCGGTGCTGGAGAACTGGGAGTGAGTCTTGCCATTCACGGATGACGACTTCGATCCCGACGAGGAAGGGCCGAGCGAGGCGGATATCGCCCGCTTCAGCGACAACACGCTGCGCTGCAGTGAGTGCGGCGCGATGCTCTACGCAGGCGTGGACCTGTGCAGCCGGTGCGGGGCGGTGCAGTTCCACGAGACGGACGTTCGCGGCCTGCGCAATCCCCTGCTGAGGCACCCCTGGCTTCTGCTGGGAGTGGCGATCGTGGTGCTGGTCGCCATTCTGGTGCTCATCGCTCTCTGATGGGCGGCGAGAATCCCGGGCGGGCAGCGGGGACGAAGGGGGCGGAGGCGCGCATAGTTGATCCGCCCTATTCGCCGGAACAGGAGCGAGAACAGTCGATCCCGAGCGACGTTGAGCGCATAGCCTTCTGTGGGAGAATGCTGACAGGAGCCGAGACATGTCCGCCTTGAAATCCACCGCCTGCGTCGCGCTGTTGACTTCGACTCTCTTTGCCGTCGCCGGCTGCGACCGGAGCGAGTCCGCTTCGACAACGCCGGAGTTCAAGAACGCCGCAGGCGAGACGCCCGACTGCTGCGCCGCGCCGGACACAGTGGTCCGGCGGACTCCGCGCGAAGTGACGGCGGCGGAAGGGGCCGAAGATTCCGAGGTAAGGATCGAAAAACCAATCTTCGCCGCGAACTCGGCTGAACTCATCGCCAAGGTCGGCTCGATCCAGACCTCCATCGACGATGGCATCGAGGGGACGATCATCGGCCGCAAGGTCAACTTCGACCTCGACTTCGTCAACGAGCAGGGCGAGCGGGTCAATCTCGCAAGGGACTACGCCGGGCAGACGCTCGTTCTCTCGACGATCTTCACCTCGTGCCCGACGCCGACGGCGTGCCCGCGCATCACCGCCGACTTCGGCGAGATGGCGCGGAATCTGCCGTCCGAGTACTCGGACAAGGTCCGATTCCTTCTGGTCAGTTTCGATCCTCTTAATGACACGCCTGAAGTGCTCAGCGCCTTCGGCCGCCGCCACGGTCTTGACTTGAGCCGCGTGGACCTTCTCGTATCAGACGTGGAGACGATCAAGCGCCTCATCGTCCGCGAACTGGAGATCCCCATCACCCTGGACCTGGAGTCCGGCGGCTTCGCCAATCATGCCCTCATGGTCCACGTGGTCAACGCGGACGGGTACGTGGTTGTGGAGCGGACGGCGTCGAGCAGCGCCAAGATCAGCATGTTGCTGGACGAGGCGATGCGTGCGGCCGCGATGCCCTTCATACCACCCGATAACGAGCCGTAGGCACGAACGCTGCGGATGATGCCGCCTGGGTTGATCGGCCCCCCTTCACATCCCCTCGGGTGCTAAACCGGACAAACTGTGCCGCCGATGATCGCCGACGAGTACCGGCGTCAGGCGCTCAATGCGCTGTGTGCCTGCACACCGCAGGCGCCGGAAGCCTGTGCGCCGGCGGGGAGGCGGCTGATCGATGGCCCTGGGATTCTTCAAATCCAGCATCGCGCCCGTGGCGATCGACTTCGGCTACGCGGAACTGAAGTTGCTTCAGGTGCAGCCGGGGGAGACGGCCACGCTCGTCGCCGCTGCGCGCGAGGTCATTCCTGAAGCGGTCCGCAACGACCCCGCCGCCCGGCAGAACTTCCTGGGCGACCGACTGCCTCGCCTCATCCGCGAGGGAGGATTCAAGGGCAAGACCGCCATCTGCTCGATCCCGGCGTGGCAGACCTTCGTGCAGCACATGCAGGTGCGCCCCGGCGACGGCGCCGACGACATCACCAGCCAGCTCAAGACTCAACTCCAGGCCGTCATCGCCTGCGATCCCAACAACGTTGTCGTGCGCCACGTCGAGGTCGGCGAGGTCTTCCATGAGAACCAGCCGATGCTCGAGGTGATCTGCTTCGCCGTCGCGCGCGACGTCGTCATGCGCCAGATCGACCTGCTCAACCGCTGCCGCATGGAGATCGGCGGCTTTCACGCCGAGCCGATCGCCGTCGTCAAGTCCTTCGAGCACCTGTACCGCCGCGACGGAGATGATCGCATCACGACGATGTACGTTGACCTCGGCGCCAGTTGCACGAAGGCGATGATCGCGCACGGACGGGAAATCCGCTTCGCCAAGTCCATTCCCGTCGGGGGGCGACATTTCGACCAGCGCTTCGCCGAGGTGTTCAACTGCGACGTTGCCGAGGCGAGGCTGCGGCGGCACGCGGCGGCCCACGGCTCGACGCGGGCGACGCCGGCCCGGGAAACCGGCCGCGCCGCGCCGGCCGCGGCCGGCGCGAGGAACGCCCAGGCCGCGCACGTCTCCAGCTCGGGCGGCTCATCGAGCGCGACCGCGACAGCCGTCGCCACGCACCACGACCGGCGCAGCGGCGGCACTCCGGGGGAGTTCGCCCCGATCCCGTCGGCCGGCCCCGCCTCTTCGCAGGAGGTCCGGATGGACGCTGGGGGGGGCGACGGCGACCCGGCCATGAACCAGGCCGCTTCGCATCTCATCGAGCAACTCGTCGACGAACTGCGCCTCTGCGAGAGATACCACCGCCGCCTGTTCAGCGATCGCCCGCTCGACCGCCTGGTATTCGTGGGCGGCGAGAGCATGGACCGGCCGCTGTGCCGCCAGATCGCCGAGGCGATGGGAGTGGTGACGTACCAGGGCAATCCCTTCGGCCGGCTTCGCCGGTCGGGGGAGGAGCGATTCGTGGGGTTTGACGGCACGCACGCCGAACCGGGATGGGCCGTCGCCCTCGGGCTGTGCGCGTGCCCGGCCAACGCATGATGCGGGCCTCGGCGCCGGGCGTTGCCCCGGCTTCGCCGCCTGCCAGAGGAACGGAGTAACCCATGCCTCATGCCAGTTTCCTTCCGGAAGACTACCTGGCGCAGCGCGCCGAGCGGCGCAGCAGCCTGCTCAGCCTCACCCTCTTCATCGTGGTGATGACGGCAGTGGTCGGGGCCTTCCTCGTCACCAACCGCCAGTGGGCGCGCGTCAAGGTCGAGCAGCAGGAGATCAACGTCCAGTACACCGAGGCCGCCAAGCGCATCAGCGAACTTGAAGCCCTTGAACGCCAGAAGCAGCAACTCGTCGAGCGGGCGGAAGTGGCGGCAGCGCTGGTCGAGCGCGTGCCGCGGTCGATCCTCCTCGCGGAACTCATCAACCGCATGCCCGACGCCGTAAGCCTTCAGGAGTTCGATCTCAAGTCCGAGAAGGAGAAGATCAAGCGCGTGTCGGCGCCCGTTGGCAAGGTGAAGTCGCTCACGACCGCGCCGGCGCCGGGCCGCAAGCCCACCAAGGCCGAGGAGGCCGAGGAGCGCAAGATCGAGGTTCCGACCTACCAGGTGGCGATCGAGATGGAGGGGTTCGCGCCTTCCAACCAGCACGTGGCGGAGTACCTGTCGAAACTGGGCCAGTGCGCGCTGCTTCGGGACGTCGAACTGCGCTTCTCCAAGGAGACGAAGGTGGAGGAACAGGCGGTGCGCGTGTTCCGCATCCGCGCGCTGCTGGACCCGAGGGCGGACGCCAAGCAGTTTGAGCCGCTCAAACTCCGCCGGACCATGCGCGACCCCGTGGACCACACGCTGGACTTCCAGCAGTTCGACCGGAGCCTGATTGAAGTGGACCTGGACGGCGACGTGCCGGGCCCCGGCGGGAGGGAATGACCATGCGATTCGGAGTGCGCGAAGTGCTGTTCATCCTGGTGCTGCTGGCGGTCCCGGTGGCGGCGTTCTGGTTTGTCTTCAAGCCGCGAAACGAGGACATCGCCGCCGCCCAGGGGGAGATTGCCGCCAAGCGGCAGACCCTCGAACGCCTCAAAGAGGCCTCGCTCAAGATCAGGGACCTCGGCGAGGCGATTGCGTCCGGCCAGGAGGCGATCGAGGTGATCGAGGCCAAACTCCCTGCCGAGCAGGCTGTTGACGAAGTCCTGCGGCAGGCGTCCGAGATCGCCAACCGCCACAACCTGCGCATCAGGACGGTCACGCCCGAGAAGAAAGTCCCGGCCTCGCAGTACATGGAACTGCCCATCAAGTGGGAATTGAGCGGCAACTTCGACGGGTTCTACGAGTTTCTGCTCAACCTCGAGCAACTGCCCCGCCTGACTCAGATTCGCAACCTCAACATCAAGCGGACGGAGAAGGACGAGGGCGAGATGACGGCGTCCTTCACGCTGAGCATCTACTTCCAGCCTCGCGCAACGCCCGCGACGCTCGTGGAGGTCACGCCATGACGATGGAGCATTTCAATCCCCAGGCCGGCCACATGCCCGACTCCGGAGGCGAGGGTCTCGACGGCGCCTCCCTCGAGCAGATCGACCTCGTGGGCACCGGCTCGGCGCGCAAGCGCGTGAGTGACGCGACGATCGTGCTCGCCGGCACGCTGCTCGTCGGGGCGGGCATCCTTACAGGCATGCGCTGGCTGGGCAGCCAGTCGAGCCACCTCGGCGTGGACAAGGCGATTGAGAAAACGGTCAATGAGTTCCTCGGCCGTTCGAACAAGGAAGCGGCCCGCGCCACCTCGACCGCGGCGCGCGATTCCGACGCCATGCTCAACTCCCTCACCGACGACCGCACCGAAGCGCAGGTGCCCCTTGAGCAGGTGAAGAAGAATCCATTCGTGCTCCGATGGTCACGTTCCGTTTCCACGCCAACCGACGACGGCAGCGCGGCCGAGAGCGCCGCCGCCCGCGAGGCGGCCCGCCTCGCGCAACTGCGGCTCAACCTCGACCGCGACGTCAAGCGCATGAGGCTCAGTTCGATCATGGGCCAGCCGGGCAAGCGCGTGGCGGTGCTCGACAACCTCGTTGTGCAGGTGGGCGACATCGTCAAGGACCTCTTCACCGTAACGGACATCACCGCGTTCGAGGTCGTCCTCAACGCCGAGGGAATGGAGTTCCGCAAGAGCCTCAAGGATTGAGAGAACGAGGAAGCGGCGCAGTGGAGCCGGGCCCATGCCGCGAGTTCGCCCGCGCCGCAATCTCACCGCTCGAAAGGCATGGGCGCCTGCTCATGGGAAGATTTGACCTCGACAGCCTGCTGGTGGAACTCGGCGTGAAGCGCGCCGGCGCAAGCGATGCGCCGCAGGCGCCCGCGACGGAGCAGGAGGCCCCGCACGCGAGTGCGCCTTGCGACGCCCAATCCACCGACGCGACGCCCGCCTCCGGCGCGCCGGCGCCCTCACCGCCCGCGACGACCAAGCCCGCCGAAGGGCACGGGTCGGTTCGTTCGCCGGCATCAGGCGGCCCGTCCAATCGCCGCGACACAACGCTCAATGATCCCGCGGAGAGGGCGCAGCGCCTCCTCGTCACCCCCGACGATGCGCTCGGACTTCTCTGGGGTCCTCCGGACGATCCCGATCCCGCGCACACGCGCAATCGCGAACTGGGGGCCGAACTGGCGAACCGCGGCCTGATCGCCCCCGACCAGCTCAACAGCCTGCGAACCGTCCTGAGACAAAGCCCCGGCCGCACCGAGCGTGAAGTGCTCATCGAAATGGGCGTTCCCGAGGAGGCGGTTCAGCAGACCGTGGCGCAGATGCACGGGCTGGAGTTCGAGAAGATCGATCCCGACGAAGGGGTTCATTCCTCGTACTTCAACCGGCTGACGGCCGACTTCTGCCGCCGCCACCTCGTGATGCCGCTGCGCAAGGACGGCAACCGACTCGTCCTGGGCACGGTCGAGCCTGACAACGTGTTCGTGGTGGACGAAGTGCGTCGCCTTCTCGGCGTGTCCGCGGTCCGCCAGGTCATCGTCACGGCGTCGGCGATCAGCCTGGTGATCGAGTTGCAGACGCAGGGCGACGACCAGGACATCGCCGTCAACGACATCCTCGCCGACATCGACGAGGGCGACGTCGAGGTGGTCGAGAACGACCAGGAAGACGTGGACTTCGCCAAGCAGGCGGGCGAGTCGCCGGTCATCCGTTATGTGAACTTCATCATCCAGACCGCGCTCAAGGAAGGCGCCTCCGACATCCACATCGAACCCGCGGAGAAGAAACTGAAGGTGCGGTTCCGCATCGACGGGCTGCTCTTGGACATGATGAACCCGCCGTACAAGATGCACGCGGCGATCATCTCACGCCTCAAGATCATGGCCAACCTCGACATTTCGGAGCGGCGCCTTCCGCAGGACGGGCGCATCCGCGCCGTCGTCGCCGGCCGCAAACTCGATCTTCGCGTCTCGACGCTCCCCTCGGTCACCGGCGAGAAGTGCGTCCTGCGCATCCTTGACGCCCGCTCGATCGCGGTGGGCCTCGAGCAACTCGGCTTTGACGAGGCCTCGCTGGAAATCTGGCGGCGGCAGATCAGGCAGCCGCACGGGATCATCCTCGTGACGGGACCGACCGGCTCGGGCAAGACGACCACGCTCTACTCCTCCCTGCGCGAGATGGACACGAAGAAACTGAACGTCTCGACGACGGAGGACCCCGTCGAGTATCACCTCGACGGCATCACCCAGGTGCAGATCCACGAGAAGATCGGCATGACGTTCGCCGCGGCCCTGCGCAGCCTGCTGCGCCAGGACCCGGACGTGGTGATGGTCGGTGAAATCCGTGACGCGGAGACGGCCCGCATCGCCATTCAGGCGTCGCTCACCGGCCACCTCGTGCTCAGCACCCTTCACACCAACGACGCGCCGAGTTCGATCACGCGCATGATCAACATCGGCGTCGAGCCGTTTCTCATCGGCGCCGCGCTCAACGCCGTCCTCGCCCAGCGACTGGTGCGTCGAGTCTGCCCGCACTGCAAGGTCCCCGACCCGCTGACCGCCGACATGCGCGAGTTCCTCGCCACCCAGGGCCTCGACGCCGCCCAGGTCAGCAAGGGCGCCGGATGCGACCGCTGCCGGCAGACGGGCTACGGAGGCCGGCTGGGCATCTACGAACTCCTCCTTCTCGACGACGTCACGCGCGACGCCATCGCCCGCAATCCCTCCGTCACCGAGTTCCGACGCATGTGCGTCGAGCGCGGCATGGTGACCCTGCGTCAGGACGGGCTGGCCAAGGTCGTGCGCGGCCTCACCACCATCGAGGAGGTTCTCCGCGTCACCGAGGCCACCATCTGATAACAAGCCCGGGACCGCAGGAAAGACCGCGACTTGCCATTATCCGCGATCGTGAAACGGCCGATGTGGAGGGGACAGGTTCGCTGACGGTGCGGGGATACTGCAGGCGGATCACGGCGATCGTCTGACGCCGCCTGCGCCTGGGCCTCATCCATTCCACGAGGGGTAGTCTGCGATGGACTTCAACACGATTCTCAAGACCGCCGCCGAGCACAACGCCTCGGATATCCACATCGTCGCGGGTCATCCGCCGCTGATGCGCGTTCATACGATCGTTACGCCGATGGATTATCCGGTCGTAACGCCCGAGTCGGCGCAGCGCATCCTCGAGCAGGTCGCGCCCCCCAACGCCCTCGAAACGTTCAAGAAGCAATACGATTCGGACTTCTCCTACGAGATTCCCGGCGTCGGCCGCTACCGCGTCAACGCGCACATGCAGCGCAAGAGCGTGGCGATGGCCTTCCGCGCCATCAAGTCGAAGGTTCCCCCGCTTGAAGGGCTGAACCTGCCCGACGTGATCGGCCGGCTCACCTACCTGCCGCGCGGCCTGGTGCTCGTCACCGGCGACACCGGCTCGGGAAAGTCCACCACACTCGCCGCCATGATCCAGGCGATGAACGAGCGCTACCGCAAGCACATCATCACGCTCGAAGACCCCATCGAATACGCCTTCGAGTCCAACAAGAGCGTGATCGAGCAGCGGGAACTCGGGGCGGACATGCCGAGTTTCGCCTCGGGACTCAAGCACATCCTCCGCCAGGACCCGGACATCATCCTCGTCGGCGAAATGCGCGACCTGGAGACGACGGCGCTGGCGATCACGGCCGCGGAAACCGGCCACCTCGTCCTGAGCACGCTGCACACCGTCAATGCCTCGCAGACCGTCGAGCGCATCGTGGACATGTACCCTGCGGA
This sequence comes from uncultured Planctomycetota bacterium, assembly GCA_900696685.1. GTDB lineage: Bacteria > Planctomycetota > Phycisphaerae > Phycisphaerales > UBA5793 > UBA5793. Next base: position 17,204 of record CAADHA010000132.1, read on the forward strand.
CCAGCAGAACCAGATCCGCTCGATGCTCGCCAACACACTCCAGGCGGTCGTGTCGCAGACCCTGTTCAGCCGCATCGACCAGGCAGGCATGGTGCCCGGCGTCGAGATCATGCTCTGCACGCCCGCGGTGCGCAACATCATCCGCGAGAACCGCTCGTTCGAGATTCCCAACGTCATCGAAACGAACCGGAACCTCGGCATGGTCAGTCTGGACACTTCGATCAGCGAACTGTATTTCAACGGCATGATCGGGCGCGAGGATGCGATCGCACAAGCGGCGTACCCGGACAAACTGGAGCGGGCGCTGGCGGCGTAGGCGACAGGGCATGCGGATCGGATGCTGGGCGTGATCCGCTTGCGCCTCCGCGTCTTCCTTCGAGGCGATTGAGGAGCAAGGCATGGCGTTGTATCGATACCAGGCAAGGGGCGGCAACGGCGAGGTGCGCTCCGGCACGCTCGCCGCCGACAGCGCCATGATGGCCGCGGCGATCCTGCGCAACCAGGGACAGCGCGTCGTCAGTCTCTCGCCCATCGAGTCGGGCAACGTCAAGAGCCTTCGTGCCACGCTCAAGAGCCTCAACTACAGCAGCGGTCCCAGCCAGCGCGACGTCCTCGACTTCACCACACAGATGGCCGTGATGATCCGCGCCGGCATCTCGATCCGTGCCGCGCTCGAAGGCATCGCCGACCAGGTTCAGAACCCCAAGTGGCGCGAAGTCCTCCGCAACGTGCGGCAGGACGTCGAGAGCGGCCGGCAGTTCTCCGAGGCCATCGCCCGCTATCCCAAACTTTTCAGCCCGCTCTACGTCAACATGGTCCGCGCGTCGGAGATGTCCGGCTCGTTCGCCAAGATGCTCGACCGCATCGCCGCGTACATGAGCCAGCAGCTCGAAACACGCAAGATGGTGATCGGGGCGATGATCTACCCCGGCATCATCGGAACCATGGCCGTCGCCGTCACCATCTTCCTGCTCACCTTCGTCCTGCCCCGGTTCACCGTCGTCTTCAAGGGCAAGGAGGACTTCCTGCCCGGCCCGACGGTCTTCCTCATGGCCATGTCGGCCTTCATGGTGCAGTACTGGTACATCATCGTGATGGGCGTGTTCGCCGCCGGAACGACCCTCTTCGTCTTCACCCGCACACGCGTCGGACGCCTCGCCATCGACCGCCTCAAACTCAGCCTGCCTCTCTTCAAGCGCATGTTCCGCGCGCTCTACATCAACCGCAGCCTGCACACGATGGGCGAGTTGCTCAGCGCCGGCGTGCCCATGCTCGACTCGCTGGCCATCACCGGCGACATCTCCGGCAACTCGCTCTACAAGCACATGTGGCGGCAGGTCTACGCCTCCGTCAAGCAGGGCAAGAAACTCGTCCAGCCCCTCCAGAAGTCCGTCCTTCTGCCAAGGTCCGTGGTACAGATGATCGCGGCCGGCGAGGAGTCGGGCAAGTTGTCGGACGTCCTCCAGGAGATCGCGTCCTATTACAGCAGAGTTCTGCGGGACGCTATCAAGACGGTGACAAGTATGATTGAGCCGATCATGATCATTGTGATGGGTTCGGTCGTCGGTTTCATCGCCATGGCGATCATCCTGCCAATCTTCAAGATGTCCTCGCTCGTTAAATAGGAGAAGGGTGGAGTTCAAGGAAGGCACGCACCATGCGCGACCGCCCGGCCATGCTCCAGTCCACGCTCAGCGGCCCTTCACGTCCGATACGGCAGCGCGGCTTCACCCTCATGGAGACCGCGCTGGCGATCGTGATCGTCAGCACGGGCGTGCTCGCCATCCTCTACGCCCAGATGGCCTTCCACAGGCAGAACGACTGGTCCACACACACGTCGACCGCCACGTTTCTCGCCAACGAAATCCGCGAGATGTCCGTTCGCCTGTCGCCGCACGACCCGGTCACGGGCATGGCCTTCTGGGGACCGGAGCCGAACGAACTCACCCTCGCCGACTTCGACGACCTGGACGACTTCGACGGCGTCGAGGGCCTCGGGACCATCTTCAGCGCCGCCGAGGGGACCGGACCGGTCAACGCGCAGCGCCTGATCATTCCCGACATGGAAGGGTGGTCCCAGATCGTCCGCGTCGGCAAGGTGCCCAGGAACAACATCAGCGGACCGGAAGATCCCAGCCTCGCGCCTGGCGACTACGTCCTGCGCATCGAGGTCAGCGTCCAGTATCAGGGGGCACGCGATCCCGATCCGCTGGAGATCACCAAGATCGCGTGGATCAACGAGTATTGAGATTGCATGGAGGCAAGCGGAACACGGCCTCGGTCTGCTCCGTTTGCGTCGGCACAACTTCCTGGAACGGGTCGAGGTGGTGAAACGGAGCGGTCATGAGCATCAGGCGAGGAGAAGGCAAGTATCCCGGCGTGCGCCTCGGCGCCGCCGCGCTGAAACACCCTGCGGGCGAGAGCGCATTCCAGCGCCGCCTGCACCTGGCGCTTCGGGGACGGAAATACCGCAAAGCCGTGGGCGCTGCCCGGCGCCGCGGCGTCGCCTCCGTTCTCTCGATGATGTTTCTCGTGATCTTCGGCTCGCTTGCGGCCGTCATGGCCGTCGTGGCGCAGGGAAACGTGCGCACGGCTCACTCGCACCTGCAGGTGAACCGGGCGATGAGCGCGGCGGAGACGGGGCTGAGTTTCGCGGCCCGCCGGCTCACCGGCGCCGCCCAGCGCTTCGTCGTTGAGAAGGGCCTCATCACCGACGACTTCGGCGAGAAACTCTGGAACGGCACGTGGGAGAGCGGCGACGGCGCCGTCACGATCCTCGAGCCTGACTTCGTCGAGTCGCCCCCGGCCACGAGCCTGGCCACCGCCCTGCTCAACGCCCACGCCGCCGACGAGCACAACCTCATCCTTGAACCGCCCGATGAACTCCTCCCCGCCATCGATGAGTTCGGCAAACTCGTCGTCCGACCCATCGCCGTCACCATCGAGGAGAACGCCGCCACCTTCAGACTCTCCTACGAGCCGCTCGCCGACGGGCGCTTCATCCGCGTCACGAGCGTGGGGCGCGACGGCGTGCTGACCCGAACGCTCCAGATGGACTTCCAACTGGTCAAGCGCCTCGACGCCGCGGTCATTTCGCCCAACCGCATCATGGTGGGCAAGAACGTGCACATCGACGGGCCGATCGGCACGCGCTTCGGCGAAGATGTCGCCGACCTTGAAGAACCCCTCGGCCATCCCATCGTCATGAAATCCGACTTCCGCCACCTCGACGCGGAACTCGACGCCCGCATTGAAGCCCTCATCGAACAGATCGGCCTGCACGACGTCAACGGCGACAACCGCCTCCGCCCGGGCCACCCGACTGAATCCGACGGCCTGACCGAGCCGTACATGGTCGACGCCAACGATGACGGGTTCGTGGACGACTACGACCTCTGGCTTGATTTCTACGACGTCAACAATGACGGCATGATCGTCTACGACCAGGACCTCGCCTATGCGGCCGGCCGCGGCACGCTTGATGTCGAGTTCTCCGGCATCGACGACCAGCTCGCCGAGATGATCGACACGCTCAGCGCCGACCGCAACGGCGACGGCGTGGTTGACCTCGAGGACACCGCCCTGGGCTACCTCGACGGCGTGATCGACAACCTCGACGGGTACAGCAAGGTTCGAGGCAACCTCCTCTTCAAGGCCGGCAAGGATGCCTGGGAATCCTCGAAGAGCGGACAGCCGTGGCAGACTTTCGTCAACGGCCCCATCCATGCAGAGATCGAGTATGCCTCCGCCGAGTTCGAGGTTCCCGACACCCGCCTCTACGACCTGAGCATCACCGACTTCACCAATGCGCAGAACGCGCTCAAGAACGTCACGAGCGGCTCCGCCCCGTTCGTCGAACAACTCGAGGCGCAACTGGGCGGCGACCCCGGCTCTCACTCATGGTCCGACCACCCCACCGAGCCTGATTACCTCCGCCCCGACATCGGCGTCTGGGAGCAGATGCCCCTCGGCTCGCCCGGCTTCTACGACTGGTACCGCCGCCCCATCTACAAGAACATGACCTTCGTGAACGTCGCCATTCCCGAGGGCAATAACGGCCTGTTCATCAACTGCATCTTTATCGGCGCCGTTTACGTCAAGACCCACTCCGGCAACGACCACGTGAACTGGAACTTCCTCGGCATCAAGGAACTTGTGGGCGAAGAGTACGTGGATAAGTACGACTACGAGTCATGGGAGCCGGTCCTCGAGATCGACGGCAGCCCCGTCTACGACACCAAGCCCTTCTCCAACAACCTGCGCTTCCACAGTTGCACTTTCATCGGGTCCATCGTTTCCGATCCCGCCGACGAGCTCACACACGTCCGCAACAAACTGCAATTCACGGGCAGCACCCGCTTCACGCTTGACGAGTCCGAGATCGAGAACGGCAACCTCGGGCCGGAGGAACTCGAAGCGGCCCAGGAAAGCTTCGCGTCCAACTATGAGCAGTTGCGCCGCAGTTCGCTCCTCGCGCCCAACTTCTCCGTGGACGTGGGCAGTTTCGAGAACTCGGGTGACAAGGTCTCGATGCAGGGAACGATCGTGGCGGGCGTCCTGGACGTGCGCGGCCGGGCCGAGGTCATCGGCGCCCTGCTGATGACTTTCAAGCCGATCATGGGCCAGGGGCCGCTCTACTACGGCGGCAACGTCTCCGCCTTCAACACGACCCTGGGGTACTTCAGCGTCGAAGACGGCGACGGCGAGGGCATGGAGCCTGATCCCGAAGTCGGCTTCGGGAACATCTACCTGCGCTACGACCCGGACATCCCCATGCCCGATGGCATCAACGCGCCCATCAAGGCCGTGCCCGTCAAGGGCAGTTACATGGAAGGAGTGTCGCCATGATCGCGATTCGCCGCCGCCATCGCCGTTCGAGGGCCGGGGGCTTCAGCATCGTCGAAGTCCTCCTCGCCATCTCCATCACATCGCTCCTGCTGACCTCGCTTCTTGCGGCCCTGAGCGCCTCTTTCCGCGCCTACCAGGCCACGACCGAGTCAGCCTCGCGCCACACCATCGCCCGCCTCACCATGCACCGGCTGCTGGCGATGATCCGCACGGGCACACAGTTCGGCCCATACCCCGACAACGTGATCACCGACCCGATCATCCAGTCGGACTACATCGAGTTCGTCGCGGCCGACGGCACGTTCGTCCGCGTTGAGTACCGCGATCTCGACGAAGCGCTTTACGTCATTGTCGATCCGCTCGGCGAGGCACAGGAAGAACTGCTTCTCACGGGAGTCGCGCCGGTCTTTGACGAAGAGAACGAGCGAGTGCCGCCCTTCACGCTGCACTACCGGCGCGGGCCGCTTCTCTACCGCGCCACGATCGACCTGCTCATCGCGGAGGACCGGGAGATCGACCTGCGCGTCGAAGGCTCCGACGTGCCGCCCCTGCGCATGGTCGCCTCAACCATGCCGCGCAAGAACCTCTGAACGACGCTGAGGCGACGATGCAGCCGGATCGCCGAGTCGCCGCGATCGCCCTGCGCCTTCGTGGCCTGACTTCGTCACCCCTTCACGGCGATGCCGCGGCAGGCACGCCGCGTACCCTCGCTCCCGGCGCCACGTCGCGGGCGACGACGGCGCCGGCGCCGACCACCGCCCCGGCGCCGATGCGCCGGCCCGGCAGGACGCGGCTGCCCAGCCCCAGCAGCGCTGCCTCGCCCACCACCACCGCCCCGCCCAGCGCCGCACCGGGACCGACATGCGACCACGCACCGATCTCCACGTCGTGCTCGACGATCGCTCCGCTGTTGATGATCGCGCCCGCCCCGATGCGCGCGCAGGGATTAACGATCGCCCCGGCGCTGATGAACACTCCAGGCTCGAGCAGGACGTGCAGCCGGCTGATCACCGCCGTCGGATGAACGACCAGGGCGAGGCGATCGCCCCCGTGCCGAAGGATCGGCTCAATGCAGGCGCGTCGGGCGGCATTGTCGCCGATGGCAGGAATGAAGCGGCACGCCGTCTCGCAGCGGCTCCAGTCGGTGATCGAGCCGAGCCGCTCCACGCCCAGGGACGCGAGCGCTGCCTCGGGCGCATCGTCAAGGAAGCCTGCAATGCGCCAGCCCGAAGCGCGAGCGGCGTCCAGGACGACCTTGGCGTGCCCTCCCCCTCCTGCGAGAACGAGCGGCACCGACGCGCCGGGATGCACACTCAGGCCTGTGTGCATGGCCCGTCCTGCCTGGGCGTCTCAATGCGCCTGATCGGCCGGTACTTTTCCCCAGTCGCCAGGTCCCATGCCTCGTGCGACCCGTCGATCGTCACGTCCCGGAACTCGGTGCGACAGCGGTAACAGACGAGACACTCGCGCGTGAAGACGCAGATGATGCGATCGATGACAACGGCGGCCAGGAGCACGCCCATCGCCCAAATCACCTGCCAGAGGGCGATGAGCACCACGGCCGCGATGATCGTGCCGATCACGAGCATCAGCCCGAGGCGCTGGGGGAAATCCTGACGCCTGAAGATCTCGCGGCAGCCGCAGACCGGGCAGCGCCGCAGCCTCCCCTGCTCATCGAGGGCGCCTTCCCACTGAAGCAGAATGGTGCGGCAGCCGCCGTCGAGTGTGATCGACGAGGGGCGGGCGCTTTCATCGACCGAGGCTGTGCCAAGCGGTTCACGGTTGATGTCGTTGACGGCGAGGCGCATCGCGGCACAATCTCCGCGAACATCGTAGCCGCCATTCGCAGAGGCAGCGAGAGGCCTGGTCGCTCACGCGGCGTTGACGACGTGCGGCGCCACACGACCGTCGCGCGGCTCACACAGCACCACCCGCGCCTTGCCCTCGCGCTTGGCCACGTAGAGCATCTCGTCGGCGATGCGGACCAGTTCCTCGCCCGAGGCGGCGCGGCTCGAGCGTGCGCACGCGATCCCGATCGACATCGCGATCTCCTGCGCCTGGCGCATCAGCGGCCGCACTGCATCGTCGAAGTCATCGCGGATGCGGTTGGCGAGGTGGACGGCGGTCGCGGCGTCGGTGCGCGGGAGGATGAGGACGAACTCATCGCCTCCATACCGTGCGGCGAGGTCCGACTCGCGCCGGTTGGCGAGAATCACCCGTCCCGCAAGCCTCAGCAGGTCGTCCCCTTGCTGGTGCCCCCGCGCATCGTTGAGCGATTTGAACCCGTCGAGGTCGATCATGATGCAGGCGAGATCGTCGTTGTGGCGCGTCGTCTCGGCGAAGAGGCGCGGCAGGTCTTCGCTGAGGTGGCGCCGGTTGGAGAGGCCAGTCAGCGCATCGGTCAGCGCCATCTCCTCAAGCCTCGCCACCATCGACGAGAGTTGCGCGTGCGAGCGGCGGACCTGCTCGAGCGAGAGCTCCAGTTCGCGCTGAAGGCGTATGTTCTCCTGCTTGGTCCGCCAGCGCGAGAGGTTCTTCTCCACCATGAGCGGAAGGATCGAGAGGAACTCGCCGGCCTTGACGATGTAGTCGTACGCGCCCGCGTGCAGCGCCTCCAGGGCCGTGCGATAATCCGACTCGCCCGTCACCATGATCACGGGCAGGCCCGCCTGCCGTGTCAGGAGCTCCTTCAGCGCCGTCAGACCGGTCCCGTCCGGAAGATTGAAGTCGCAGAGAATGAGGTCCACCTGCGACAGGTCCTGCGCCAGCGCCTGCGCAATCGTGCCGCAGACCCGGACGCCCTCGCCTGCGAAGTGCTCTTCGAGCACGTCTCGCATCAGCGATGCGATGTCAGGATCGTCCTCGAGCAGAAGAAGCCGGGGTGGGTCTTTCCGTGCCTTCATGGGGGCGTCATTCTCCAATGACATGGGTTCTCCTGGCGAATCCACGCTCAGGGTCCGCGGTTTCAGGCCGCGGACGATCGGGTGGACAATTGGCGATGGACAGTGGTCCAGTAGAGGGCGGCCGCCTCGATGCGCCGCAGCATGTCCTCCGTGTCCTTCACCTTGCACGTGTAACTGCTCGCGCCGGTCTCGAGCGCCCGGCGCTGCACCTCGTCGTCGTCCACCCCGGTCATCACCACCACCGGAAGGTCCCGTAGCCGATCATCGGCGCGCACGTTGGCGAGCACCTCCAGCCCGTCGGCGCCGGGCATTTCAAGATCGAGAAGCACGAGGCTCAGCCGAGGCGCCCCCCCCACCGCCCCGGCCTGCTTGAGGAACCGGATGCCATCGCACCCGTCCACGCACTCGTACACCTTCACGGGCAGATTGAGCGACTCGATCGCGTCCCGGACGAGCATCCGATAATCCGGATCGTCGTCCACCAACACGATCACTGCTTCCATCCTCGGTGACTCGGGCTTCTTTGCGATCATGAGAGGCGCTCCTGCGTTGGACACATCGACACCTGGCGGCGACCGATGGAGTGATTCACGCCGCCGTGCGAGACGATGCGGGTCCGAGATCAGCAGAGACGATACGGCCGACCGGGATTGACACCGTGAAGGTGCTCCCCTCGCCCACCACGCTTTCAAGGGTGATCTCCCCGCCCCAGTGCTCGACGACGGCCTTGACGCTGGCGAGTCCGATACCCCGGCCGGGAACGCCGCTGCTGCCCGCTTCCGAACCGCGGCGAAACACCTGGAACACGCGCCTGCGATCCGACTCGGCGATCCCCGGACCCGTGTCCGCAACCGAGACCTTCAGCCACTGGCCTTCAACGACGTGCGAGACGGTGATGCGACGCACCGGTCGATTGCCCATGTACTTGGCCGCATTGTCGATCAGGTTCAGGAAGACCTGCCTCGCCAGGTTCCGCTCGACGTCAATCACCGGAAGCGCGGCGGCGATGTCGCAGACAATGGACCGCTCCGCCAGTTCGTGCTCCAGTGCTCCGACCACTCCGCGCACCAGTTCGCCCAGATCGACCTTCTCGCGCTCGCCGGGCCGGGTGCGGATGCGGCTGAGTTCCAGCAGGTCGTCAAGCATGGAGGATTCGAGTCTTACGTTCGCGGCAATGCGGTCGAGGCGGTGCCTGACTTCATCGGGCAGCGCCTCACCGAAGCGGCGCTGGAGCATCGTGGTCATGCCCGCGATGTTGCGCAGGGGCGCGTTGAGGTCATGGCTCACGGTGCGGAGGAACTCGTTCTTCGTCTCGATCTCCTGTTCGAGGCGGCGGTTGGCGGCGTGGAGTTCGGCGGTGCGCGCCTCGACGTCGCGCTCCAGCGTCGCGTTGGCCCGCATCAGATCCGCCCGCGCATGCGCCAGCGACGAGGCCGTCTCCGCCACCGACCGCGCCAGCAGACCCAGTTCATCCACCCGCTTCACCGGCAGGTGCGGCAACTCGCTCCCCGAGGCCAGCAGCGTCACCGCGCGCAGAATCCGACGCAACGGGCGCATCAGACGACGCATCAGCACCGTCGTGAGCGGCACGGAGATCAGGCACGCCACCAGCACCACGCCGAACGCCAACGCCCGCATCTTCTCCACGGTGGCGCGGTGCACCGGGTCCACGTGGACGAAGAGCACGTGCCCGAGGAGGTCGGGGCCTGCGATGCCGCGCGACGGCGACAGGATCGGCATGCGCAGGATGCGCGCCTCGGGCGTGCGCTTCCAACCCAGCGGCACCGGCCGGCTCCGAGCCAGCGCCGACTGCTTGGCCTCGTCGCTGAATACCGCCTCGAAGTGACGGTGCAGTTCGGCGTTGTTGATCCGCCTGGCAACCACCGCCCCCAGCCGGTTCTCCACTTCGAGAAAGGCCAGACCTGGTTCACTTGCCGCCGCCTCGATGTGTACCTCGATCGCCGCGGAGTTTCGCATCATCAGCGCCTGGCGGAACTCCTCGGCGAGGTACTCGCCCAGTCGCACCGTTTCACGCTCCAGCGCCGCATCGAGTTGCTTCTCGATGAGCACCTTGAGCATCCAGTTGCTCGTACCCACCGTCAGCACGACCATCGCCAGCACCAGCAACAACACGCGGAACTGGAGGCGGTGATGCAGCGGCACCGCGGGCGTTGAGTTGTCCTGGTCCCGCATGAGCACGGCGATGACCTCGCAACGACCCGGATTCCGGAGCGCACGTGACAGTCATCGTCGGCTCACCGGGTGTGCTCCTGCGGGTAAAAGCGTCCAGGCCGCGCCCGAGGCCGTTGCTTTCGCCCCCGCACCCGATTGCACATCCCAGGCGGCATAGACGCTACGTCTTCACGCCCTGCGCCGCAAAAGCACAACCCCTCGGAACCGCCCGATTGACGGTCTGCCGCGATCCCAATAGGATCGGAGACCGGTTTGTCGCTCCGGCGGGCCGGGATTTTCATTTTTTGTGGTGGAGCGGACTCGTGCGCCTCGCGGTGATATCGGACATACATGGGAACGCCGAGGCGTTGCGGGCGGTACTGGCTGACATTGAGACCCGCAACGTCGAAGCCGTCGTCTGCCTTGGCGACATCGTGGGCTACGGCCCCGACCCGCTCGCCTGCGTCGATCTCGTCGCCGAACGCTGCCTGTGGTCCCTTCTGGGCAACCACGATTTCGGAGTGCTCTACGAACCGACCAACTTCAACCCTGGGGCCGAGCAGGCCGCCTATTGGACCCGCACCCAGTTCGAGACCGAGGCAGACGAGGCCGCCAGGGCCCGCCGATGGACCTTCCTCAGTCAGTTGCGCGTCCGGGTGAAGTTCGGCAGCGAGAACCAGATCATCGCCGTCCACGGCTCGCCCCGCCGCCCGGTCAATGAATACGTCTTTCCCGACGACGCCATCAACGGCACTCTCAAGATCCAGCAGATCTTCGAGCGCATCGACCGTTGCGCCGTCGTCGGCCACACGCACGTCCCCGGCGTCTTCACCGATGAGCCCGACTTCTACACGCCGGCCGAGTTGAAGAACAGGTTCACGTTTCAAAACGGCGAGAAATGCATGATCAACGTCGGGTCGGTGGGCCAGCCGCGCGACAACGACCCGCGCGCCAGTTACGTCATCATCGAGGACGGCAGCATCGAGTTCCTCCGCGTGCCCTACGACATCGACGCCGTCGCCCGCAAGATCAAATCGATTCCGCAACTCAACGACTGGCTCGCGGACCGGCTCTATGAAGGCCGGTGAGCCGGACCGTCACCGGACTGCGAACAGCGCGTGGTCCGTCCGCCCGAACCCGCAGGCCGCCGCAATGATGTCTTTCGGATGTCGGCCCCAATCACACGAGCGCCCCATCTCATGTCTGTGAATCTCAAGCGAGTTCTGATCACGACCCTGGTCCTGGCGCTGGGACTGGTCATTCTCCTCTCCGTGTTCCAGGGCGCCGGCAAGCGGGGTTCGTCGGGATCATCCGGCCCCGCTCGCACGCCCGTCGATTCCGGTCAGGACGCTTCTGCCGCCGCGCCGGGACCGACCGCCGACGAGACTGAACCTGCGCCCGGCGCAGCGGATCAACCCACCGATGTCCGACCCGCGATCGGCGCGGCGCCCGATCCAGCCGAGATCGGCCAAGTGCCACCCGCCGAGGGCGAGCGCACCGGCCTTCACTTCCGAGAGCAGCCGCCCGAGGCTCTCATACCATTGGGCGACCTGGAAGGCGACGCCAACGCGTCCCGCCTGCGCCTCGAATTCAGCCCGTTCGGCGCCGGCATCGCGCAGGTAACCCTCGCGGACTATTACCGCACGCGCGCCCGGGTGGCGGACGACCGCTACACATTCTTCGAAGGTTCGTCTCCGAGGCGGCCGGTGATGGGCCTGCGCCGCGTCTCCATCGAAGGTCAGCGCATCGACGCCTACGACGAGACGGCAAACCTCCAGCCGTACACCTTCCGCCAGATCGCTGCCGGCGAGTTCGAGGCGGTCGTTGTTGATGCGGATGACCGCCCCGTGCTCACGATCACCCGACGCTACGAACTCGGTCCCGCTGAAGGGCAGATTACTCTGCGCCAGCGCCTTCGCAACGAGACCTCTGCGCCGCTCACCGTCCAGGTTGAACAGTGGGGCCCGGGCGATCTGCCTTACTTGCGCGAGGGCTACGGCGATTACCGGCGCGTTCGCTTCGGCTACCTTGACCCGCGCGACCGGGAAGTGGTGCTCGCGTCGGAGAGCGATTTTCTGCTGGGCCGGCACGAGGTCATCAAGCGCGCCATCGAGAGCGCGCGCGAAACCGGCGACGCCGCGGACAGCAACCTCGTCTGGCCCAATGAAACCAGCCGCAAGAACAATTATGCGCTCTCGTGGGTGGCGACGACGAACCGTTACTTCGGATTCGCGGTGCACCGCGCCGTGGACGATCCGCGCCAGACGGCTGCTCGCTCACTTGACCAGGTGGCGCGCGTCGAGGTGTGGGTCGAGTCGCGCGGGGAGACGCGCCTGTCGGCCGTGCCCACCGAGGAGATCGACACCCGCTTCATGAGCCTCAAGCTCGTGGGCAGCCCGATGCCGCTGGCGCCGCTCCAGGAGCGCCCGCTCGACCTCGGCCTCTATGCCGGACCGCTGCGCGGCACGCTCCTCACGCAGCAACAGCCCTACCGCGCCTTCAACCTCAAGGAACTCATCGTCTATCAACTCGGGTGCGCGTGGTGCACCTTCCAGACCCTCACGCACTTTCTCCTCTGGTTCCTGCGCCTCATCGAAGGAGACGTGATCACCCTCGGCGGCGTGGGGCTCGGCGTGCACGACTGGGGCGTGGCCATCATCATCCTCGTCCTCATCGTCCGCGTCATTCTCCACCCCCTTACCAAGAAGGGGCAGGTCTCGATGCAGCGCCTCAGCCGCAACATGGCCAAGTTGCAGCCGGAGATCAAGAAGCTCCAGGAGAAGTACCGGGACAACCCCAAGAAACTCCAGCAGGAGCAGATGGCCCTGTACCGCGAGCACAACGTCAACCCGGCGGGATGCCTGGGCCTTCTTCCGATGTTCCTCCAGACGCCGATCTGGATCGCCCTGTACGCGATGCTCTACTTCGCGATCGAGTTGCGCCAGCAGCCGGCGTTCTACGGCGTATTCCAGATCTTCGGCAACTGGTCCTTCCTCGCCGACCTCTCCCAGCCGGACCACTTCATCGATTTCGGCCGCAGTTTCCACCTGCCGCTGCTGGGCTGGGCGGTCTCGGGGATCAACGCCCTGCCGATCCTCATGGGCGTGATCTTCTATCTTCAGCAGAAGTACCTCACCCCGCCCAACCCCAACATGACGCCCGAGCAGGAGCAGCAGCAGAAGATCATGCGGATCGTCTTCCCGATCATCTTCCCGCTGTTTCTCTATGCGGCGCCGAGCGGACTGACGCTTTACATCATCACGTCGAGCACGATCGGCATCCTTGAGAGCCGGTACATCCGCGCCCACATCGACGCCCTGGACCTCGACCGCGAGTCGGCGGCGGCCTCGGCGCGCGCCGTCAAGCAGGTCGCCAACGTCGCGCCCCGCCACAGGCGGGAGCGGTAATTACCTTTCCCGGCGGCTGCCCGCTTGTCCGACCGAATTCAACGAAACACCCTTGCGCACTTCGCAGTGCACAAGGGTGACTCTGGATTGATCATGCCCGCCGCGCTTTCGGCGGCTCTGCTCTGCTGTGCGTCGCTCAGGCCCGTACAGGAATCCGGCGCCGCTGCGCCTGCTTCGCCTTGGGCAGGGTGATCTTGAGGACGCCGGCGTCGAAGTCCGCGGTAATGGCGTCGGGGTCGATCGCGGCGTCGATCTGGAATCGCCGATGGAAGTTCCCCACCCCGAACTCGTCGGCCACCGGGGTCCATGTCTCGTGCCGGCGCGGCTGAACGCGCGCCTCGATCGAGAGGATGTCCTGCTCGAAGGCGATGTCGATCGAGTCGCCCGTCGCGCCGGGAACGTCGGCATAGACCTCGATGGCGGCGTCGGTGTCAACGATGTCCACATTGGGGCGGTACGTCCACTGACTCGGCACCGGCGCCGCTGATTGAGCCGGCGACTGCGCCGAGCCGGGCCGGCGCACGACCGGCGAATGACCACTCTCTTGAATCTGGTTCGTTGTGCTGTTCATGGCAGTCTCCCTGCAAATGCAATCAGGTGTCGGGAATGGCCTCGAAGTGCTGCACGCGCTCGTCAGGAAGGCCGGATCGGCGCGCGAACCTCGACCTTGCGCGGCTGAGCCGATCGCGCCTTGGGAAGCGTGATCAGCAGCACGCCGTGGGTCAGGGACGCCTCCACGCGATCGACGTCGATCTCCACGGGCAGACTGATCGTCCGCTCGAACTCGCCCGCGGGCCGTTCGCGCCTCAGCGACGCAGCCCCTTCGGGCAGGGAGATCTGCCGCTTGCCGCGGATGGTCAGTTCGTCGCCCGTCACCGAGACGTCGATGTCGGAGAGCGCGAGCCCGGGCAGTTCTGCCTCGGCATACAGGTTCGCATCGTCCTCGTAGACGTTCAGAGCAGGATAGAGCAGCGCACCGCGCGGGCGGAGGCCTGCGCCCGCGAAGGGCGGACAGCCGGCCGCCATGCTTTCAAAAAGTCGATCCATTTCGGCGAGAGCCGCGAAGGGAGTGTTCAGGAATGAGCGTGTCAGCATGATGCACCTCCTGTCAAACCGGTGTGTAGGGATTCACCCTGCGACCGGCCGGCACCATAGCCGCACCGGTCCAACCATCGCGCATTTTGCAATGAGCGTGCCAGGGCGGCGCGGCCATGCGGGCGGGTTTCCCCGGACAATTCGACCACCGCGACTGTCAGCCTGGCCCCGTCATGCAACTGCGTTGCCAGTTTGGCAGTTGCGGGCCCGAAGGCGCGCAGAGGCCTCGGCGCCGCTGACGTGCGATCAGATTCCCGAGCCGCCCCATTCGAACGGGCCTGATGCGGGATCAGGCCGCTCGCGCAGTTCGGGACGCGTCGCCTGCACCACGTAGCCCGCGGGAACAGAGCGCGTCAGGAAGACGCCGCCTCCGATCACGCAGTCGTTGCCGATCACCGTGTCCCCGCCGAGGATCGTTGCCGACGCGTACACGATCACGCGGTCGCCCAGCGTCGGGTGGCGCTTGTGCCCGCGGACAATCCGGCCCGCCGCGTCGGTTGGGAAACTGCGCGCGCCGAGCGTGACGCCCTGGTAGAGACGGCAGTGGCGTCCGATGTGCGTTGTCTCGCCGATCACCACCCCCGTGCCGTGGTCAATGAAGAATGACTCGCCGATCGTCGCACCGGGGTGGATGTCGATGCCCGTCTCGGCGTGAGCGTGCTCGCTCATGATGCGCGGCAGGAGGGGCACGCCGAGCCGGTACAGTTCGTGTGCGACACGATGCACCATCATCGCACGAATGCCCGGATAGGAGAAGATGATCTCATCGGTGTGGCGAGCGGCCGGGTCGCCCTCGAACGCCGCCTTCACATCAAGCGCCAGAAGGCGGCGCACCTCGGGCAGGCGATCGAAAAAGGCAAGCGTGAGGCTCTGCGCCTGGGACTCGCATGACCGGACATGGTCATCGCCGCTCGCGGGGGCATCGAGACTCTCCATGTAGGCGAGCGCGGCGCGGATCTGCCGCGCGAGATCGGCGGCCAGGCGCTCCGCCGTCTGCTGCACGTGCTGCGCCAGGCTGTCGGCGCTGAGCGTGCGCGACCCGAAAAACCCCGGGAAGACCAGCGCGCGAAGTTCATCGATCAGGCGGATGATCGTGTCGGTGTGCGGCAGGTGCGTCGGCGCGAGGTGGCGCGTGTGTACCGTCAGACGGATCGAATCCACGAGGCGAGCGAGCGCTTCCGCCGGGAGTTGGACGCTGGTGTTCATGGCCGGGCAATCCTAACCCGATGCGGGGGAGGAGGCAGTCCAGGATTCTGGCATGGATGCCGGACGACACAAGCGCAGGTTCTGAGCCGCGAGCAAAACAAACGGGACAGGTACATTTTATGTCTTGTATTTTCAAGCACTTACGCAGGTTTTTTTGGCGGAAATAAATGTACCTGTCCCGTTTGTTTTGCGACCGCGCCTCCGGCCACAATGCGGCAATCCCGACCTGCGCCCCGGCTGGGACCACTTGACGTCCCGCCGGCAACGACCTTTGATTGGGTTCGACTCCCGGCGGGTGGGCCGCCCTGCAAGGACAGGGCCGGATGCCTGAACGGCGCTGGCGGCAGCCGGGTTGAATCCCGTTTCCAAGGATCCGCGTTCATGGCTCGATACATCGGCCCGAAGGTGAAACTCTCCCGCAAGGTGGGCATGCCCATCGCGGACATCCCCAAGCACACCGCCAAGCGGCAGTTGAACCCGCCCGGCATGCACGGCTTCCGCGGCCGGCGCCTGCGCGACTACGGCGTGCGCCTCAACGAGAAGCAGAAACTCCGCTACCACTACAGCGTGCTCGAGAGGCAGTTCCGCCGAGTGCTCGGCGAATGCACGCGCCAGAAAGGCAACACCGGCGAAATTCTCCTTGCCGCCCTTGAGCGCCGGCTTGACAACGTCGTCCGTCGCGCCGGTCTGACGCGCACGATCTGGGCCGCGCGGCAGATGGTCGTGCACGGCCACGTGCTTGTGAACGGCCGCAAGGTCGATCGACCGAGTTACCAGGTCGACGTGGGCGACGTCGTCACGGTCAGCGAACGCGTCCACAAACTCGTGCGGGAGAACATGGAGTCCCTCGCCGGCCACGTCGTCCCGGGATGGATCGATCTCAACCCCGCGGAACTCTCGACGAAGGTCGTGGCGATGCCCACGCCCGACCAGGTTCCCTTCCCCGTGGATACGAACCTGATCGTGGAGTTGTACAAGTAATCCTGCGCTGGGCGGGACGCCGGCACGGCCGGGCGCGGCCCACGGCAGGCTTCTTCCAGGCTTCATCGCGGTCGGCTGAGTCGCCTCGGCCGACCGCCTTCGTTCTCGGGGCGCACCGGAGCGAGCGCCCGCCTCGGCACTTCCGCGCCGTCGGACCGGGGACGAACCTACGATCACTTCGCGTCCCGTTGTGCCCTGCTTGAAGAAGGTTCACCGCTCATGCTCAAGTTCCTGCGGAAGTACCAGGCTTGGATTCTGGCGATCGGCGGCTCGCTGCTCATGGTCGCCTTCCTGCTGCCCGAGGCGATCCAGCGCCTGGGCACGCCCTCGATGAATCGGAGGCTCTTTCAACTGACGATCGACGGCAGTCCGAAGAAGGTCCGCTTCCGCGAGTGGCAGGAGGCGGGGGCGGAGATGGTGATCCTCGAAACGATGTTCAACACGCGCGACATCGGCCCGCTGCTCAACTTCCCGCCGACCGAAGACGGGAGTTCCGGCAGGTCGGGGCTGCGCGGCGTCGATCATTGGTTCCTGCTCAAGACCGAGGCGAGGCTGGCGGGCCTGATCGGCGGCGTCAGCGACGGGGACGACCAGATTCGACAGCAGGCCGCGTCGATCGCCGCCCGCCAGCGCCAGGCCGTTGATGACGTCTACGACGGCCTCATCCGGGCGGTGCGCAACGAAGCCGGCCGCCTCAAACTGACCCTTGATCAGGGCAAGGAGGCCTTCGCCACGCTCGCGGGGATCGGCCGGCTCATCGACGGCTATGCCGGCTCATCCGTCGCCTCCGATGTGCGCGCCAGGCACATCGTTCAGGCGTTCGAGGACCGCATCAACATCGCGATGGTCTTCGTGGACGCGGAGAATCACATCGCGGACCTGCCCGAGCCGGAACAGGCCGTGCTCGAATCGCACTTCGAGAAATACCGCGACGTCGAACCGGGTATGGGTGAACAGGGATTCGGATACCGCCTCAGCGATCGCGTGAAGATCGAGTACCTGACGATCAAGTACGAGAGCGTGTACGACATGGTGGAGGCGTCGGGGCTGGAAGCGCGCAAGTGGTATCAGCGCAATGCCGCCCAGGTCGCCCAGGACCGTGCCAACCCGCCCCCGTTCGATGAAGTCGCCGCCGACGTGATCGCGGCCTACCGGCGCTCGAAGGCTGAAGAATCAATGACGGAGATCGGGCGTTTCATCAGGTCGGAACTGATCCGATCGACGCAGGCGTTGGCGCGCGACGGCGAGTACCGCGTGCTGCCCGAGGACTGGCCCCAGAAGCGGGTGTCCTTCGAGGCCCTGCGTGAAGCGGTGCAGGCGAAGTTCAACGTAACCGTCGAGTATCACGCCGACACGCAGAAGTGGCAGAGCCTTTCCGACCTGGCAACGCTGGAGGGCATCGGAAGCGCCACGCGTGTCGCCGGCGCCGGACTCCTGAGCCTGCGTCAACTGGTCGAGGCTCACCGGGAACTCGGCCGCGAAGGTCCCCCCGGCCTCCAGGCGGGCCTGGCTGATTCCAATCTCCTGCGACGAAGCGAGTTTAACCGTGGCCGCATCGGTCCCACATCCTACCCCGCGGACGCATTCGTCTACCGTGTGCTGGAGGTCGATCCGGCCCGACCGCCTCGAAGCATGGACGAGGTCCGGGAGGCAGTCGTCAAGGATGTCAAGCGCCTCCAGGCGTTCGAGGGCCTCCGCGCCGATCTGGATTCCTGGCGGGCGCGGGCGATCAATGAAGGTCTCGACGATCTCGCCAAGAGCCTCGATACATCGGTGCGGCGCGGTTCAATCTCGCGCTACGGCACAGCCTCAAGCACGATGGGCGACTACAAGCCCAACGCGATAGCGGGCATCTCCAGCAAGATACTCATCGATGCCGTTTTCCAGCGCGCCGAATCCTTTGAGCCGCTCACACGATACAGCGATCTTCCCAACGAAGAGCGCCTGGTGGTCTCAGCGGTGCCCGAGCAACTGGGGATCGCGCTGGTGCGCATGGAGAGCCACTCCCCCGTCACGCGGCAGCGCTGGCAGGGCCTGGTGAACTCAGGACTCTGGATCAGCAGCATCTCGTCTCAGTCGGCAATCCCGCTTTCGCAGGTCGTGATGTACCGGGACTTCACAGACCGGGAAATGGAGCCGTTCTCCTTCGAGGCGATGAAGGCGAAGTTCAACTTCGTGGACCTGCGCAGCCCAATGGACCGGGAGCAAGACGAGCAGGAAGCCATGTCAGCAGGCGAAGGCGGTTGAACGAGTCTCAGAGAGAGACTGCATGAGAATTGGGGGCGCCGTGGTCAAGCGGCGCTTTGGGAGCGCGGGCCACGCCGGCGCGCGATCGACGACCGAGCCGGTGTGATCGACCGTCCGCTTCATGACGTGGCCCTCCGGTCGCAGAGCCTCCCTCCGGACCACGGCACCTGACGGTTTTCAGGCAGGTTCTGAGTCGCGAGTCCGTGGCACGAACAGACGGCCGGCTGGTTTGCCCCCCCGCACCCGCGTTGGCTTCGTTTCGACCCGCCGACGAGGATCAGGCCGGGCAGCGCCGGGCGGTTGCCGGTATCTGCGGTTTTTCACCGTCTGGCGGCGATGGTCATGTCGCCGCACAGCCCAGTTCGTAACTTCGGCCCGAGCGGTTCTCGTAGTAGTTGATGAACGCGTTGTTGAGCACGCGGTAGCCGCCCGGCGTGGGGTAGTTGCCGGTGAAATACCAGTCACCGGTGTGGCGCGGCAGCGAAAGCCGCAGCCCCTCGATCGTCTGGTAGATGATCTGGAGTTCGCCTTCCCACTCGATGGTGCGGGGGCGGATGATCTCGGCGATCTTGGCGCTCAGTTGTTCGAGGCCGATGCCGTCGTAGAGACGCTGCACATGGTTGGCGTGCGAGCCGAGTGCCGCACCCGCCTGGGCCTTGCACGATTCGTAGATGTCGTCGATGAGCGTCTGCTGGCCGGCTTCGCGTCGTATCGCGATTGCGGCCTCGAACGCCACGAACCGCCGCAGTTCGCTCATGTCGATCCCGTAGCAGTCAGGGTACATGATCGGCGGGCAGGAACTCAGGACGATGATCCGGCGCGGCCGCAGGCGTGAGAGCATGGTGATGATCGAGTTGCGAAGCGTCGAGCCGCGCACGATCGAGTCATCGAGCACGACGAGCGTGTCTTCTTCGTCGACGACGCCGCGCGTAATGTCGTAGACGTGGCTGATGAGATCGCTTCGGTGCACATCCTGCGTGATGAAGGTGCGGACTTTCTGGTCCTTGTGCGCCGCCTTCTCGACGCGCGGAATGCCGTTCGTGAGGCGCAGAACGTCCTCGCGCGTCAGGCGGCCGGCCTGGCTCAATCGCCAGATCTCGTCCGCATTGCGGCGGCGGATGATCCGCTCCACCTCTTCCATCAGCCCCAGGAACGCCGTCTCCGCCGTGTTGGGAATGAAACTGAACACGGTATGGGCGAGGTCGAAGTTCACCGCCTCGAGCGTGCGCTGCGCCAGGCAGCGGCCCAGGCTCTTGCGCTCGCCGTAGATCGCCTTGTCGTTGCCGCGCGAGAAGTAGATGCGTTCGAACGTGCATTGCCGCAACTCGCCCGGCTCCTTCACCTGATGCTCGCTGATCGACCCGTCGTAGCGGATCGTCAGCACGGCGCCCGGGCGGATGAAGCGGATCGCCTCAGGCTCGACGTCGAAGACGGTCGTGAGCGCGGCCCGCTCGGAGGCGACGGCGATGATCTCGTCATCAGCGTAGTAGAAGACGGGCCGGATGCCGTTGGGATCGCGGCACACAAAAGCGTCGCCGTTGCCCGTGAGGCCGGCGAAGACGTACCCGCCGTCCCAGTCCTTGCCGGCGCGCCGGAGCACCTCGGGAAGGTCGAGCCGCCGGCTCACCTCGCGCGCCAGGTCCTCCCCGCGCAGATCGGGCGACTGGGCCTCGATCTCCGCGAGGAGCCGGTCGTTCTCGCGATCGAGATAATGCCCGATCTTCTCCATCACAGTCAGCGTGTCGGAGACGCCCACCGGCCTCAACCCATAGCCGATCAGTTCGTTGAAGATCTGGTCGGCGTTGGTGAGGTTAAAGTTGCCGGCGAGAACAAGGCTGCGCGTCGCCGCCGTGTTGTGGCGGACGTAGGGATGGCACGTCGCCACGCCGTCTTCGCTGAACGTGCCGTAGCGCAGGTGCCCGAGGTACAGTTCCCCGATGAACTCGAATCGCTGCTTGAGGCTGTCGTCCGGTCGATCCGTGTGCTTGCGCTTGACGATCTTCGAGAGGTCGCGGTGAATGTCCTCGAAGAGAACTCCGACGGCGTCCTTCTTGGCCGAGCGCTTGCGGAAGAGATAAGGCTCGCCCATGGGCATGTCGAACTTGACGACCGCGACGCCGGCGCCGTCCTGCCCGCGGTTGCGCTGCTTGATCATGAGCAGTTGGAGTTTGTCCAGTCCCCACGTCGCCGTGCCGTACTTCGCCCGGTAGTGGCTCAGTGGTTTGAGAAGCCGCACTACCGCCAGGCCGCACTCGTGCTGGATGGGGTCGCTCATGGAGGCAGAGAATATTAACGCGGCGCAAGCGCCCTGACAAACGGGGTGGATGCCGCAGACGCTCCGGCTCACCCGCCCCCATCGACCCCGCTTTTGCCGCCCGACTCCGCTTCGGCGGCCGGCGGCGAGCACTGCTCTCGCCTGCCTGGTTCAGAACCGCTTGTCCGCCCGGAGTTGCCCTCGGCCCTGCGGGCCTCTATGACATGGGCCATGGCCAAGCGCACGCAAGCCCGGACATCGAAGCCGGGAGCGGACTCCGGCTCGGGACCCCTCGACGACCGTGTCCGCATGCTCATCCTCTGCGGGCCGGACAACTACCTCCGCACCGAGAAACTCCACGCCCTGCGCGCCGCCGTCGAGGCGAAGCGCGGCGACGTTGATGTCATTCACTTTGACGGCCAGACCGCCGCGCCCGCCGACGTCCTGGACGAGGCCCGGAGCCTCGGCCTCATGCAGCAGTACAAGATCATCGTCGTCGAGGATGCCGACGAGTTCGTCAAGCGAGGCGAGAACCGCCGCAGCATGGAGCGCTACGCCCAGAACCCCGCCGAAGACGCCACGCTGGTCCTGCGGTCGCCGACGTGGAACGCCGGCAAACTCGACCAGATGGTCGAGGCGGTCGGCCGCGTCGTGCGCTGCGAGGCCCCGGACCCGGCCCAGGCGCTGGCCTTCTGTATCCAGCGCTGCGAGAAGCGCTACGGCTGCACGATCGACCGCCGCGCTGCCGCCCTGCTCGTCGAGCGCCTCGGGACCGGCCTTGCGCGGCTCGACGCCGAACTCTCCCGTCTCTCGCTGATGACGGAAAAGGAAGGGGACGAGATCGACATCGACCTGGTTCGCAGGAGCATCCCCCTCTCGCGCGAGGACAAGGCCTGGGAAGTTCAGGATGCACTGCTCACCGGCGATCCGCCAGCCGCGCTCGGCAAGGTGATCGAACTGATGACCGTGAGCCGGCACGACCCCGTGCCGCTCTTCTTCTCGATGATTGACCTGTCGCGCAAGGTCTACGCGGCGAGCCGCCTTCTCGCGGAAGGGCGGCAGGACGGTTCGATCGCCAGGGCTGCTCGCATCTGGGGAGAAAACACGGGCACTGTTCTCGCCGCGGCCCGACGCATGGCGCCGCCCGCTGCGGCCGCTCTCATGCGCGACGCCATCCGCGCCGCACAGCGCCCGAGGCAGAGCCTCGGCACCCCGGAACTCGGCATCGAGATTCTCGCCCTGCGATTTGTGTCGGAACTGCAACCACGCTGACGATAACTTCACCGGTTCCGCCGCCGGCGCAGGATCGCCGCCGTTCGACACATGGCCAGGAAGGCCCGCGTTCAGCAGGAGGCTGAGTCGATGCGCACCCCCGACCCGTCAGGCACCTCTCGTTTCGTCTCCGGCGCAGCGATGCCCCTGGTGACGATCATCGCCGCACTTGTCTTCATCGTCATGTCCTGCGCCGGCCCGCAGGCGCCGCCGCCCGGCGCGCCCTTCGACGCCTCGAGGCCCGTCCCGTCCATAGGCGGAGGCGACGCCGCCGCGCCGACTCCCCCTGACCTGAGCGCCTACGGCCGCGACGCAAGCGACATGCTCGATCTTGACCGATTTACGAAAGATTCGCTTCGTCTTCAGAAGCGCCAGCGCGAACAGGCCGAGGAGAGAGCACTGGCGGCGGCCGGTGAGGCGGACGGCGCACTCGCGAGCGGCACATCCGATCAGAGCGCGGCCGACGCAGCCGCACAATCTCCGCGCCTCCGGCCGCAGGTCATCTGGCAGCCGATTGCGCCCGGCGCATTAACGACTGAGGAGAAGCCCTACACCGGCCCCGCGCCCGACGCATCATCGGCCGAAGGAACTCTCTCGGCGACACCGCCGTCCGAGACTGTATCGCCGCCCGTCCTGCGCCTGGCCGATCTCATCACGCCCCTCAAGAGCCAACTGGCGATGCAGGCGGCCGACTCGGCTTCGCCCCTGCGCGAGCATCTTCTCGCCGCCGCCCTTCTCCTGCTCGACGGCCAGCGTCGCATCGATCCCGCGACGCTCTACGACCTCACCGACCGCGAGCGCGAAGTGCTGGCCGTGTACCAGGAGCATTTCGCCCGCCTCGGCGAGTCTCTCCGCGCCGGCGGAGGCGCCGACGCCGTCATCCGCGACACGCAGGAGACGGCGACGAACCTCGCCGCGGGCCAGCGCCTGCGCATCACCGACTTCCGCCTCTGCCGCCGTGTCGTCAACTTCGGCCTCTACGACGAGATCGAATCCTACAAATTCCCCGCGCTGCGCCCCACTCCCCTGCTGACCTACGTCGAGATCGAAGGATTCAAGTCGGTGCCCGGCGGCGAGGGGCGATTCATCACCCGCGTGCGACACGAACTCGAACTCTACACCGAGCACGACGGCGAACTGGTCTACGCCTGGCCCAGCGCCCCCGCCGAGGACGTCTGCGGCAAGCCGCGGCGGGACTTCTTCCTGCCGCGACAGATCCAGTTGCCCTCGAACCTCACGATGGGCCGCTACCGCCTCAAGGTGCGCATCATCGACGAGCAGTCGCAGCACCAGGCCGAGTCGGTGATCGCCTTCTCAATCATCGCAGGTCACGAAGTCGCCGCCCGGCCGTGAGCGACGGCCGCCTTGTCGCCTCCTCCCGGCGCCCAAAGTCCGGCGCCCGGTGCCGAGGGCCATTTGACCCCGCACCCCGATGCACTGGTGCCTCGCCGCGGTGCCCGGCGCCACGCGCATGCGGCCATGGCCTTCGACGCCCCGCCCGACTCCCGTCGGCAGGCGTGGCTGTTGACTTAGTTTACGTGTGCCACCTGCTGACAAACTCGCTTGAGTTGATGCCGGCAGCCTCCCCTTGCGAACCGGAGAATGGAAAGCCCGGTCCGCCGTCGCCCAACACCGACTCGGGGTGGCCCGAGGCGTCGTACGCGCCCGCCGGAACATCATCATCATCCACGAGGTAGCCGACCGCAATGGCCTTCGGATCCTCGCCGTGGTTGCTCACGCCCATGACTTCGCCGCCGTTGGTGCAGGTGCTCCAGTCGAAGGGAGTGCGAACGAGGACGAAGGGCTTGGAAACAAGTGAAATGTCTGGCATGCTCTCCGCTTCGGCGTCGCGCTCATCGATGCCGACGGTGTGGACCACTTCCGCGAGTGCTGCGCTGGGCACAACCGAGGTGCCGCGCGACTGCATCCCGAAATCCGGCGAAGATGTGGAAAGAGTGAAAGACAGGGCCGGCGTGGGGCGTGCGAAACGCAGCCTGAGGGCCGGGGGTCTGAAGATCGAAAGGCCATGCGCAACGGCACTTCGAACCTTCGGCGACGACGTTCACCGAGGCTCAGGGTTCGCGAGAGCGCCCCTCTCCGGCCACGACGACAGGCACTGCCCCAGTCAGGTGGGTGCAGCGCGATGCGGAGCGGTCTGCGTCATCGCACCTGAACGACGTTGCTCGTGCCGCAGTCGCCGAGGCTGACGGCCTGGAGGTAGGTTCCGCAGGCGCCGCTTGCGGCGTCGCCGCTGATGTTGGCGATGCGGTCCGGGCCGGGGCGGACGACGGCGAGGCGTTGGGCCGTGCCGTCGAGGCCGAGAATCGTCCCCGCGCAGGGCAGGTGGCTGGGGATGCGGGCCGAACCCGTCCTCTGCGCCTGAACAAGTGCTGCGCGCGAGCCGGGAACCCCGTTGCTGATGGCGACGACCATGGTTCCCGGGCAGCGTCCGACGATGGCCAGGCGTAGTCCCGGCGCCGGCCCGGCCTGTCGCATGATCTGCACGGTGTCCGCGAGTTCGTCGATGAGGGCGAGGTCGAGATCGCCGTCGTTGTCGCCGTCGAAGATCGTGGCGCAGGAGGCGGCATTGGGCGCCTCGAACTCGCGGAGGAAGAGGAAGCGGCCCGAGCCGTCGTTGATGAACAGGCTCCAGTCGCCGCTGAAACTGGAGTTGATCCAGTCGAGGTCGCCGTCGCCGTCAACGTCGCCGAGGTCGGTGGCGAGAGGAAACTCGTCAGTGACGTAACTGGTCGGCGCGTTGAGGCCGCCCGCACCGTCGCCGAGGAGGATGACCCCCGAGCCGGGCGAGAACGCGTTGCACCCGGCGACGTCGACATGCCCGTCGGCGTTGACATCGCCCAGCGCGATCATCCACGTGTAGCCGCCGCCGGACTGCGTGGAGGCGAGCGTGAACGTGCCGTTGCCGTTGCCGGTGAGGACCATCATGCGCGAGGAGTTGGCGGCGCTGGCGACGAGGTCGAGAATGCCGTCCTCGTTCATGTCGGCGGCGGCGAGGCCGTATTCGCCGGACCCGCCGCCTTCGAAAAAGACGGGAGCGTTGAAGGTTCCGTCTCCGCGATTGACGAGGATGGACAAATTGCTGCTGCTGGAGTTGGTGTTGACGATGTCGATGTGGCCGTCGCCGTTGACGTCGAGGACGGCGATGCCGCGCGGCGCGCCGCCGACGGTGTACTGAGTCTGCGGGCTGAACGTCCCATCCCCGCGGCCGAGCACCACGGAGATCGTGTTCGTGTTGATGTTGGCGACGCAGACGTCCGCGAAACCGTCGTGGTTGAAGTCGGTCGGCTCGTTGGGACTGGCGCGGCGGTTGACGGGATACGGCCCGGAGAAGGGATGGAACTCGCAGTTGCCGTCCGCCTTGTTCATGAACACGCGCAGGTCGGCCGAGTCTTCGTTGACCGTCGTGAGGTCGAGGAATCGGTCGCCGTCGAGGTCGGTCGCGAGGGCGCCGTAGGCGCGCGTGCGCGTGTTGGGATTGCTTCGCGTGCTGAGCGTCTGCACAGGCTCGAAGACGAGGCCGCCCGGCTGCGCCCTCGTCCAGAAAAGCCAGGAATACCCCGCGGCACGCAGCGGCTCATTGCTCGCGCTGCGGATGTCGCGCGAGAGTATGACCATCACCGTCTCACCGGCGGAGAAGGGGAAGTCAGGCGCAAGCGAGACGACCCGGTCGCCTTCGGAAAACGAGAAAGTCCCGGACACGCGGCCGCTCCAGCGGCCGAAAACCCAGAAAGAGCGACCCGTGATCGTCGCGCGATCGACCGGCTGATCGAACGTGACCGAGACCGGTGAGTTGACCGGCGCGACGACGGTGTTGGACGTGGGGCTGACGGCCGTGACGCGCAGGTTCTGCCCCAGCGCGGCCTCGCCGACGCCGAGAAGAAAGATCGAAGCGAGGGCGATTGCGCACCGGCTCCGCATGGTGAGTGTCTGGTGGTTCCAGGACCGCATGTGCATTCCCTTTCCAGCCGATGGCCCGAGAGGCGCCGGGAGCGTCCGCCCACTGTGGACCGCCGTCCTCCCGGCCCGGCGCTGCGCCTTCCTGAACACGCCATGCCGCAGCGGTTATTCCCCCCTTGCCGCGTGCTGAATCAGGGCAGGTTGGTCAACGGGGCTCATTGCGGCCCCTTTATCGGCCGATGGGGAAGTGCACGGCATCGCGTTTCCCCGGTCCGGTACGACATGCGTGAGATCAGCATCGACAATCTCCATGAAGGCATGGTCCTTCCTCTGGACCTGTACTCGGCCTACGGAATCAAACTGCTGGCGAGGCGGACGGCCGTGAGCGCGTCGCTGCTCAAGCACCTGGCCACGCTGGGGCCGGGGTTCTATCTCGCGGAGAACGCCCGGGGCTTCGCGGCACTGACGGTACTGCGCGAAGTGCAAGTTGAGGATTTGCGGCGCGGCGGGCCGGTGCGCAACGACCTGGTGGGACTGGGCGGACGGATCACGGCGGAGGCGGGCGCGGTGCTCGAAGCGCATCACCTCGATGCGCTGGCCGGCGGGGCGTTCGAGGTCGTGAAGCGCGAGCCGCAACACCTCGCCGCCACGCGCCGCGACCTTGCACAGGCGATTCTCGACCGCAGGCGCCAGGCGTGGGCGTCGCTTGACCTCGAAGTCCCTGTCGCGCCTGATGCGCTCGGCCTCGAGCATGCCGAGGCGGAACCTGCTTCGCACTGGCCCGACATCGAGGAGATCAGCGCATGGCGCGTGGAGCGCGTCGCTCTGCTGCGAAGCCAGTATGCGCGCCTGCTCGCGGGTCTGCCCGTCCACGCCCGCGTGTTCGAGCGCCTCGCGGATGAACTCATCGAGATGCTCAGGCGCGATCCGGCACGCTACGCGCAGGTGGCGCTGCTGTGTCCGCGCGACGCGGACTACCTGCCCGATCATGCGTTCAACACGGCGGCGCTGGGCGTGGTCATTGCGGCGCGGCGGCACTGGCCCGTTGAACACATCCGCCTCGCCGGACTCGCGGGCCTCCTGCACGACGTGGGCATGCTCCTTCTGCCCCAGCGGCTGCGCCTGGAAGACGAGCAACTCGACGAAATCGA
Source organism: uncultured Planctomycetota bacterium (assembly GCA_900696685.1). Classification (GTDB taxonomy): domain Bacteria; phylum Planctomycetota; class Phycisphaerae; order Phycisphaerales; family UBA5793; genus UBA5793. The sequence continues at coordinate 44,658 of CAADHA010000132.1, forward strand.
CCGCGCCCGCGTCCGCCGGCACACGGGTTACTCGGTTTCGCTTCTGCATGACGTTGAGGCCCTGCCCGAAACGATCGTGTGCGCCGCCTACCGGCATCATGAACGCGACAACGGGCGCGGCTATCCGGAAGGGCTGCGGGCGAGGGAGATCGGCGATCCGGCCCGGCTGCTCGCGGTCGCGGACATGGCGGCGGCGATGAACGAGCCACGCCCATTCCGCCCTCAGCCTTTGCCGCACGAGGCGATCCAGACGCTGGTGCAGTATGGAGTGGACAACTTCATACACCGCCCGCACGTCCGCGCCCTGGTCGAGAGCGTCGGGCTCTACCCCATCGGCAGCCACGTGCTGCTCTCGACCCGGCGAATCGCGCTGGTCGTCGGAATGCACTTCCGCGCGCCGGATCGGCCGATCGTGCGCCTGTGCGACGATGAGGGTCGAGCGACGGGTGAA
>CAADHA010000133.1 GCA_900696685.1 uncultured Planctomycetota bacterium
AGCCGGACCTCCGCTCAGCCCGCCGAAGGCTGGATGCGCCGGCGGCCCGGTTCATTCCACAACGGCGAACAGCCGTCGCCTCGGCCCCCGCTGCCCGATTCGCCAAGTGTAAGCGTAAGCACCCGGCTCTCACCCGGCCACGCCGGTGCCGACGTGGATGCGGTGCAGGATCGTGTCATGGATGCTGCTGAACACACGTGCTGCATCCCGCAAAACAAACGGGACAGGTACATTTTATGTCGTTTATTACCAAGCAGTTACGTGGCGATTCGGTGCAAAAATAAATGTACCTGTCCCGTTTATTCTCCCAGGTTGCGCCTTGGCCTGCTCCGCCCGTGGCTCGACTCGCGCGCCACGCCACCGCGAAGTCCGCGCGCGAGTCGGCGTCCATCGAGGCTGCAATCGATCCGCCACGTGCTGGGCCACACTGCCACATTCCTGGCCGCGCCCGCCAGCCTCCCCCGTCCTGGCGCGGAGCGACGCATTTGCCTCAAGGAGATCCTGCGGGAACGGGCCGGGTCAGGCGGCAGCGCACCTGTGCAATCCAATGTCCACCCCGGCACTGAAGACCGGCGGACTTTCCTCGCCCCACTGATGCACCTCACAGAGTCCAATGTCCGATGCCGCGGCCCATTGACGTCACATAGTTCCGATGCCTTCCCTTCCGCGCCTGACAGGGGCGTATAGTTGATTCTTCGGGCCCTCGGAATCGACCCGAGGCGCCGCACGGGGTCTTAAACAGCCGACCGATCCGGCCGATAATGACCAGCGCCCCCCGCACGGCGGTCCTTTGCGCCCACGCGCCGATCTCGACTGGAGAGCACACCGGTGTCAGGCGGCAACACACATCGCAACCGCGTCGTGGTCACGGGCCTCGGTGCGATCAGTTGCCTCGGACACAGCGCGGAGGAAACGTGGCGGGGACTGCTCGCCGGACGCTCGGGCATCCGCAAGATCGCCGCCCCGGACTGCCAGGGCTTCGAGATCACGATCGCGGGCGAGATTCAGAACTTCGATCCTCTCGCGAGCCTCGGTCCCGACTGGGCCTACATCGGCGACCGCTTTGCACAGCTCGGGCTCGCCGCCGCGCTTGAGGCAATCGAAAACGCGGGCCTCGATGTCGGGCGAGGCGATCTGCAAAGGGCCGGCGTCGTCCTCGCCAACGCGCACAACAACGGAGGGCGCGACGCGTGGTCCGGACACGCGCTCTTCACTTACGCGCAGGGTCCGTATGACGCCGACCGGTTCCTCGATCTCTTTCACACCGTGCTTGACGGCTACAACACGCGCTACGCGCCCTATCCCGTCGAACAGGACATCTGCTATCGACAGAGCAGCGACTTCCCGACACACCTCGTCGCTCGCTACCTCCAGACCAGCGGACCTCTTTTCACCGTCAGCAGCGCCTGCGTCAGCGGGGCCAAGACGGTCGAGCGCGGAGTGCGCTGGCTGCGGCGCGGGCAGTGCGAAGTGGCGATCTGCGGCGGCGCGGAGTCCGTCGTCGATCCCTGGGGAATCTGGTTTCTCCACGCCATGAAAGCCCTGACGAGTTTCAGCCAGGACCCCGAGCACGCGAGCCGGCCTTTCGACCGCGATCGTTCGGGCTTCGTACTCTCGGAAGGCGCGGGCGTGCTGGTGCTCGAAACACTGGATCATGCGCTGCGACGCGGCGCACCGATCCTGGCGGAGGTCGTCGGCGTGGGCGGGTCGGCGAACGCCAACAGCCTCTACGCGCCCGAGCCTGTGGGCGACGGCGTGGCCGGCGCCATGCGGGCCGCGCTTCACGATGCGCGACTTGATCCCGCGCAGATCGACGCCGTCTTCGCACACGCCACGGCCACGGGCATCGGCGATCCCGCCGAGGCCGACGGCATCAGGATGACGCTGGGCGACCACGCGCCGAACGTCGCGATCACGGCCACGAAGTCCATGATCGGCCACGCCATCGCCGCCGCCGGCGCCCTCGGCGCCATCCAGTGCGTGCAGTCGCTCCGCGACGGCCTCATCCCCCCCATCAAGAACCTCGACGTCGTGGACGGCGCGTGCGCAGGTCTGCACTACGTGCGCGGCTCAGCCGAGGCGCGACGACTCGACTACGTCATGAACAACGCCTTCGGCTTCGGCGGCGCCAACGGAACCAACATCTTCAGGCGCTTCACGGGCTGATGGACTTCGCTTTGGCGCCGGGCAGGCCGCAGCCTCTCCGCCGCAATAGACGCCACCGTCAGGCGTTGAACCGGTAGAATCAGGCGACACGCACCGATCACGTCTCCACTCCGGAGGACAGGCCATGCGCCGGAACCTCTACGCGCTGACTTCTCTGATGCTTCTCACGGCATCCGCCGGCCTGGCCGTTCAGCCGCTCACGCAGAACGATGCCCGCCCGTCCATGCCGGGCGCCCCGCCGCGCGACGCGCGCGAGGGAGAGGCTCCATTGCGCGGCCCTGCCGTGCGCCTCACGGAGGCGCCCGGCGTTTACATGTCATTCGGGGGCGAATCAGGCGGGCGGATGTTCCGCGCCAACCTCCGCCTGTACTCGATCATCCTGAGACAGATGGACCTTACTGACGAGCAGAGGGCGCAGGCGGAAGCGATCGGCGCCGAGTATGCCGCGGCCATGCGCGCCCACCAGGAGCAGTTCGGAGGCGAGCAGCGCCGTCTGCAACAGCGCCTGGAAAGGATTCGCGGAGCCGACGGCCAGCGTCGCGAGGATGCGCAGGCAATGGATCGCCCGGCCCGCCGCGCCGCGCCGCAGCAGGCGGATCAGCCCGGCGATCGGCCTCCTGCTGACCGTCGCGGCGATGCGCCGCAGCGCCGCCCCGACGCACGGCCCGACGCACGGCCCGATGCGCCTCCCGATTCGCCGCCCAGGGACGCGGATGCCCCCCCCCGGCGCCCGCTCGCCGGCAACCGGCCCGGCGCGGAATCGCCCGAAGGCCAGTCGCCCCCGTCGCCGGAGAGGATGGACGCCGCGACCGAGACCGCCGAGCGCCTCGCCGCCATCCGGCGCGCCATCCCGCCGCAGGAGCCTTACATGATGAGGCTCTTCGACCTCCTCACCGACGGGCAGAAGCAGGAGTTCGAGCGCCGGCTCGTCGAGCAGGTGCGCGCCCAGGCGCAAGAGCAGATGCAGCGCCGCCTCGCCGCCGCCGGCCGCGAGGCGCCCGCGATGGACGATGGCGCCGGAATGATGATGGAAGGCATGGTACGGTTCGGGGACGGCGGCTTCACCATCGACGAGTCCCAACTTGCTCCCCAGATGCGCGAACGACTCCGCCGCCTGCGCCAGGAACGGCAGCGCATGCTCGAGAATCGCGGCCGCGACAATCCGGTTCCGCCCCCCGCCGACGAGATTGAGTTCGAGGACGACCCTGCGCGCCCGCGCCGGCCCGATCGCGCGCGCGGCCGCTCCGATGGATAGCCCCCCACAGCATGCGGTCGCGCCTCACCTGGCCGGACCGGGCACGATTCACTGCTTCGGCGGTGCGGAGAGGTCGTCGAGCACCATCTCGCGGTACCTGATGATCTGCCCCTGCGTCCCCTCAGGTGCGGCATCCTCACCGGAAGGCTGCGTCAGGACCACGTCAAAGAGTTTCAGGCGAACGGCTCGCGTCACCTCGTCCACGGAGATCGTGGCCCGCTCGGCGTAGAGCAGTCCTTCCTTGCCCGTCACGCGCAGCGCACGCAACTCGCCCGCGACCGAGTCGTACCGCTCGGCGCTGAGTTGCGAGCCCTGGCGCTTCATGCCCTTGAGCAGCGAAGCGACGACGTCATCCCTGATCTCCGCCGCGGAGCGTGTTTCGCCGCGATCGCAGCCGTGAAGCGATGCAAGCATCGCAGCCATCACGATCAGTGTCGCCATGTGCCTCATGATCACTCTGGTCTGACATGCCATAGTGTGAACCTCCGGCCTGCGAAGAGACGCCGCATCGGGAGATATCGGTCTCTTCGAACGCCGTCTTTGGCAGAATCGCCGCCGGATCGTGAGAAGAAGACTTGAGCGGGCACGAGTTGACGCGGGCGGATGTGGGCGCTTATCGTCATGGCATGAATCGGACGATCGGCCATGTCGCACTCGACGCCGATCGGTTGACAAGGAGCGTCAAGGCGCGGCCCGGTTCGGCGAGTGGTCTTCTGCTCCGCACACTCGCCCCGGCCGTGCCTGAAACAACGGGCGTGTGCGTCATCGTCGATGGCGCACACGTTTTCGTTTCGGCGCGGCGGCGTGCGGCGTGGCGCGAGGACCTGGCGTGAGTGAGTCAGGAGCGAGCATGGACCGCCTCGCTTTCGCGGCCGTTGAACCGGTGCGAAGCGGGATGGTGGTCGGCCTGGGCACAGGCCGGGCCGCCAGCCGCGGCATTCACGCGCTGGCGCAGCGAGTGGATCGCGAGGGATTGCGCCTCACTTGTGTCGCCACGAGCCGCCGCAGTGCTGAACTCGCCTTGTCGCTGGGTCTGGATGTTGTGCCGATGCGCGACGTGCCGCGCGTCGACGTGCTCTTCGACGGCGTCGATGAACTCGAGCCGGGCCTCGCCATGACCAAGGGCGCCGGAGGGGCCATGACGCGCGAGAAGATCGTCGCCGACGCCGCCGACCTGTGCCTCTACCTCATGGATGAGAGCAAACTCGTCAGCCGCCTCGGCGAGCGCTTTCCCCTGCCCGTCGAGGTGCTCGAGTTCGGCCTGGCTTCGACGAGCGCTGCTCTGAAGCGCCTCGGCCTTGAACCGACCATGCGCTCTTCGCCGGATGATCCGCGCCAACCATACCTCACCGACGAAGGCAATCCCGTCCTCGACTGCGCCTACGGCGAGACGTCGCGCGGCGACCTGCTCGACCTCTCCCGCGCCATCGACGCCGTCTCCGGAGTCGTCGGCCACGGCCTGTTCGTCACCCAGGCGGATGTCGTGCTCATCGAGAGCACCGACGGGCAGCGTGTCGAGCGGCGCGAGCGCCATTGAGTGAGGAGCCGTTGCGCCGCTGTTACGCGCGGTGGACAGCCGGCGCGGTACGCTCATGCATTCCACCTTTCCCGGAGGTCGCCATGCACCGCTGCACCCTGTCCCTTGCCGTGTGCCTCTCGCAGGCAACGCTCGTCTCCGCCGCCCTGGCCGTTCAGCACGATTCGTGGATAGAGGTCGCCCAGAAGGCGAGTTCCACGCTCATCAATCCCGCCACGGGAGAGAGCGCGTTCGTTCTCGATCCGCTGCCGCACCCGATGGGCGCTCTCTCGCCCGACGGAAAGCGCGTCGCCTTCATCGGCACCGAGCCGGGCGCCGACCGGCACACCGACCTGTTCGTCGCCGACGTCGACCTGACGCAGCCTTCGGGCAAGGCAAATATCCGCCGATTGACGACCGATCAGATTCGGCCGACGAGTCCGCGTTGGCTGCCCGACGACAAGGGACTTGTGTTTCTCGCCGGCGAGGGACCGCTGACTCAGGCGTGGTTCGTGCCGCTCACGCCCGGCGCCAAGCCAGTCGCGCTGAGCGATTCTCGCTATCGGGCCTACGACCTGTCCGTCGCCGCCACGGGAGACGCGGCCTATCTCGTCCACAAGGGAAGCCGCCACAAGGAGCAATTCATCGACCTCGTGATGCTCGCGCCTTCGGAGCAGGCGATGCGCAGCGCCGCGGGCATGCGCCGCAGCACGCCCCTCAAGGATCAGCACATCTCCGGTTACGCCATCAGCCCCGACGGCGCGACAGTCGCCTGGAGCGGACTCGAGTCGCTCTTCCTGCACACGATACGGACCGGCGAGTCGCGCGAGATCCCGCTGCACGGCATCCATCCCCAACTCGCCAACCACACGGCCCACGACATCGCCTGGCGGCCGGATGGAAAGGTGATCGCGTTTCGCTGCGGCTTCCTCGGGGGCGTGGCGGTGGCTCCGGGAGAAGAGCCGCCGCGCATGTTCGCCGCGGACAAGATCTTCTTCGTGCCTGTCGAGTGGACGCCGACGCCCGAGGCGCTCACGATCGGCGATGGAGCCGCGTTCCCCTCGCCGACGGCCGACCACGGGCAGGCGGAAATCTCCCCGCCCGCCGGCGAGCAGAGCAAGCCGTGGTGGGTGCGCGAACTGCCCGAGCACATCCTCGGCATCAGGTGGATCAGCGCCGATGAGGCGAAGAAGCGCATCGGACCTCCGAGGTAGGTGACGGCGAACGCGCAACGCCCCGGCGCGCGATGCGGTCAAGTGTCTCGCAGCAGAATCGCGGGGCGACCCGTCGCTGCATCAGCCGGCCAGCCGCTCATGCCGGTCAGCACTTCGCACGCCGCGCCGCGGCTCGATATCTCGTTGCCGTCGGACGTGAGAATCGTGTCCTCGCTCTTGGTGCCGGTGATGGACGGGTTCCAGCCGACGAGTTGGCGCGGCTGCACCGTGCGCGTCTCTTCGGGCGTGGCCTTGAAGTCGCGCAGGTCGTAGCCCATCGGTCCGCCCTGGTGGTGCTTTCGCCACTCGTCGCCGAAGCCGCACGCTTCATACATCGCGATGCCGTCGGCCAGACATTCACACCACCGTCGGCCGAGGCGCGTGCCGGCGTGCAGCGCGGCATCGACGCGGCAGACCGCCTCGTGCCGGCGCCGGAGGCCGTCCGGCAGCGATGAGCCGAAGTGGACCAGCCGCGTGATCGACACGGTCAATCCGAGCCGCTGCGCGCAGAGGGCGATCATGACCGTGTGCTTGACACGATTGGCCGTCGGGATCGGGTGGCGGTAGCGCTTGAGCCGCTCATCGGCGGCGATGAGGACGACGGGTGCGAGAATGTTGCGTGCGCGAAGTGCGCCCGCAAGTCGCCCGGCGACTTCGAGTTCGCTCATGCCCGGCTGCACAAGGCGCGTCAGAACATCCGCCATGACGTGCGCCGCGTCGCGGCCGAGTGAGCAAACCGCATCGACTTCGCGGTCTGTCAGCGGTGTGCGGATGGATTGGATGGGATCGGGAGGGAATGCATCGTGCGCACAGCGTCTGACATCGATCCCCGCTTCGCCCGGAACGCGCTGAAGCATCGAGTCGATCGTCGCCTCCTGCGTCCACCAGTCCGGCGCGAGAATGTCCCAATGCTGCGGATCGAATCGCTCTTCCTCGATGAGTCGATCACGTTCAATGTTGTCGGTGAAGAGCACGGGCCTGCGACCCAGCGATTCGGCAAACCAGAGAATCGCGGCAACGCCGGTGGCGCTTCCGAGATCGACGTGCACATCCGCACCGTCCGTCAGCCAGGCGATGTTGGCGCGGCGGCGGAGGAGGATCGCGTCCATTTTCATCCGCCGGCACAGCGCGTTGAGACGTTCTCGCTTGACAGGATCGATGCCTGCGTGGACGTGGTCGCCCATGGCGCGCATTGTATGCGCCGCACGCGAGACCAGGCCGACGCGTCAGCGAGGACGCGAGGAGCGCAGCGACGAGAGAACGACCGGATGGCGCCCATCCTCGCTGGCGCGTCGGGCTGGTCTCGCAACTTCTCGCGCGAGCGCGGCGGCTTCAGTCCGCGCACGCCTGGCGCAGCGCCTCGGCCATGTCGGTCTTCTCCCACGTGAAGCCGCCCTCGGCGTCGGGGGTGCGGCCGAAGTGGCCGTGCGCCGCGGTGCGCTTGTAGATCGGCCGGCGCAACTTGAGATGCTCGATGAGGCCGCGCGGCGTGAGGGGGAAGAGTTCGCGCACCGCCTCGGCGATGCGATGTGGCGCCACCTTCGCCGTACCGAACGTGTTGACGTGGACGCTCGTCGGCTCGGCGACGCCGATGGCGTAACTCAACTGCATCTCGCACTTGTCCGCCAGCCCGGCGGCGACGATGTTCTTGGCGATGTAGCGGGCCATGTACGCCGCGCTGCGATCAACCTTCGTCGGATCCTTGCCCGAGAACGCCCCGCCTCCGTGCCGCCCCATCCCGCCGTAGGTGTCCACGATGATCTTGCGGCCCGTCAGCCCCACGTCGCCGTGCGGCCCGCCGATCTCGAAGCGCCCCGTCGGATTGATGTGAACGCGGATATCCTCGTTCCACCACGTGTCGCCGAGCACCGGCTGGATGATGTGCTCGAGCACGAGTTGCCGCAACTGCGCCTGCGTCTTGTCGGTGCTGTACTGCGGACTGTGCTGCGTCGAGAGGACGACGGTGTGGACGCGCACCGGCCGGTCGTGCCGGTCGTACTCGACCGTGACTTGGCTCTTGGCGTCGGGGCGCAGACCGGGGAAGACGTTCTGCTGGCGCACCTGCGCGTGGCGGTGCACGAGGCGGTGCGCGAGGTGGATCGGCAGGGGCATGAAGGTGCCGGGATCGAGTTCCTCCGTCTCGCGGCAGGCGAAGCCGAACATCATCCCCTGATCGCCCGCGCCCTCGCGGTCGACGCCCAGGGCGATGTCGGGCGACTGCTTCTTGAGGCTCACCAGCACCGCGCAACTCTTGTCGTCAAAGCACAGGTCGGCGTCGGTGTAGCCGATGTCGCGGATCGTCTCGCGCACGAGGTCGGGGACTTCGACGTAGCCGTCGCAGGTGACTTCGCCGGCGACGATCGCCATGCCCGTGCTGACCATCGTCTCGCAGGCGACGCGCGAGCGAGGATCGACGGCGATCATGGCGTCGAGGACGGCGTCGGAGATCTGGTCGGCGACCTTGTCGGGATGGCCCATGCTCACCGACTCGGAGGTGAAGAAGTAATTGGTGCCAGCAGGCACTGCGGCGACGGCGGCGGGAGCGGGCTTGGCGCTGGTCATGGTTGAAGTCATGGTACCGGGGCTGGGCATGGAGGGCGGGCCTTTCTGGCGGGGTCTCGATTGGATCGGGCGCGCAGTCGATCGAAGTCGGCCTGCATTCATCCGTTCATCCGGATATTTGGATTGATCAATGACTCGATCATAGGCCGCGCGCGGGGCGGGGGACAGGGCGCGAGCCTCACTCGGTGGCGGTCTGCCCTCGTCATGCGCTTCTCGCGCAACTCGCCTGCGCCGCTGACCCGGCGTTGACGGATTTGATCATCATGGAATCCGATGCCTGTGCCGCCGAGACGACTCTGGACCCGAACATCGATCGACGGGAACTCGACATGGACCGCAATCAGTTGCCGGCGCTGCCGGCGTCCTCGGCGTGGGCGGAGCATCTCCTCCGCGCTGCGGGGAATCGCTGAGGCGGGAGCGATTGTCGTTGCGTTCCTCGTCCGTGGTTGAGTTGCTGCCGCGCGCTGGCCCGCGCCGCCATCGCTCGCTACCGTCCCCCCTTATGACTGCCGACGCTTCATCCACGGTTCGCACCCGCTTTGCCCCTTCTCCCTCCGGCCACCTGCACGTCGGCGGGGCCCGTACGGCCCTGTTCTGCTGGGCCTATGCGCGGCAGCATGGCGGCCGCTTCATCCTCCGCATCGAAGACACCGACCAGAAGCGCAGCAGCGACGCGGCGAGCGTGGGCTTTCTGCGCGACCTCAAGTGGCTCGGCATCGAGTGGGATGAGGGGCCGGAGTTCACCGATCGCGACGGCTCGCGCTGCGGGGGCGGCGAGTACGGGCCGTACTTCCAGAGCAGGCGACTCGATCTCTACACGAAGTATCTCCAGCAACTCGTGCGCGAAGGCAAGGCGTACTACGCCTTCGACACCGCGGCCCAACTCGACGCCCAGCGCAAGGCGGCGCGCGAGGCGGGGCGCAACTACCGCTATGACCGCGCAGCTGCGACGGCCCTCTCGCCCGGCGAGGTGCAGCGCCGGCGCGACGCCGGTGAGCCGGCCGTGATCCGATTCAAGTTGCCTGATGAGCCGATCGTGATCCGCGACGAGATTCTCGGCGAGGCGACGATCCCAGCCGACCAACTCGATGACTTCGTCATCTGCAAGGCGGACGGGTTTCCGACGTACCACTTCGCCGTCGTGGTTGATGATGAACTCATGCAGGTGACGCACGTCATTCGAGCGCAGGAGCATTTCATGAACACGGCCCGGCACCTGCGGTTGCAGGAGGCGCTGGGTTTTCGCCGGCCGGTTTACGCGCACCTGCCGCTGATCTTCAACCCCGACGGATCGAAGATGTCCAAGCGGGACAAGGACAAGGCGCTGCGGGCGGCGGTGAAGCAGCGGAGCGTGGGCGTCCCGCCCGTAGCGCCGGCCGCTGTCGCCGGAATCGCCGCCGACACCTTCGCCGCATGGCTCAAGGACAAGGACGCGCAACTCGAGTTCGACCAGGCGAACGCGCTCGCCGAGGCGCTCGGCGTGCCGCTGCCGGAGATCAACGTCGACGACTTCCGCCGCAGCGGCTACCTGCCCGGGGTGCTGTGCAACTACCTCGCGCTGCTCGGCTGGAACCCGGGCGGGGACGTTGAGAAGTTCGACAAGTCCTTTCTCGTCCAGCGATTCAGTTTCGACCGCGTGATGAAGGGCCCGGCGAAGTTCGACCGCGCCAAACTCCTCGCGTTCAATCACGACGCGATCCAGGCGCTGTCGGCGGAGGAGTTCGTGCGCCTGTTCCGGGCGCACTGCGCCGAGTTCCATCCCGAGTTCATCGAGCGCCTCACGCCGGAGCACTTCGATCTCCTCGCGGCGGCGAACCACAAACGATCCAAGACGCTCGACGACCAGGTGCGATCAAGCCGCTTCTTCATCGATGGCGATGAGTCGATCACATACGATGCGGCCGACAAGAACCTGCGCAAAGTGATGTGCGCCGGCGAGCCGACGGGAAAGGCGCACCTCGAAGCGCTGCTGCCGGTGCTCGAAGGCGTGAGCGACTGGAGCGTGGCGGGCCTGGAACAGGCGATCGGCGGCTACGTGCAGCAGCACGCCGGGGGCAACCTCGGCAAGGTCGCCCAGCCGCTGCGCATCGCCGTATCGGGGACGACGATCAGCCCCGCGATCTACGAGACGCTGACGATCCTCGGGCACGACGCGACGCTCAATCGCATGAGAAGGTGCATCGAGGCGTTCGCGGGCGCGTGAGAGCGCGTGCACACGTCTGCGGGGGTGTAGAGGTACACGTCATACGGGCGCGCCGATACCACGGGGTGGTGGGCGCTGATCTCGCGCGGGAAGCGAAGACGCAAGCGGTCGCACACGCTCTGCGCGAAATGCTCCCACATCGCCACTCCGTCGTCGCGATGAATGCGAATCACGAAATGCGCATGATTGCACAATACCGCGCACGCCCAGCATGTGTACTTCCTGCCGCGCACGACCTCTCCCAGCGCCTCCGAGGCGGCTTGGCTCTTCGCCTCATCCATCCAGATCAGCGGAAAGTTCAGCAGCGGCTCCGCCCGCGCGTGAAACGCCCGCAACTCGCCGCGCGAGGGTTGCAGATGTTCAGGCTTGCGCCCGTGGTGAATCTCACCAAGGGGAGCAAACTTCTCATCGATGAACTCGTTCGACCCCGAACCGCGCAGGTCATTGGGGAGCCAGTGCCCGTAGAGCATCACGATCAGGTGGTGTCCGATCACTCTCTTCGCCACGACGTTCCATCTTATCCGACACCGCTTGCGTCTTCGCCTCACGCGGCGCCCATCGCGCCCCGCTACCATTGCTCCCTATGGAATCAACCACGAAACCGCTCGACTTCATCCGCGCGATGGTCGCCGACGACCTCCGCACCGGCCGGCACGGCGGGCGCGTCATCACGCGCTTTCCCCCCGAGCCCAACGGTTACCTCCACATCGGGCACGCCAAGAGCATCTGCCTCAACTTCGGCATCCCGCAAGAGTTCAAAGACCAGGCGGCCGCCGGCGCCCGATGCAATCTCCGCTTCGACGACACCAACCCGACCACCGAGGAGCAGGAGTACATCGACGCCATCAAGCGCGACATCCGCTGGCTCGGCTTCGACTGGGGCGAGCACGAGTATTACGCGAGCGACTACTTCGAGCAGTTGTACGAGTGGGCGATTCAACTCATCAAGGCCGGAAAGGCGTACGTCTGCGACCTCAGCGCCGAGGAAATCAGCCGCACGCGCGGCACGCTCACCCAGCCCGGCATGCCCAGCCCGCACCGCGACCGCAGCGTGGAGGAGAATCTCGATCTCTTCGCGCGCATGCGCAAGGGCGAGTTTCCCGACGGCTCGCGCGTCCTGCGGGCGAAGATCGACATGAACTCGCCCAACCTCAACCTGCGCGACCCGGTCATGTACCGCATCCTCCACGAAGAGCATCCGCGCACCGGTACCGCGTGGTGCATCTACCCCATGTACGACTACGCGCACGGCCAGAGCGATTCGATCGAGAAGATCACCCACTCGCTCTGCACGCTCGAGTTCGAGGATCACCGCCCGCTCTACGACTGGTTCATCGAGCAACTGGGCATCTTCCCGAGCCGGCAGACGGAGTTCAACCGCCTCAACCTCACGCACACGATCGTGACCAAGCGCAAGTTGCGCACCCTCGTGGAGAAGGGGCACGTGCGCGGCTGGGACGATCCGCGCATGCCGACGCTCTCGGCCCTGCGGCGGCGCGGCTATCCGCCGGCCGCGATCCGCGCCTTCTGCGAGGGCGTCGGGTTGAGCAAGCGCGAGCAGACGATCGAAATCGCACGCCTCGAGTTCCACGTGCGCGAGGAACTCAACCGCACGGCCGACCGCGTCATGGCGGTGCTCGATCCGCTGCGGCTGGTCGTGACGAACTTTTCCGAGGGCCAGGTCGAGCAGATGGAGGCGGTAAACAACCCGGAGGATGCAGCGGCCGGCAAGCGCACCGTGCCTTTCTCGAAGGACCTGTACATCGAGCGCGACGACTTCATGGAGAATCCGCCTGCCAAGTTCTTCCGCCTCGCGCCGGGGCGCGAGGTGCGCCTGCGCTACGGCTACTGGGTGACGTGTACCGACGTGGTCAAGGATGCCGCGGGCAACGTGGTCGAGGTGCGATGCACCTACGACCCGCTCACGCGCGGCGGCGACAACCCGCCGGACGGCCGCAAGGTCAAGGGCACGATCCACTGGGTCAGCGCTGAGCACGCGCTCGACGCCGAAGTGCGGTTGTATGACACACTGTTCAGCAAAGAAGACCCCAACGATGTGCCCGAAGGCGGCGACTGGCTGGACAACCTCAATCCCGATTCACTCAGGATCGTGAAGGGTGCGAAGGTCGAGCCGTCGCTGGCCACGGCCCGAGCCGGCGCCACGTTCCAGTTCGAGCGCCTGGGGTACTTCTGTGTTGATCCCGATTCCGAGTCAAGGCGTCTGGTCTTCAACCGCACGGTGACGCTGAAGGATTCGTGGGCGAAGGGGCAGAAGGGATGAGGCGATAACCAGGCCGAAGCGCCAGCGAGGACGAACAGGGCGACGGTGCGTGGCGACTGGATCGCGCGGTCAACAACACGGCCCACTCCGAGGGAATGCGGAGGTTCGCCGTGCCCGGACAGGCGGCGATGGAATCGCGGCACTCGTCCTCGCCGGCGCGTCGGCGTGGTCATGTGTTCTCGGCGTTCGTACAATGTTCGGATGTTCCCCGCAGACGCTCAAACTGGCGGCGATGAGCATGAATACCCCGACGCCCTCCCCGACGGCGATGTGCGCGGGCGCGGGGCGGCGCTCAATCCCGGCAACCGATACGTCGGGCGCGATCCGAAGCACGGCGTCATCCGCCGCCTGCACGTCCTCGGCGAACACCTCGACGAAGTTCATCGCGCGCGAACTAACGGAGACGCCGACGCGTGTCCCGCCTCTTCCCAGGTCCGCACTGAAGTCCGCCCCGACGCGACGCGCACCATCATCAACCGCGTTGACTCCCCCGACATCTCCTTCCACTGGTCCATCAATCCTTACCGCGGCTGCGAGCACGGATGCATCTACTGCTATGCCCGCCCGGATCACGAGCGGCTCGGATGGTCCTGCGGCCTGGACTTCGAGACGAAGATCATCGCCAAGTTCGATGCGCCGCGACTCCTGCGCCGCGAACTGGCGCACCCGAAGTGGGCCGGCGAAACGATCGTCCTCTCCGGCGTGACGGATCCCTATCAGCCCGTCGAGCGCGACCTTCGCGTCACGCGCGGCTGCCTGGAAGTGTTGGCCGAGTGCCGCCAGTGCGTGGGCATCGTGACCAAGAGCCGCCTCGTCCTGCGCGATCTCGATCTCTTCGTCGAACTGGCGAAGCACAACGCGGTGCGCGTCGGGCTGAGCGTGACGACGCTGGACAATCGCCTGGCGTCAAAGATGGAGCCTCGCGCCTCGAGTCCGGCGGAGCGGCTCGAAGCGCTCGCGGCCCTGCGCGACGCGGGCATTCCGACCTTTGCGATGCTTGCGCCGGTCATTCCCGGCCTCAACGACCGCGAGATTCCAGCGCTGCTCGAGGCGGTTTCGCAGGCGGGGGCGCAAAGCGCCGGGTACATCCTGCTGCGCCTGCCGCACCAGATCAAGGCGCTGTTTCTGGACTGGCTGGCGAGGCACTTCCCGGACCGGGCGGGGCGCGTCGAGTCGCTCATGCGCCAGATGCGCGGCGGCGAACTGTACGATCCCGCCTTCGGAGTGCGGCAGCGCGGCCGGGGGCCGGTCGCCGCGCAGATCAACACGCTCTTCGAGACCTTCTCGCGGCGTTCCGGGCTCAATGAGCCGATGGCGCCGCTCAACCACGGCGCGTTCAGACGCCCGATCATCCCGGCGGCCGACGCGGATTCCTCGAGCGATGAGGGTCAGTTATCGCTCTTCGGCGAATCGCGCTGACGGTTTGATGACGGCTCCACCATCGTCCGAAACTGCGGGGCGCGGCGCAGGCGTCACAGATTCCGCCCATTCGCCCTCTCCACTGCTTTCGCAGCGCCTTGCAGTCGAGATTAATTGTAGAGTTCTCTACCGGAGGGCCCGGCTTTCACGGGCACACGCGATCATGCGACTGATTCTCGACAGCCTGATGGCCGTGGTGCTCGCGGCGCTGTTGGCGGGAATCCTGCTCCATCAGAGGCAAGAGCAGCAGCAGCAGCGCGACATCGATGCCCTGCGCGCCAACGTCCGCCTCATTCAGCAGCAGGTCATGCTCCAGGCGGCCCTGGAGCGCGTGCCCCGCAACGAGTACGGCTTTCCCATCACTATCGACCCTCAGTGGTTCGGCGACATCGTGCCCCGCAACCCCCTTCTGGGCAGCGGCCGGCCGTGGATGGAAGTTGCCGGGGCCGACGAGGCTCGCCTCATCCATCCCGCCGTTCGCACCGGCGATGGCGCCGCGACCGCGTGCTTCTGGTACAACCCCGTCACCGGCATCGTCCGCGCACGCGTTCCGCACATCGTCAGCGATGAGCGCACGCTCGAGTTGTACAACTTCGTGAACGGGAGCAGCCTGTCGAGCCTCTTCGCTCCAGGCGAGTCCGCCTCGGGCGATGGAGTCGCCGCGCCCGGCCGACCGCTCATTCACAAGTCAGACACGCCGGTGCTGCCCGACGCACTCGCGTCGCTGCGCCGCTGAAATCACCAGTCGCAGGGATCATCGCGGTAGCGCCGGTCGCGATACAGCTCGTTTCGATAGCCGTCGTCGCCGTAGCGTCGGAAACGGCTCTTTTCCTTGTCGCTCTCGTTGCCGACAGCGTATCCGACGCCCAGGCCGATTGCCGTGCCGATGAGCGTGGCCTCGGTGTTGTGGCCGATGGCCTGGCCGGCGAGGGCGCCGAGACCGGCGCCGATCAGCGCTCCGCTCTGGGCGTCGCTCTGGCAGCCTGCGACCAGTGCGAACGCCAGCGCCAGGCCGCAAGACACGCCGCACCTCCCCGCAGCCGATTTCGATTCCATCCGGTGGCCGTTCATGGATTTCGTGCTCCTTCTGCCCGATGAATCAGTCGTATCTGCACGTCCGGACCTTGCCGGAGCCGTCGCATGAGGGACGCACGAAGGCAGGTCGGTATTCCCTCCGATTCCGGTCGACCCCGGACCCGGAGACCCCTCCCATCGCTGCTCCAACGGCCCCGCGCGTTTGGGCGAGATAGGATGGGTGGGAGGGGCGCACGTGAGGCTCCCCGCGCGGAATCCGGAGACCCCCAATCATGGTCATACAGAGCAGACTTGCTTCGAGTTACCTGATGCGGAGGGTCATACTCACGCTGATCTTCTTCGTCTTCGGCTGCTGGGGCATCTACGACGGCTGGTTCGCCTGGCCGCCGCAACACAAGCGCTGGAAGGAATACTCCGAAGTCTTTGTTCCCCTCGAAGAGCGCGTCCGGCGAGGCGAGAGCCTCGTCGGTTCTGACCAGGGCCTGTACCTCCGTCTCAAGGACGAGTATGCCAAGCCTCCACGCGAACGGACGGAGATCGACATCTTCTTCCAGAAGTTCGTCGTGGTCCCGGTGTGCTTCGTCGTGGCGGGGCTGTTCGTAGCGACGTGGGTTCTGGCGGCCCGCCGCCGCTACACCTACAACGAGGACGGCAGCCTTGTCTCGCCTGAGGGCGCCTTCCGCGCCGACGAGATGACCGGCATCGACATGACGCGCTGGATGTCCAAGTCCATCGCCATGCTCGAGATCAAGGGTGGGCCGAAGGCGGGAGGCACGGCCGTCAAACTCGACGCCTGGATCTACGCCGGACTCGAAGAGGTCATCGAAGCCCTCAACCGCCGATTCCACCCCGAAGAGTACCAGCCGAGCACATCGCGTGAAGAGACACCGGCGCCGGAAGGTCATCCGCCTGTCGATGTCTCTGGAGCGCCTGAGTCCGCTCAGACAGACGAAGACGCGGCGCCGCGGTAAGGCGCCGCCCGGCGTCAATGCCCCGGCGCGATGGAAGCGATGGCGCACGCGATCCTGGTCGACACAACGCGCCCGATCGCACCGTCACTGGATTCTTCGATGCCCCCTACGGCACGGCGATCTGCATCTGGCTGCGGATCGCCCACTGCCCCTCTTCTCCCGCCCCGTCTGCAAGCAGGCCCGTCGCACCAACAGTCGTCGGCACGTGGTCGAAGGCGTAAATCCAGTCCGTCGTCCACTTCCAGCCGTGCTTGCGGAAGTAGTAGTTGAAGCCGAGGGTGACGATGCTCAGGTCGCCGAGGCCGGCGAAGCCGTCGAAGTCAAACCACTCATAGCGGGCGAAGACTTCGAACTTGTCCGGCACGAGATGGAGGCCGCCCTGAACGACGAGTCCGAACTGGTCAAACTCCGGCGCGGCCGTCGCGTTGGGGCTGGTGTGTATGCCGACCACCCATCCGGAGAGACTTGCTCCTCCGAATTCGATCATGGCGTCGATGGTCCATGTGAGGACTTTCGTCTCCTCGGCGGCGGTGCCGTACTCGCCGTCCTGCCAGTGGATTGCGCCGCCGACGAGGGCGCCGAACTCGTCGGTGCTCCAGGAGGTGAAATCGGCGAACTGCTTCCAGTTGTCGCCCGCGATCATGGTCTCGGCCCGCGCCGTAAAGGCCCACTCGGTGCCGTCCACGTTGAACGGCGTGTTGCGGCTCTGCACGTGCGGTGCGGCGAGCGACGGGATGCGATTGCCGTCGCTGAACGCGGCCCAGAAGCGCCACGTCTCGTTCTCATAGGAAAGCCACGTGCCCTGCACCCGGCCGAGAGAGGTGAGCGCGTTGATGTAGGACCGATCCACCGCCAACTGCACGATGTCTCCCATGACCTGCTCGCGGATGAAGGGCGCCTTCACCTGCCCCCACGACCAGGACCAGCCCTGCCCGAGCCTCCACGCGACATTGGCGTCTTCGAGAACCGCTGCACCTGTGTTCGCATCGAATGCGAACTGGATGGAGTAGGTAAGGTCACTCGATCCGGCGTGCCCGCGCACGCCGAACTTGGTGGCGCTGTTCTCGAAGCCGAAGGTGTCGCGATCCGCGGAGTCCCTGCTGTTGAAGACGCTTCGGAACATCCCATACCCGTAGAAGTTGGCGTCAAAAGTGCCGTCTTCATTGCTCAGGAAGAAGCCCTGGCCCTCGCGAAAGCCGGCCACGGCTCCGCCCTGAAGCAGGCTGGAGCGGCCGGCGCTGTCTTCCAGTGCCTCACGTACGAACGCCGCCGTCTGCTCGCGGTTGAGCCACGAACTGCTCTCGGCTCGAATACGGGCGATCTGCGCCTCGATCGCGGCAATCCGCGCCTCCGTGTCCTCACCCGCAACGCAGGCGGCTGATGCCGAGTAGCCGGAGATTGCCGCGACCAGCGCTGCTCCCATTAGGCCCGTGATTCGCATGACTTGATCCAGGTGGTTCGGTTGCAAGGTACTGCCTTAAAAAGCCCCCGATCGTCCCCACCCGCTCCGGCCATGTGCAACGGCGACAAACCGGCAAGGCTCCAGGAGGCGGGGAGTCCCCGGGACGATCGGGTTCGGAATCGTGCGGCCCGCTGCGAGACGGGTCAACAAGAAAGCGGAGTACTGGGTCTGGATCAGGGTCATTTCCCTATCACTCGGGGGACCAGGAACAGGACTCGAATCGTCGCGCTGCGACGTTCGGCGAGGCGGTCCAATCAGAACGGATGGAGGGTTCTCAACGCCGGAACGTGCGGGAGAAAAAAGGCAATCGGCCGGTCCCGAAGGATCGGCCGATTGAGGGAATCAGAACCTGATGTGACCGGAGCCGAGTTACGGGATCGCGATCTGCATCTGGCTGCGGATGGCCCATTGACCTTCGTCGCCGAGGGCGTCGCTGAGAAGGCCGTGATTCGTCGAAGACACGGGCACGGCGTCAAGCGCGTAGACGAGGTCGGTGGTCCACTTCCAGCCGTGGTTGCGGAAGTAGTAGTTGAAGCCGAAGGTCAGGAGGTTGAGTTCATCATCGAGGGTGGCGCCGTCGAAGTCCATCCATTCCCAGCGGCCGAAGATCTCGACCTTGTCGGGCACAAGGTGGAAGCCACCCTGGACCACCACGCCGTACTGATCAAACTCGGAGGCGGCGGTGGCGTTGGGGTCCGTGTGGAAACCGACGATGTAGCCGGCGATGTTGGCCTGGCCGAATTCGGCCGAGGCGTCGATCGTCCACGAGAAGGACTTGACCTCTTCCGCACCCGTGCCGTATTCCCCGTCCTGCCAGTGAATGGCGGCACCGAGGAGGAATCCGGTCTCGTCGTTCGACCACGAGGTGTAGTCGTTGAACTGAGCCTTCTGTCCGGCAAGAACGGCTTCGATGCGGGCGGTGAAGGCCCACTCGACGAGGTCGGTGGTGAAGTTCGTGTTCAGATTGCCGGCGTTGAAGCCGGTCAGGGACTGCGTTGCGCCGTCGTTGAAGGACACCCAGAAATCGACGGTATCGTTCGCGTAGTGCAGCCAGGTGCCCTGGGTGCGGCCGACGCCGAACCAGCCGTGGACATAGGAGCGCTCAACGGCGAGGGTCTGCCAGTTGTCAACGAGTGCCTCGCGGAGGAACGGAGCGGTCACCTGACCCCAGCCCCAGTCCCAGCCGTTGCCGAGGTTCCAGACGCCATAGGCATCGAGGAGGGTGATGCCGCCGTCCTCATCCCATTCCCAGGCGACGAGGTAGGTCAGGTCGGGCGAGCCGGCATGACCGTGGAGAGAGATGCGGGTGCGCTTGTTCTCGAACCCGAAGGTGCTCTCGTCCGAGGAATCCTTGTTGTTGTAGACGCCGCGGAACTGCGACTTGATGCCGATGTTGACATCGAAGGAGCCGTCCTCGTTTGAGAGGAAGAATCCGCTTCCTTCGCGGTAACCGGCGGTGCCGCCCTGGCGCAGAAGGCTGGCGCGGGTCTCGCTGTCAGCCATGGCGTCGCGGACAATGGCGCGGGTCTGTTCGGCGTTCAGCCAGGAGGCGCTCTCCGAGCGGAGGTGCGCGATCTGGGCTTCGAGTGCGGCGATTCGTGCATCCGTAGCGCCCGGGGTGGAACCGCCGTAGCACACGCCGGCCACCATGGCCGACGCCGCACCCGCAAGCACTCCAACCTTTCTGTTGAGACTCATGTCTACTCCTTCAACGAAACGGGGCTGGTTTCTGTGAGTGCCCCTTTGGTCATCCACCCGTCCGACGGCGCTGAAACCTACAAGGTCCAGCCGGACGTGTTCCTTTTCGATCCAACCAGCCGCACCGAGCCCGGCCTCATGGCCCAGTCAGGGTGCGACAAATACTCGATTCAATGCAGCGCTCGTTCCTGTCCGCCTCTGGAAGGGGCGAAGGCCGACGGCCAACCCGCTTGAAGCCAGAGCGATGCAGTCCCTGTTTCGGTTGTCACTTCCGGAGCGGATTCCATCATCGGCCCGACACATCGCACCCAGAGCGAACAGTCGATCCGAATCACCCTTGTGAAGACGCTGACAGAACGCAGACTGTTCCGTAACTTCGGTATATTCTGGCCGCCTTTCACGCGCCGTCAAGTCAAGCCGGGCAAAGATTTCCAAACCCGGTAACTCACACTATTTTCGACGAACCCTGACGGCCCACTCTTGTTTTTCTGCCGAAAAATCCGTCAGAAGAGTCGCAAGTCACACAGCAGCAAGGAGTTCTGAACAAAGACTCTTCGGCCAGCCGCACCCGATAACCCGACCACGGACTCACAATTCGGCCACCTGAAGCATCCGGCACGCCGACTGAACAATGTCCGTCGCATGAAGCCCGCACATCTTCAGAACCTCGTCCGCCGTCCGGGCTGACTTGGGAATCCGACGCACGAACATCTGCTCGAGCGTGAACGATCCGCCGTCTTCCGTCAGTGCATCCGCAACTGCTGAGCCGATCCCGCCGCCGTAATTGTCCTCCACCGTGAGGATCATCCCGTTGTTGGCGTTGGCGAGGTCGAGCAGTTTCTCCGCGTCGAAAGGGATCGAGTAGAGATCGACAAGTGTGGCGTCAATGCCTGCTTTGTCCAGGGCATCGAGACACTTGTTGGCCTCATGCACCATGTATCCGGAGGCGACGATGAGCAGGTCACGTCCCTTGGTGAGCACCTCGAATCCGCCGAGGTTGAAGACCGTGCTGTCATCGTAAAGGAACTCTGTGTCGTTGCGCAGCGTCCGCATATAGCAGGCGCCCTCGTACTCGGCCATCGCCATGGTGAGGGCGTAGGCGGCGAAGGCGTCGGAAGGCTGCAGAAGGTAGCAGCCGGGATTGCCCCGATGGTCCTTCATCGTCGCCAGGCTGCGGAACCACGCTACGTCGGGCATTGCCATCTGGCTCGGCCCGTCGGCCGCGAGCGAGATGCCCGCGTGCGAGCCGACGATCTTGAGATTCGCGCCCGAGTTGATCGCCATCTCGATCTGGTCGTAGGCGCGGGTGACGAACTTGGCGAAGGTCGAGCAGAAAGGGATCTTGCCCGCGGCGCTCAGCCCCGCCGCAGCGGAAAACATGTTCTGTTCGGCGATGCGGCACTCGAAGTAGCGGTCCGCGAGGTCCGCATCCTTCGAGAACGTCTCGGCAAAGGTCGAGTTCTTCACGTCGGCATCAAGGACTACGACGTTGGGATTGGAGTGCCCGAGCGTCCTCAGCGCCACGCCGTAGGCCTTGCGCGTCGCCCAGGTGCCCTTCTGCACGACGGAAGCCATGTCGTAGCGGCGCATGGCCTCGGTGAATGACGGTGTGTCGCCCGCCTCCGCCCGCGCCGGCGCATGCCCGGCGGGCGATTTCAACTTGAAGAACCCCTCGGCCGCGCCGATGCTCCTGACCAGTTGCACCCTGCGTTCATCGAGTTCAGCCTTGGCCTTGGCGAGCGATTCGCCGGTGGCCGGCTTGCCGTGCCAGTTGCCCGACATGACCGTGGCCGAGCCCCACCCCTTGACTGTTCTGGCCACGATTGCCGTGGGTTTGTCGCCGCCGGCGCGCTCGGCGAAGCGCTCAAGGGATCTGCGTATCGCGTCAGGATCGTGGCCGTCGATCACGCCGACCTCGTAGCCGGCCGCTTCAAGTTTCCTCGTCAGCGTGTCGGCGCTTTGCTGGGGAGAGACTTTGTCCGACTGACCGGCGCCGTTGCAGTTGAAGATCGGGCAGACGTTGGCGAGTCTGTGGTCGGCGATGAAGTCGATCGCCTCCCATATCTGTCCCTCGCGCGACTCTCCGTCGCCGATGATGCAGTAGAAGCGTCGGTCCAGCCCGTCCGCCCGGGCCGCCAGCGCCAGGCCAGCCGCAACGCTCAGCCCCTGCCCGAGCGAGCCGGTCGCGGCATCGAAGAAGGGGAAGCCCTCCATCGGGTTGGGGTGCCCGTCGAGTTCGCAGGCCGCCGCACGCAGCAACTTGAGATCGTCAACCGTCACCGGACGGAGGTTCCCCGGCTTTCCGAAATAGCCCCCGAGATCGGCAAACGCGGCGTAGATGATCGGGACCGCGTGTCCTTCACTGAGTACGAGGCGGTCCGAACGCCGGTCGCCCGGATTCTTCGGGTCCCACCGCATGACGTCGTACATGAGGACGGTCACGATGTGGCCGAGGCTCATGGCGCTGGAGGGGTGGCCGCTGCCCGCCGCGGCCGTCATGTCCAGCGAGAGTTTGTCGAGCACAATGGCCTTGGCATGGACGGCGGCTTCAAAAGACATCGGTTCATCCCTTCACAGTGGCGGGCAGCCGCGACGAGCGCGGGTGCGGGCGGGGGTATCGTCAGGCCGGGAGCAGGCGGGCCACGCGGCGAGGCGCCCGGATCGCAACAGTATCGCAGCCGCCCTCACCCCGGCAACACCAATTCCGCCGATTCAGTCAATTCCGCCACACTTTGCGGACTTTGTCTCATTGGAAATCATCGTGTTCGAGTGACAACCGACGGCGGAAGCCGTAACCTGCCCGCTGCCCGGCACGAATCCAGCGCAGTCAGATGAGAACCATCGGAGTGGGCTGATGGCTCCAGGGCGCAGGTTGTTGCGTCGAGAGAAAGAGCGGCCGCGTCAGTTGACCCAGGTCGCCACGACCGTGCTCGCGTTCTCCTGCTGGAGCACCTGGAACCACACGTCGCGTCCGCGCGCGTTGCCGGGGATGGGCAGGCGCCACGACACGGCGCCTTGCGCGTCGGTGTTTCGCGGCGAGCCGGCGATCGTCGGGTTGCGAATCCCCGCCGTCACATTCAGTTGCGGGATGTACACCTGCCCAAGCCCCGTCAGGCTGTAGATAAGGTACGAACGCGTGTTGGGGCGTCCGCCCACCGCGGAGAAGTCGCCGCTCTGCCCGCCGACGAGTTGGCCGACGGTGAGTTTGAAGGGATTGGGCCGCTGAGTCGAGAGGGCGAAGTCGTAGTCCACCATCTCGCCGAAGGGCCCCTGGTAGCCCGGAATGCGGACGCGGCCGAGCGAAGGCTCGCCGCTTGCGAGGCCGACGAAGGCGCCGATGAGGATGTCATCGCCTGCGCCGCTCTTCCAGAACTCGACCTTGTCGATAGGCGACTCCGATACCCAGCCCTGCCCGACGGCGAAGACGCCGTCGAGACTCCCCCCGTAGCGCATCACCGTCGAGATGAGTTGCCCGTTGCGGTAGAGTTTCATCGCGGTGTTGGATGAGACCGCGAGCGAGCCGAAGTAAACGTACATCGAGTAGATTGGAGTCGAGAAGGTCCATGTCGAGCCGGGCCCGCTTGTCGCGTAGAGGGGCGCATCGGAGACCCACCCGAAGGGAATGCTCGCGTCGCGCAGCGCCCCACCGCCGTCGTTGCGCGTGATCGTCACGCGCGTCAGGCCGAGGTCGAGGGTGACGGTCTGGGGCGTAAGGTCGCCCTTGCCGTCAACGCCGGGGTAGAAGGAATCGAAGGCGTAGCGCTGCGCCCCGTCGGCGTTGTAGAGCCAGTTGTCGAGATCGCTCGAGTAGGAGTTCACCTGTGCGTGTGCGCGGTCAGCGGCGGGAGCGAACAGAATGGCGCTGAGCAGCAGGGCGGCGGCGGTGCGCATGGCGGCTTCCTCTCTGAGCATGAACCGAGTGAGGCGTCGGCGCGGCAAGGGCCTGACGCGCCGCCTCAAGCCTGCCACCGCATCGCGCCGCGCCCAGCCGGGAGCCGTCTCCCAGCGGCAAGAGGTTCGGTCTATAGGGTTGGCGCGGGAGGTGAGGAGCCCTTTGCGGACCATCAGCCGCGACGGGAACCGCGCGGGGGCAGGGTGGCATGGCGTCACGCTTCGCGTCGCTATGCCGTCACCTATGACTCGTTCGAACGTCCTTGCCCGCTCGGCATAGCCAGGCGACGCGCCAGACCATGCCACCCCAGGCCCCGCGGTCACCCCGATCTTTCCGGCCGCTGTGCGAATTGGGGTAAGATTCCTCCGCGACAGGCGTCTGAAGGACGGAGCCGGCGCCGTCGTCGCCTGGAGGAGTCATCATGAGCATGTCAACGAGCCGTGCCGGGGCGATCGTTTTCTCGTCCTCCCTGAAGAAGGTGCTGGGGCCGGCGATTCTGCTCTCGGCACTCATGGCCCCTGTCGGCGCGGCATCGCGACCCGGCGCGGCGCAGCCGCCCACCTACGCCGACCTCAAGGCCCAGGCCGAGCGCCACTACGCCGAGAAGTCCTACGCGCGGGCGCACGAACTCTACCAGCAGGCGCAGCAGGCCAATCCGCCGGCCGGGGAAGCGCGGTGGGTCCGCTTCCGCCTTGCCGACACCCTCTGGCGCAAGGCCCCCGGCGCGGCGGCCGACGATGCGACGCTGCGGCAGGCGCGGCGCGACCTCGAAGCGCTCATCCGCGAGATTGAGCGTCCCGAAGACCGCGACCTCATCTACGCCGAAGCGAACGAGTCGCTCGGCGATTCGCACCTCTCCGGCGCGCGGCACGCGAACGTCGCCGCCGGCTGGCCCAACCACGCCGCTGCACTCGAATGGTGGGCGCAGAGCAGCGACCTCGACGCCGCGCGTCAGCGCTACCTCTCCATCGTCTGGCGCGCCATCGACGCCGAGGGAGGCGACTGGCAGTGGCGCGGCCGCTCCAACGTCGTCCCCCTCGATGTCCTCCGCAACGTCCTCGAGATCGCGCAGAGCGAACAGGACCGCACTCGCGCGCACTTCGAGATCGCGATGAAGCGGCGCTACTACGGCGGCAACGACCCCCGCGCCATCGAGCAGACCACGCGCCACTTTGAGGCGGCGCTGCAAAGCACCGACCGCTCCTCTCGCTACGTCGATGCGCTCATGGCCTATGCGCAGTGGGTCGAGTCCTACGGCCGCGTCGAGGTGCTTGAAGACGGACGCTGGCAGTACAAGCCCGACTTCGTCAAGGCGGCGAGCCTCTACAAGCGCATCCTCGATGAGTTCCGCCCCGACCAGGCGAACCACGCCGAGGCGCGGCATCGGTACGACAACCTCGTCAATCCCGCACTGAGCATCTCGGTGGCCCAGGCGTTTCTGCCCAGCTCCGAGATCGCCTTTGATGCCTCCTGGCGCAACGTCGATCGCATCGAATTCACGTTGCACCGCGTGAATCTGCGCGAGCGCACGACACTGGAGGGCGCTCTGAGGCGCGACGGGCAAGACACCATCTGGTACGGCAGCGCGACCCAAGCGTGGATTCGCCACGTCAACCTCGACGGCGCGGAAATCTCCCGGCAATGGACATACGACACCGGCGACACCGGCGAGCATGAGCCCAGGCAGGCGCAGATCCGCCTTGATGAGCGCCTCGAACCGGGGGCGTATGTGCTTGTGGCAAAGGCGAAGGATCAGGTCAGGCACGAACTCATCCTCGTGACCGACCTCGCCGTCGTCGCCAAGCGGCGCGGCAAGGATGTGCTCCTCTACGCTTGCGATGCTCTGACGGGAGCGCCCGCGCCGAACGTGAAACTCCGCGCGTGGAGCACGCAGACGCGCAGCGACAATCGAAACACGCAGAGCCGATGGGCGGGACTGAAGAACGATGCAGCCGGCGACGGGCAGGGCATCGCCCAACTTGATGTCGGCGCTGGCGATCAGGGCGCCGAGAACCACTCGCTGCTCATCTTCGCCGACGACGGCACGCGCCAGACCTTCCTGACGTCGTACGCCGGCTCCTGGTACGGATCGCGGCAGGAAGTCGGCACGTGGCGCATTTACGCGCACACCGACCGCCCCGCCTACCGCCCCGGCGAGACGGCCAACTTCCGCTTTGTCGCGCGCCGGTGGGGCAAAGAGGGCTGGGACACGCCCGCCGGCGTCGAACTGCGCTACGAGATCGTCGATGCGCGCAACACCACGGTCCTCGAAGGAACTGCGGCGCTGAGCGAGTTCGGCAGCGCGTTCGGCTCAATCGATCTCAAGGCCGAGTGGCCCCTGGGCGAATACGCCATCCGCTTCTGGCGCGACATGCCTACCGAAAAAGTGATGGTCTATCAATCCACGCTCTTCCGCCTCGAAGAGTACAAACTCCCCGAGTTCACCGTCGCCGTCGAGCCGGCCAGAGATGAGAACGGCAAGGCGCGCCTCTTCCGCATCGGCGACGTCGTCGAAGCGCACATCACGGCTGAGTATTACTTCGGCGGCGCCGTCGCCGCGGCCGATGTCGAAGTCGTCGTGCAGCAGAAGCCCTTTGCGCACTGGTACCGCGCGCCGCGACGCTGCGAGTGGTACTACGGCGACAACGACAACTGGAACCCCTACCGCTGGTGGGGCGGGCAGGTCGTCAAGCGCGAAACGATCAAAACCGACGCGCAGGGCAAGGCGACGATCACCTTCGAGACCCCCTTCTCCTCCGACACCGACTACGAGTACACCATCGAAGCCCGCGTCATCGACGCCTCGCGCCGCGAGATCACCGGCAGCGGAACCGTGCGCGTCACCCGCCAGGGACACTACGTCTATCCGCAGGTCAAACACAGGATTCACCGCCCCGGCGAGAAGGTCGAGACGACGATCAAAGCCCTCGACGCCAACAGCACGCCCTTGGCCGTGCAAGGCACGATCACCGTCACGCGTCAGTGGTGGGATGAGGTGTGGGTCGATCCCGCAGGGCGAGAGGTGCCGCTCGCCGACGTTCGCCGGACGCGCGAGCAACTTGGCGTCTTCCCCCCCCCGCCGCGCGAGGGCGACCGCCATCCCTGGCGGCCGATCTTCCGCGGCTACCGCTCCGAGAAGATCATGACTGAGAAGGTGAGCACCGATGAGGAGGGCGACGCGACCTTCACCTTCACGCCCCAGGTCGAGGGCTACTACGTCATCGACTGGGTCAGCCCCGATCCGCCGCTCGCGCCCGTCACGGCCCAGACCGTCGCGTGGGTGACAACGCAGCAGAGCGCCGACCTCGGCTACCGCACTGAGGGCGTCGAGATCATCGTCGATCAGGATGCGTTCGAGGTCGGATCGGCCGCGCCCGTCATGATCTCGACCTCTTCAAGCAACCGCTACGTCCTCTTCACCGTCGAAGGCGAGGAGTTGTATGAGTGGCGACTCATCCACGTGCCCGGCACGGTCAAACTCCTGAGCCTCGACGTGCGCGAGAACCACGTGCCCAATGTCAGCCTCGCGGCGACGATGGTGAGCGGGGCCGAGATGCACACGAGTTCGCAGGAAATCATCGTCCCGCCGAGCAAGCAGTTTCTTGATGTCACGGTCAGCGCGGAGAAGGAGTCTTACCTGCCCGGCGAAGAAGGGACGCTGACGATCCGCGCCGTCGATTTCGAGGGCAAGCCTGTTTCCGCCGAAATCGCCATCACTGCGTTCGACGAATCAGTCCTTTACATCCAGAGCGAGTACGCCGGCGATCCGCGGCAGTTCTTCTACGACCGGCGGCAGAGCAACCGCGTCACCACCTCGGGAAGCCTGAGCGATCTGCGCCTGCTGCGCCTCGTGAGAACGAAGGCTGGCGCGTACGAGGATGCACGCATTGCAGCGGTCGAAGAGAACAAAGTGGTCGATCAACTTGCGGAGGCGGAGGGGCGCGATGCGCAACTCGGCTTCGCTGGACGCGCCAGTCTTGCGAAGTCCGCGGGCGGAAGGGAAGACGCGGCGATGGAACGGATGCGCGGCATGGCGCCGGCGTCCCGGGCGATGTCTGATGCCGCTGGAGGGGGGCCTCCAGCCGAGTCAGGGCCACCCGGCCGGCCCGGTGAACCCGAACCGCCGATCGAAGTCCGCACCGATTTCCGCGCCACGGCGCTCTGGCTCGCCAGCGTCATCACCGATGCCGACGGGACCGCGAACGTCAAGGTGAAGTTCCCGCAGTCCCTCACACGCTGGAAGGCGGGCGCCCGCGCCAACACCAGCGGCTCGAAGTTCGGCATGGGCGACACCAGCGCCCGCACAAGCAAGCCCGTCACCGTGCGTCTCCAGGCGCCGCGCTTCTTCGTCGTCGGCGATCAGGTCGTCGTCTCCTACATCGTCAACAACAACACCGATGAACCGATGGACGTGATGCCCTTCGCCTCCGCCAAGGGGCTGCGCTACGCGGGCATACGGGCCGCCGACGGCCGCTATCACGAGCGCCTCGCGCCCGGCAACCAGCGCCGCATCGAGCCGCAGGGCGAGACGCGCTACGACCTCCTCTACATCGCCGAGCAGGCGGGCACGGCGGAGATCACCGTCGAAGTCCGCGTCGAGCGCCAGACCTTCACCGACGCGGTGCGCATGACGTATCCTGTCCACGAGCACGGCATCGAGAAGTTCCTCGCCGTC
The DNA here is from genome assembly GCA_900696685.1 of uncultured Planctomycetota bacterium. Classification (GTDB taxonomy): domain Bacteria; phylum Planctomycetota; class Phycisphaerae; order Phycisphaerales; family UBA5793; genus UBA5793. Next base: position 28,350 of record CAADHA010000133.1, read on the forward strand.
TCGGGCAAAGCTCGCGGCGACCAGGCCGTCATCTCGCTTGAAATCCCCGAGCAGCGGCGCGAGGGTTCGACGAGCATGGTCGTGCGCGTCACCCCCAGCATGGCCGTGACGATGCTTGATGCCCTGCCCTACCTGCTCGACTATCCCTACGGCTGCGTCGAGCAGACCATGAGCCGCTTCCTTCCCGCCGCGATCGTCAACCGCACATTGACGCAACTGGGTCTCGACGCCGGCGACGTGGCGGGCCGCACCTTCGGCGGCATCGAGATGGTGAATGGTCAGCCCGCGCGGCCTCGCGACGAGGAGGCCAAGGCGCAGGATCTCAGGCGACTCGACGAGATTATCGCCGCCGGTCTCAAGGGCCTCGACGAAATGCAGGGTGAGGACGGCGGCTGGGGCTGGTGGAAGGGAAACCAGAGCGACCGCTACATGACCGCCTACGTCGTGTGGGGCCTCGGCCTGGCGCGCGAGGCGGAGATCGACGTCGCGGGCGACATGATCACTCCCGGCGCCGACTGGCTCGTCAACAGCCTCGTCACGGCACGCGATTACCCTGACCTCCAGGCGTGGATGCTCCACGCCATCACGGCCAGCAAGGCGACGACGCAGCCGGTTCATCGCATCGAAGCGGTGCAGATCGCTTTCGCCAATCTCTGGGAGAAACGCGACCGTCTCAGCGACGCCGGGCGGGCGCTGCTCGCGCTGAGTGCGCACCACCTCGGCAAGGCGGATGAAGCGAAGGTCCTCGTGCGCAATCTTGAGAACGGCGTGATCCGCGACGACCGGCCCGATCAGTCGATCCTCGTGCGAAATCGCGATGGCAAGCCGGCCGAATTGCTCGCCCTCGCCCACTGGGGTTCGGCGGGGCGCTACCGCTACTGGTACGACGGCGGCATCGAAGCGACCACGCTGTGCCTGCGGGCGATTCTGGCGATCGACCCTGACAACGCGCTCGTCGAGCCGGCGACGAACTGGCTGATTCGCAACCGCCGCGGCGCGCAGTGGACGAACACGCGCGACACCGCGCTGGCCGTGCTCACCCTGTGCGACTATCTCAAGGCCAGCGGCGAACTCGAAGCGACCGGCGAGTTTGAGGTGATGGCTAACGGCCGTCTCATCGGCAGCGGCGCCGTCACGAAGGAGAACATCCTCTCCGCGCCGGCGGAGTTCCAGGTTCCTGAGGCGTCGATCCGCGGCGGGGCCAACGACATCCGCATCCTGCGCAAGAAGGGCGACGTGACCCTCTACTTCGCCGTGCAGGCGAAGTGCTTCACCCTCGAAGAGCCGGTCGCCGAGGCGGGCAGCGAGATGTTCGTGCGGCGGGACTACTACCGACTCGTGCCTCGCAAGACGCTTCTCGGCGGAGTCGTCTACGAACGCGTGCCGCTGCGTGACGGCGAAAAGGTCGTCAGCGGCGATCGCATCGAAGTCGTCCTCACCATCGAGGGCAAGAACGACTACGAGTACCTCGTCTTCGAAGACCTCAAGCCCGCCGGATTCGAAGCGGTGCAGGTGCGCAGCGGCGAGCCGATGTACGCCTACGAGTTGCGCCGGTCCGCCGCCGGGGAGAAGTATGAAGAGGGCGAAGTGCTCCGCGACGACGGCCGCCGCGCCATGCTGCCCGGCTCGATCCGAGGCGATCAGAGCGATCTCACCGGCCGCTCGCGCTGGATTCACCAGGAACTGCGCGACCGGCATGTCGCCTTCTTCATCGACCAGATGCCCGAAGGGTTGTGGCAGGTGCGCTACGAGGCGCGGGCGGAAGCGCCCGGCCGGTTCCATGCTCTGCCCCTGCTCGGCCACGCGATGTACGTGCCCGAGATACGCTGCAACAGCCGCGAGGTGCGCGTAACGATCGAGGACCGGCCGTAGGGACGGGGTCGGCATGGCGCCGCGCTTCGCGTCGCCATGCCGAGTGGTCTGCCGCGAACAACCCTCCGGGCACGCGCCGGCATGATCACGCGCAGCGCGCGATCATGCCGCCCATGCTGCTCCGATCGCCGCAAGCGGCGTCACCGGATCGAGAGCATCAGCCGGCGGACGAGGATCGCTTCGTCCGCCGAATTGATGCGCAGGTCGTCGTTCAGGTCGGCGGCCGGATTGAAGAGCGGATGCCCGAAGGTCAGCCCGCGCATGGCGCGCAGGAGCGTCAGGTCGCGCTGCTCGACCCACCCGTCGTTGTTGACGTCGCCGAGCCTGTGAAACCCGACCTCGCCGACGTCCAGCGAGTTCATCACGCCGTCGTAGTTCACGTCGTAGAGGGCGAAGTTGAGGCCGAAATCGATCAGCCTCGTCTGCCCGTTGGGTTGGCCGTCGGCGTCGAAGGCGGTGCCGTCGGTCTGCCCGATGGCGTCCTGGACATACTGCTGGTCGGTGATGGTGATGAGTCCGTCGCCGGAGCAGTCGCGGTAGTTGAAGCCTGGTCCGACGTCGGTCCACGCGAAGAGCGCATCGCTCTGAGGCTCCGAGTATGCCGTACCCACGAGCGCCAGCACGGTCCATGAGCGGGCGCGCAGGAAGTCGTCAAGCCGCTCGTGGTTGCTGTCGCGCCACTTCCGCAGGAGGTCGAATGGCGTGCCGATGCCCGGGTCGCTGGTGTTCTGGGCCGTGAAGCGGATCTCGTTGAGCATCTCGAGGATGCTCGTCTGGTTTCCGGCGTTGAGGTCGAGAGGCTGCGTCGCCTCGCCGCGCAGTGCTGCGGCGCCCGAGTTGTCCAGGCCGTACACCAGCGAGATCGTGGTCTCGTCGGTCTGCACGTCGTGGCGGAAGCGCAGGTTCACGATCGGGTCATACTCGCCCGGCGCCGAGCCTCCGAATGCGGCGCTGTAGCGGCTGAAGGCATGCGTGCGCCGGAGGAATCGGCTGGTCACGATCCACGTGTCTCCCGCGTCGAATGTCTGCGGCGTGGGATCGTTGAGCGTGTTCACCGTCATCGCTGAGCAGGAACAGAAGGCCAGGTGCATCTCTTCGCCGCTTCGCTCGACGAGCGGCTCGGTAAGCAGATTGCCGTCGAAGTCGTAGGCCGTGACGGCCGCGCGTCCGCCGATTGAATCTTCGAATCGACCGCCGAAGCGCGAGACGTTGCCCAGCGGTCGGTTGCGGACATCGTCGATCTCGCCGCCCGTGTCGCGGTCTGAGTCGAGGTCGAACTCGACGTAGCCGTAGAGCGGGTTCATGCCGTAGCGGTAGGGTTCGTAGCCTTCGCCGCGCAGGTTGACGGGTCCGGGCGGGTTGACAACGCCCGTGAAGACGAGGTCGATGCGGAGGAGGTTGGTGTCGCGCGGATCACGCCACGAGCCGGCGTAGGGGTTGCTCACGGGGGTGCCTGTCTGCCACCCGCCATAGACGATACGAACGTAATCAGGCAGGCCTGCCTGCGGATGCACCGGCCCGTCGGCGCCGAGGTCGGCGCGGCGGAGGACGGCGTCGCCGGCCGGATCGGTGTAGACGCGCGGCTCGTCGGACGCCCGCACGGGCCCGGCGATCGCGAGCATCGCGGCCAGAACCGCGCCCCGGCCCATGGGGCCGTTCGGCCGGCGAAGGTGCAAGTATCGTTCGATCCCTGTGGCAGCGAAGGCGGTGATCATGTCGAGGCCAATTCCTGAATGAACTGATCGAGGCGATAGCGCTCGATACGGTAACGAAGCGAACTGCGATTCATGCCGAGCAGTTTGGCGGCGCGCGACACGTTGCCCCGCTCGTGGCGCAGCGCCTCGCGGATGAGCCGCTCTTCGACGGCTTCGGCGCTGAAGGAGCCTCGGGCGAAGTCAAAGGTGAGGTCCTCGACGCCGGTGGCGGCGAGGCGGCGTCCGTCTCGAGCCGCATGGGCATGGGGCGCTGCGCCCTCCGGCGCGGCGACGCCCGCGCGGGCCGGCGCCCCCTCCACCCGCTCAGGCACGCCCAGCGCCAGGTCGCAAGGCTCGATGCAGGTCTTCTCGGCGAGCAGGGCCGCACGCTGTATGACGTTGGCCAGTTCGCGCACGTTGCCGGGCCAGGCGTGCGACTCGATCGCCTTCTTCGCCGCCTCGCTGAAGCGCAACCCGGCCCGACCGAACTTCCTCCCGGCGCCCGCGAGCAGCGATTCGGCGATCAGCAGCGCATCCCCCCCCCGGTCGCGCAGCGGCGGTATCGGGATCGTCAGCCCGCTCAGGCGGTAATAGAGGTCGCGCCGAAACGCGCCGCGCTCGACGCACTCGATCAGGTCGCGGTTCGTCGCGGCGAGGATGCGCACGTTGACGCGCCGCTCCTTCGCCCCGCCGAGACGGCGCAATGTTCCCTGCTCGACCACGATCAGCAATTTGCTCTGCAACTCGACGGGCATGTCGCCGATCTCGTCGAGGAAGATCGTCCCGCCGTCCGCGAGTTCGAACAGCCCCTGCCGCGTCTCGCGGGCGTCGGTGAAGGCTCCCTTCTCGTGTCCGAAGAGTTCGCCCTCGATCAGGTTCGCCGGAAGGGCCGAGCAGTTGACATGCACAAACGGCTCGGCCGCCTCGGCCGATGAATCGTGGATGAACCGCGCCAGCATTCCCTTGCCCACGCCCGTCTCGCCTTGGAGAAGGATCGTCGTCGGCTCGCCACCGCCCGTCACGGGAAGTTGCGCCAGGCGCTGCGCCAGTTCCACCGTCTTGCGCCACGCAGGACTCTCCCCGAGCATCTGCTCGTGCACGCGCGTGGATTTTTCAATTCGCTCGTAGAGGCTCAGGCGGTTGCGGACCTTGCGGTTCTCGATGGTGCGGCCGACGACGACTCGCAGCTCCTCCATCGACAGGGGCTTCTGGAGAAACTCGTCCGCCCCCTGCTTGACGGCGTCCACGGCCGTCTCGACCGTCCCATAGGCTGTGATCACGATCACGGCTGCCGTGTTGCCCTCCGCCCGAAGTCGCTTGACGAGGTCAAGCCCCTGGTCCCCGCCCGCGAGGTTGAGGTCCGTGATCACGACGTCCGGCTCGTGGGACTGCACGAGGGCGAGGGCGGGGACGAGGCGGTCGGCGTCTGCGACGCTGTGGCCGTCGCGCGCCAGGGTCCGCTTGATGGAGTAGCGGAGGTTCTCTTCGTCCTCGATGACGAGAATTTTGGCCACAGTCGGCTCCTGCCCGCCGCGCGCGCGGCGGATCAATCTGCCTGCATCGGCAGCGTCACGATAAATGCGGCCCCGCCGAGGTCGGAAGAGCGTTCGACTCGAATCCGCCCGCCGTGTGCCGCCACTACATTGTGCGCCACTGCAAGGCCGATGCCAGTTCCGTGCTTCTTGGTTGTGAAGTGCGGGGTGAAGATGCGGCCGGCCACCGCCGGATCGACCCCCGAGCCCGAGTCCTCCACCCGCCACTCGATTGCCGCCTGCCCGCGCTCGTCGACCACCCGCGAAGCCCGGAGGCGCACGGTTCCGCCCTCCGGGGCGGCCTCGATGGCGTTGCTCAGCAGGGCCACGAACGCATGCTCGATCTGCATGGGATCGACGTCGAGCCACTCGGGCAGACCATCCTGCTCGACGATCAGTTCGATCCTGCGCCCCCGCGCCATGGGCACGTGGCTCGCCTCGAGGCTGCGGCACAGGTCGGCCGCCCTTATCCGCTCGCGCCTGATCTCCAGCGGCGTGGTCGAGTGCAGGAGGTCGGAGAGCCACTTCTCGAACCGGTCCACAGCCCCCACGATCCGATCCTGGTTCTCGCGCAGATCAGACTCGGCCGGGAGTTCGCTGCGAGTCAGTTCGGCAAGGCTGCGGATGCCCGCGAGCGGGTTGCGCAGGTTGTGAGCGAGGCGGCGGACCAGTTCGCCGATGGCGGCCAGTCGCTCGCGCTCGACGAGGCGCTGCTGTGCGGCGACGACCATCTCCGCCATGTGATTCACTTCGCCTGACAACTGCCCGAACTCATCGCCGCTGCGCACGGCGAGCCGGTAGGCGAAGTTGCCGGCCGCGATCTCGCCCGTCGCCCTGCGCAACTCGGTGATCGGCGCCATCACCCACCGGCGCACCAGCACGACGGCCAGGAGGGCGGCGAGCACCGAGAGCGCCAGCGAGGCGGAAATGATGCGCATCAGCATGCCGCGCAGGTCGCGCCCGTAGTCCAGTGAGAACTCGACATCGCGGAGCAGTTGCGCCTGCACGCGTTCGATGAGACTGTGCGTCGCTTCGAAACTGCTCTGCGCGGCGTCGCGCAGGGCGGGATCGGCGGCCGCATCGCCCTCCTTCGGCGCCGAGGCCTGGTACGCCTCCAGCGCCGTCCGGCACTCGCGCACGAGGCGGCTCACCAGCATCGACGTCCCCGCGCCGACGCGCCGGCCGAAGCCCGGCGCCTTTTCCAACCCCTCGAGGATCGGATCGATCTGTGCGCCGATGGGCAGCGGCTCGAAGCCCCTGTCGCGCTTCGCGTGCGCCTCGTGGATCGCCGCGAGGTCGTGCTCGTAGGCCTGCTTGATGCGGTCGAGTTGCTCAAGGATGAAGGTGAGGTCGCTGTAGGCGCTGCTCACCTCGGCGTTGATAGTCTGCACGCTCCACGCTGCGAAACCGAGGCTGATGAGCACGCTCAGTCCGAGCAGCGCCAGAAGAATGGCGAACTTGTGCAGGAGTTTCAAGGTGAGGAAGTCTAGTCGCGGCCCGAGCAACTCCGGGGGCTGCCGCCGCGATCACTGAGGCTGGAAGGTCCAGAGCCAGCGTGAGTCGGGGCCGAGGGGCGCATCGGTCTCGCCGACCGAGCCGTCGAGCGCGGCGATCTGCATCCGTCCGGCGTGCCGCCGGCCGGGGAACCACGTCCGCCCGTCGCTGTAGGGCCGGCCAGGTTCGCTCGGGGCCGTCGAGTAGTGCGGCGTCACGTCGCGCGCCTCCGCCACTGCGCCGTCGATGTCCCAAAGCAGAGGAATCTGATCCTGCTGCGCCGTCTGGAGGAGACGATCGCTCAAACGGATCGGCGGCGTCGACCACATCTTGTTCCGGAACACTTCGGGATAGTCGAGACGGAGGTTGAAGGCGTAGGAGATGTTGCGCGCCGGCTGTACGGCCCCGCCGCGGCAGGGCGTCTGCGAACGGATGAGCACGTCGCCCGCGACTTCCGAACATGCCATCACTCCCAGGTCGCGCACTGAGCCGTTGAACGTCGTGCCCGCCCAGCGCCAGAACTCGTCGATGCGGTACTGCGACTCCTGGAACGTCTCGAGGCGGAAGGTCGGGCTGCTCGTGTCGTCGCCGCGATTGCCGTGCAGCGACGAATCGGCGAACACGTTGAAGTCGAAGGAGACGCTGCGCAGATTGACCTGGCACGCATAAGCGCGCGAGCGCGAGCGAACCGCGAACAACCCGGGCACGAGCAGCGAGATCAGGATCGTGATGATGGACAGAGTGACAAGCAGTTCGACGAGCGTGAACGCTCGACGACGACTGCATGACGCCGTGCAGGATGTGCTCGACTCTCTCACTTCTCTTGAAGCCGCCGGCACACGTGTGCGATCGATCAAGGGGCAGGCCCGCCACCGTCCTGCCGTCCGCTGAATGCATATGTTAGCGGATCGGGCGCTTCATGCAAGAGGGTTTCACGGAAAACTCCGCAGATTCATAAAGGACCGATTTGTCTCTCTATGAAAGCGACTTGCATGCATTGGCCAAAGTTTCCCGCCTTCTGACCGCATCTGGTGCCGGCGCAGCCGCCGATGCGCGCTTCACCGGGTGCAGCGCGTACCGAACAGGAATCGCACCGAGGGATCGCGGAAACGCGGAAACACGCCGGTTTCGCGGCGTTTTCAGGCTTGCGCCCCGGCGCGGGCAGCGCGCCGGCGGCACCCGGACCCGCCACTGGCACAGACCTTGCATATCGGGCCATCGCTGCAGCGGCGGAGACAAGCACCCGCCACGCCTCGTGTTCTCGATTCCTCATCGTCCGTTTCACTTCACCAACCTTCTTTGACACCAACAGGAGAGTCTCACATGTTCCTCACTCGCAAGTTCGCATCGATCCTCTCGGTCCTCGTGCTCGCCTTGATGGCGTTCAACACCGCGACGGCCCAGGCGAACCCCGAAGACAAGATCTGGACCGCCAACGCCACGCAGGGCGCCGTCGTCCTCAAGGCCAAGTACAAGGAGTCCCCGGAGAACGGCCTCATCGATCAGACGCTCGAAGTCCAGATCGAGCGCGCTCCGCAGAACACCACGCTCAAGATCACGATCAACGGCCGCTCCGTCGGCACGATGACCACCGACGCTTTCGGACGCGGGACCTTCCGCCGCGACATCTTCGGCGTCGTCCCCGGACCGGACGGCCGCCCCACAGGTCCGCGCATCAACGACAGCGACGTGATCCGCGTCGGCCGCGGCAACCTGGGCATCTCAGCCGAATTCGTCCGCATCCAGTAACACTGCGGCTCACCTCCATCCTGTCCGCCGGCGGCCAACGCCGCCTGCGGGCTTTCCACAACGCGGCCGACCTGACCCACAACGAAGGGTCGGCACCGGGCTGCAGGATGCGGCCAAGGGTGGTTCGTGCGGAGGGCGGACCGTCCACTGCTCTTCAACACCTCCATGTCAATCGCCTCATGCACCTCATCGTGTGATTCTGAAAGGAGAGCCACCATGAAACTGCATCACTTCACCCTCCTCACTCCGACACTGCTGCTCAGCGCGGCGAGCCTCGGACAAGTGAGTTTCGATCCGCCCGTGCCCTATGCCGTCGGCACGCGGCCCGGCGGCGCCGCCGTCGCCGACTTCACCGGCGACGGTTTCAGAGATGTCGCCGTCACGGTCGACGCCCCTGACCGCGTCGTTCTCCTCTTCAACAACGGCAGCGGCGCGCTGGTGAACGGTGGCACGGTCACTCTGCCCAACGGAGGCGGCGCGGGCGCGATCGCCGCGGCCGACTTCGACGGCGACGGCGACATGGACCTGGCCGTCGCTCTCCAGAACCACAACCTCGTCATCATCCTCCTCAACAACGGGTCCGGCACGTTCAGCACGGGCGGGTCGTTTGCCACCGGCGGCAATCCGCGCGGCCTGACGGCGGGCCACCTCAACGGCGACGCATTCGCCGATCTCGCTGTCGCCAACCGCGACACCAACAACGCGACGATCCTGCTCAACCAGGGCAATGCGACGTTCACCTCGTCGAACATCGCGGCCGGCGGCGAGCCGCGCGGCGTCGGCCTCGGTGACTTCGACGGCAACGGGACCACCGACCTCGCCGTGAGCAATCACGACGACCGCACGATCTCGATCTTCTCGAACAACGGCGCTGGAGCCTTCACGGCGGCGGGCCTCCTGACGACGCCCGGCCAGCGGCCAGACGGCCTGGTCGCCGCCGATCTCAACGGCGATGGCAGGGCCGACCTCGCCGCAACGACGGATGTCAGCGCTTCGGTCTACCTCGCGACCGGCGGCATGGCATTCGGACCGCGCGCGCAGTATCCCAGCGGCGGCACAAATCCTTCCGACATCATCGCCGTTGATCTCGACTGCAACGGCTCGGCCGACCTCGTCATGTCCAACCAGTCCTCCGGGAACATCTCCATCATTCAGAACAACGGCGCGGGCGCGTTCGGTGCGGCGACCACCATCGCCACCGGCGCCACTCCCGAGCGCGTCGCCGCCGGCGATCTCAACGGCGACGGCGCAGCCGACCTTGCCGTGCCCAACCGCGACAGCAACAACCTCACGGTCCACATGAACACGACGTGCGGCGGCGGGTACACCCTCACCTTGACGGGCACCTGCCCCGGCCCCATGACGGTGCGCTGGTCCGGCGCGCAACCCGGGGGACAGCAGGCGCTGCTCTTCGCGTCCGTTCGCGGTAGCTTCCGGATTCCGCAGGGCCAGCCCTGCGCCGGAACGGTGCTGGGCCTCGGTTCGACGCAGTTGCGCATCGTAACGCCGCCGGGCGTCTTCTCGACGGGCAACGGAAGCGGCTCGCTGCAGGGCAATGCGGGCCCGGCCGTCTGCGGCGGCTTCCTTCAACTCATCCAGGCCGGCAACTGCCGGACGAGCAACGTCGCGGGCCTGTAACGACGCGCGGCATCGACCCTCGAACCCGCCTGCGTCTTCACCTCCCAGGCTTCTTCACTCGGTTGGCGCGCGGCCCCGCAAGGGGCCGCCGCGCCGTTTAGAGCGCCTCACGTTCGACCGACGGCATCGATCAAGGCTCGACGCGTCTCCAGGATCGGATCCGCCACTTCCACTCTTCGACGCTGCAATACAACACGGGCACGACGAAGAGAGTGATGAGCGCGACGGTCATTCCGCCGAAAGTCGGGATCGCCATGGGAACCATCACGTCCGCTCCGCGGCCCGTCGAGGTAAGCACGGGCAGGAGAGCGAGGATGGTCGTCGCCGTCGTCATGAGGCAGGCGCGGATGCGGAGTTTCCCCGCCTCAAGCGTCGCCGCGCGAATCTGCGCGATCGACTCCGTTTCGCGCTCGCGGAACACCTGCTGGAGGCGCGTGGCCATGACGACGCCGTCGTCGGTGGCGATGCCGAAGAGGGCCAGGAACCCGACCCACACCGCGACGCTGAGGTTGATCGGGTGAATCTGGAAGAGTGTGCGAACGTTCGTGTCGAGGAGACCGAAGTCGAGGAACCAGTCGCGGCCGTAGAGCCAGATCATGAGGAATCCTCCGCTCCACGCCACGAAGACTCCGGTGAAGACCAGGCCGGTGACGATCACCGAACGGAACTGGAAATAGAGAATGAGGAAGATCACCGCCAGCGACAATGGCAGGACGATGCGCAGGCGGTTGACGGATCGCACCTGGTTTTCGTAGGAACCGGCGAAGCGGTAATCCACGCCGGTGGGAATGACGAGTTCGCCCGCCTTGACCTTCGACAGGATGTAGTCGTCGGCGGCTTCGACGACGTTCACCTCCGCGAGACCCGGCTTCTTGTCGAAGAGCACGTATCCGACCAGCCGGCCGTTCTCGCTTCGGATCATCTCCGGCCCGCGGACGTAACGGATCTGCGCCAGTTCGGCGATGGGGACCTGCGCGCCTTCGGGCGTCGGGATGAGGATATCGTCGAGCGTGTCAATGTCGTCGCGCAGTTCTCGCAGGTAGCGCACGCGGACGGGGTAGCGCTCGCGTCCCTCGACGGTGGTGGTGAGGCGCACGCCTCCGACGGCGACTTCGATGACATCCTGCACGTCGGCGATGCTCAGGCCGTAGCGCGCGATGCGCTGCCGATCGATCTCGAACTCGAGATAGGGCTTGCCGACGAGGCGTTCGGCGAAGGCGGTGGCCGGTTCGATGGCGGGCACGTCCCGCAGCAGCGACTCGAGTTGCAGGGCGAAGGACTCGATGGTCTGCAGGTCAGGCCCGAAGACCTTGATCCCCATCGAGGCGCGGAAGCCGCTCTGGAGCATGACCAGCCGCGTCTCGATGGGCTGGAGTTTCGGCGCGGAGGTGGCGCCGGGCAGGCGCGCCGCCTCGATGATCTCGCGCCAGATGTCGTCCGGCGTGCGAATGTGGCTTCGCCACTGGCGGTACGGCCGGCCGCGCAGATCGGGGACCAGTCCGCCATCCTCGTCGCGCGCAAAGGCGCCCCGCGACTTGTCGTAGCGGAACCGCAGCCGCCTTCCCGCCGCATCGGTGATGTACTCGGGCTTGTAGTTGATGACCGTTTCGACCATCGAGATCGGCGCCGGGTCGAGGGCGCTTTCGACGCGCCCGATCTTGCCGACGACTTCATCACCCTCGGGGATCGCGCCGATGGCGCGGTTCATCTGCGCGATCGCATCCAGCGCTTCGCCGATCGAGGCGTGCGGCATGAGCGAGGGCATGTAGAGAAACGATCCTTCGTCCAGCGACGGCATGAACTCGCGCCCGAGGCCCGGCATCGCGTGCGCCATGGTGACGGCGGCCTCGCTCCGGCGCACCCGTTCGGGCAGCCAGCCCCAGACGCGGTCAAATCCCATCCAGATCGTCAGGCCGACGGCGACGAGAACGGTCGGCACGAGGAGCGTGGCCAACTTGTTGCGCAATGCCCACGCCAGCATCCGGGGATAGGCGAGGTAGAAGAGGTAGAACAGCAGCAGCAGTCCGCCGACCACAAGGCCGACGAACGCCGCGTTGCGCCCGTAGCCGTTCTGAGGCCCGAGCGGCTCCCAGAGGCGGGTGAGCAGGTCGAGCACGAGCAGTGCCGCCACGAGGTTGGCGGACCACACGACGCCGCGCGCGACCAGGCGCGGCAGCCATTCCTGCACGACCCAGAAGACCGCGAAACCGAGGACGACGGCGCCGACGATGACGTGCCACTGGATCATCGCCACCACGCCCCCGACGGCGACGGCGGCGCAGATCAGCCGGCGCCCCCACCCCGGCCTGATGCGCCACGCGAAGAGCACGTGCGCCAGCGTGGGCAGGACTGTCAGGGCGATGATGATCGAGGCGATCAATGCGAAGGTCTTGGTGTAGGCGAGCGGCCTGAAGAGTTTCCCCTCCTGCGCCTGCATCGCGAAGACGGGCAGGAAGCCCACGACCGTCGTGGACACGGCCGTGAGAACCGCACTGCCGACCTCGCTGGAGGCGCGGTAGATGACTTCGAGGCGAGGTTCGCCGGGCGGGGCTTCGTCGAGCCGCCGGAGGATGTTGTCACACATCACAATGCCCATGTCCACGATCGTGCCCACCGCGATGGCGATGCCCGACAGCGCCACGATGTTCGCGTCCACGCCGAACGCCTTCATCCCGATGAACGTCGCCAGCACCGCCAGAGGCAGCATGGCGCTGATGAGCAGGCTCGAGCGGAAGTGCATGAGCATCATGACCACCACGATGACGGTGATGAGCACCTGCTGCTCGATCGCCGAGTTGAGCGTGCCGAGCGTTTCGTAGATCAGTCCCGTGCGGTCGTAGAAGGGGACGATGGCGATGCGGCTCTCGGTGCCGTCGGCGAGGGTCTTCCTCGGCAGTCCCGGCGCGATCCTTTCGATCTCGCGCCGGACGTTCTCGATGACTTCGAGGGGATTGGCGCCGTGGCGGACGACGACGACGCCCCCGACGGCCTCGACGCCGACCTTGTCGAGCGCGCCGAGACGCTGCGCCGGGCCGCGCACGACATGCGCCACCTGCCGCAGCAGCACCGGCACGCCCTCCGCCGCCGCGACCGCGATGTTCTCGATGTCCTCGGGCGACCGGAGAAAGCCCCGGCCGCGGACGATGTACTCCGCCTTGTTGACCTCGATGGTGCGCGCGCCGACGTCGATGTTGCCGCGGCGCACCGCGTTGGCGACCTCCTCGATCGTCACGCCGTACGCCCGCATCGCGTCGGGATCGACGTCGATCTGATACTCGGTGACAAAGCCGCCGATGGACGCGACCTCCGCGACGCCCTCTGCGGCGGCCAGCGCGTAGCGCACCGTCCAGTCCTGCGCGCTGCGGAGTTCGTGCAGGTCCCACCCGCCCGTCGGCCGGCCCTTTGAGTCGCGCCCCTCGAGCGTGTACCAGAACACCTGTCCGAGCGCCGTCGCATCCGGCCCGAGCGCGGGGCTGACGCCCTGCGGCAGCGTGCCTTCAGGAAGACTTGAGAGTCTTTCGAGTATGCGCGAGCGGCTCCAGTAGAACTCCACGTCGTCGCTGAAGATCACGAAGATCATCGAGAAGCCGAAACTCGACGAACTGCGGATCGTCTTCACGCCGGGGACGCCCAGGAGCGCAACCGTGAGGGGATAAGTGATCTGGTCGTCGATGTCCTGCGGACTGCGTCCGGGCCACTCGGTGAAGACGATCTGCTGGTTGTCGCCGATGTCGGGAATGGCGTCCACGGCGACCGGCGAGCGCGGCACGCCGTCGATCTTCCAGTTAAACGGCGCCACGAGCACGCCCCAGCAGATGACCATCAGCGTGATCAGCGCCACGACGAGTTTCTGCTCGAGGCAGAAGCGGATGATGCGGTCGATCAGGCCTGGTGAAAGTGCGGTGATCATGGCTGCGGCTCCGATCAATGTTCAGGCGCCGGCAGAGGACCAGACGCATATTCGGCAACGAACGAGCCGCATCGCAGCATCTCCTCGCCGAAGTAGGGGTTGAGGACGTCTTCGCCGTGCTGGAGCCAGTCGGCGCCTCGGTCGTCGAAGGCCATGGGGCAGTGCATCTGGAGGATGAGGGCGCCGCTCGAATGGCCGAAGAGCCGAATCGCGTCGATGAGCGCGACGGACCAGTGCTCGAAGCGGGCGCGGGCGTCATCGATGTTCGCGGCCGCGGCGGGATTTGCATTCGACTCGCCCAGCATGCTCGTGATGCGGCGCCATTGCCCGAGCGGCTCGCCGACGATGCCGGTTGTATCGACCTGCGCAAGCGCTTCGCGCGCCTTTGGGGCGGCGTTCCTGAAGGCGTCGAAGTCATCGCCGGCCAGCGCCTCCTGCATGGCCAGGTAAGCAAGGAGAACCTCGTCGAAGCCCTCGCGGAAGTGCGCCGGCAGGGCGGCGCGGTCGATGGCGGCGCGGCCCGCAGGCCGGAGAGCAGCGCCGTGCTGGTGCCCGCCTGCTCCGCCCCCCCCTTCAGGGTTCATCATGCTCGGCTTGCCGGCGATCTGGAGGGAACTGTCGATGCGGAACGCGCCGTTGACGACCACTTCTTCGCCCTCGCGCAGGCCGTCGCGGACGATGTAGTGCGCCCCCGCTCGCGGGCCAAGCACGACCTCGCGCCCCTCGAAGGTCGGCTTCCCGGCGTCGGCCACGCGCACATAGACCACGCTCCGACTGCCGGTGATCAGCGGAGCCGTAGCGGGAATGACCAGCGGCGCCCGCTCGCCGCCCGGCGCAACGTACCACGGCGAGTCCTCGAAAGGCACAAGGTCCATCCCGCACACGTCGCACGTGCCGGGAATGTCCTTGACGATCTCCGGGTGCATCGGGCTGATCCACTTGCCCGCGAGATCCGTTACTGGGACCACCCCCTCGGCGCCGACGCGGCCGCGAACCACCGCGCGCACGTACATGCCCGGCTTGAGCCGCAGGCCACGGTTCTCGACGACCAGCCGCACGCGCACCGAGCGCGACATCGTGTTCAGCATCGGGTCGATGAAGGAAATCCGGCCGTGGAACGACTCGCCGGGAAAGGCGTCGCTGGCGAACTCGACGTCCTGCCCGTAGTGCAGGAAGGGAAGTTGCGATTCGTAGACGTCGAGCACGACCCAGACGCGCGTGAGATCGGCGAGTTCGAAGAGTTCGTCGCCGGTGTTCACGTATCGGCCTTCGACGACGAGGCGCTTGGTGACGATGCCGGTAATGGGCGCATGGATAGTCAGGCGTTCGATCAGCCCCTCGGTCGACTCCAGTTGCGTGATCTGTTCGGCGGTGAGGCCCCAGAGGCGCAACTTGCCCCGCGCCGCCTCGAGCGTGCTCTCCACGCTGCGCTGCATCGACTCGCTGGCATTGCGGCTGGAGGCGGCGACCACCTGCGCCCTCTTCAGTTCAGTCTGGGCGGCGAGAAGGTCCGGGCTGTAGATCTCGGCCAGGTGCTCGCCCTGCTTCACGGCCACGCCCGCGTAACCGATGAACAGCCGCTCGATCCGCGCGGGAAAGTACGCGGCGATCGTCGCCAGCCGCGTCTCGTCATACTCCACCCTGCCCACCAGCCGCACTTCGCCCGTCGGAAAGAAGCACGACACCGGCGCCGTCTGAATCTCCGCGAGTCGAATCGCCTCCTCGCTCATACGGATCTGCCGGGGTTCGATGCCCTCATCCTCATCCATCGGGACGGGAATGAGGTCCATGTGGCAGATCGGGCACTTGGCCTTCGGATCAGGCAGGCGCACCGCCGGGTGCATGGCGCAGGTGTACATCTGCTGAGGCTTGGACTGCTCGTGGGTCCCGTGTTCGACGTGCTCGTCGGCCGCGTCTGCGGCGAGCCCGCCGGCGCGCGGGGAGGCGCGATGATGGCCGACCAGGTAGCCGACGATCAGCGCCGAGGCGATCAGCAGCACCGCCACGACGGACGCCACGGAGCGCACGAAACCGGGAATCACTTCGCCAACAAATGCGATCACGCGTTTCATGGATGTGGCTCCTGCGGCTTGGTGAGTGCTTTGTCCGGCAGCGTCTCGGTCTGCGCCGGCACGGGCCGGCCGACAAGCATGTCCAGCCTCGCCAGCGCCACGGCCCGGTCCGTTCGCGCCCGTTCCAGCGCCAGGCGGAACTCGATGAGCGTGCGCTCCGCTTCGAGGATGTCGAGGAACCCGCCGCGTCCGGCCTGGTAAAGCGCGAGAAGCGATTCGAGCGCCTGATCGGCACGCGGGAGAAGCGTGTCACGGATGAGCCGTGCGCGCCGGTGGGCGTCGCGGTGCTCAAAGGCCGCCTCGCTCAGTTCGGCCGCGAGACGATTGCCCAATCCCCGGCGCTCGGCGCTGACCGCCAGGCGGCGCGAGATCGCCTCGCCGAGCACCGCTTCGTTCTTCTCCCTCCAGATCGGCAGGTTCATCGAGACGCTCAGCAGCACCTGGTCGTAGAGGCCCTCCATCGGCTCGCGCATGTCTTCGACCTCCACGCCGATGGTGAAGTCCGGGTACCGCTCGCGCCGCGCCATCTCCGAGGCCGTCCGTGCTGCATCGATCTCACGGTCCTTCTCCTCGAGTTCGGGATTCGACTCGCGAAGCATCACGAGCAGTTGATCTACGGTCGCGTCAAGTATCATCGGCTCAATGGCGCCGCCCCAGGGGACGGGCGCATCGGGCGGGCGGTTCATCGCGGCGTTGAGGTTCGCCGCCAGCGGGTTCCGCCGGTCGCTGAGTTCCGCCAGCCGGTCTTCCAGTTCCGCGAGTTCAATCTGGATGCGGATGAGATCGGCATAGTCTGCGGCGGCGACCTGGTAGCGCGTGGCGGCCACCGTCTCCAGGCTCCGAAGGAGAGTGATGTTCTCCTGCGTAAGCTCGATGGCCCGCGCGAGGTACTGCAGCTCATGCCAGGCGCTCGAAACGCGGTAGCGCACGGCCAGCGCCTCAGCCTCGAATCGCTGCCGGCCCGCGTCGGCCATCTGCGACGCCTCGGTGCGGCGCAACTCACGCTTCCCCCATGCGGGCACCATCTGGGACACGCCGCCGGCGTAGCGCATCTCCGCGCGCAGCAGCGTCCGCCCGATCATCGCCATCGGATCGGGCAGCGAACCGGCCGAGACAATGCGCTCCTTCTGCGCCTGCCAGCGGTAGTAGGCCGCCTGCACATCCGCATTGTGCACAAGGGCATAGACCACGCAGTCGTCCAGCGTCGATTGCTCGTTGATCACCGGTGATGCCGCAAGTGCATGGCCTGCTTCGGCGGCCTGCCGCGCCTCCTGTGCGGACGGCGCCAGGGCGCCCGCCTCCCGCCGGTAGGACTCGATGAGTTCCTTCTCGAAGTACGGCCGCGAGGTCGAGCACGCGGCCGCAGCCAGCACAGCGCCGGCCAGGCCGGCGGCCATCACTCGCCTCGGTTCGCTGCGGCCGCCGCGCACTCGCTCCTTCAGTTGCATCAACATGATCCGATCTCCTCAGGGGAGGCATCAAACCCGCCGCGTCCAGGTGTGAGCGCACACCGGGCGCAGCGCGCAGTTCCGGCGCATGAGGAGATGTCAGGTGAGCCAGATGCAGAGCAGCGCGCGAGCCTCGGCAGGCGTGCGCGGAAGTGTCGGCGAATCACCGCGGCACGTCAGGCGCGCCGGCAGCCCGTCCGCAACAGAAATCGTCGCGCCGACCCGGCAGAGCAGAAGGTGAGGCGGCGCTGTCACCGTTGGCTGGACCGGTGCGGGGCTTTCGGGCCTCTCCTGACCTTCGGGTCGCTGCAGGCAGGGGCATTGCGATGAGGGCCCACGTCGTTCAACTCGTCCCGCGCCGCAGCAGCAGGCTGAAGGGGCTGACTCATGGCAGGATGTGGCGACCGCGGAAAGCTCCCGGCCGCAGTCCGCGCGCTGCCACGAAGCGCCGGTCAGAACGGGCTGACACACGAGTGCGAGAATGAGCAATATCCGACCCATAAGCCCTCTGATAAGGCTATGCCCTTTCCCTTCATTCGGCCCAGACCGCACCTGGGTTCGCTCCAACCCTCGCCCGGCCTCGAAACGGGGACCGCCGCCCGAGTATCGGACGACCCGGACCGCCATTCACAACCCCTGTCGCGGCAAGACGGGCGAGCCGTTGCGGACAGAGTCGCCGGGATGGATGATAATCGTCTCTCCCGCCTCAAGCCCATCGACGATCTGCACTTCGAGGCTGCTGCGCCGGCCGGGCGTGACGGGACGAAGCGCTGCCTTTCCGTCCGCCACGACGAAGACGGACCACTGCCCGCCGCTGCGGAAGAGCGCTCCCGCGGGCGCCTTGACCACGTCGTCGGCGCGCCATGTCACGATCCGCGCCTCGACCCGGAAGCCGTCGCCGAGCGAACTCCACTTCTCGAACGGGTCGGTGAAATCGATGATGACATTGACGCGCTGCTCCTCGACTCCCAGGGCGGAGATCTTGGTGAAGGCGCGCGGCTCGACGAGGCGCACGACGCCTTTGAGCGCATGCTCCCCCCCCCAATGCTCAATGGACACCGCTGCCCCGGGCTGTATCTGCACGGCGTCGGTCGAAAGCACATCCACCTCGATCTCGAGATCCGCCGGGTCGCCGATCTCGAGCAGGGGCGAGCCGGGCGACACGACGGCCTCGCTCTCGTGGATCACGCGCAGAACGCGGCCGGTGATGGGGGAGTTGATGACGAGCTGCTCGGGGGCGGGATCGCCCTCCGCCGCGGGCCGCGTGCGCAGCAGCGCCGCCTCGGCGAGTTCGAGTTCAAACCGCGCGATCTCCTGGGCAAAGCGGGCAGCCTCGAGGTCCTCACGTGCGGTACGGTCCAGCAGAAGGGCCGCGTCCAGCTCGCGCTGCGTCGAGCCGCCCCGGTTGAACGCGGTCTTCACGCGATCGAGTTCGACGGCGGCGTGCTCGCGGCGCGCGGTCGCGGCTGCGAGTTCGGGCGCCATGCGCGCCAGCGCCGCGCTCGCCCGGCGGACGCGTGCTTCCGCCTCCAGGTAGGCCCGGGCGTCGAGCAGTGCCGGATCGGTGGGTTCGAGCACCGCCAGCACCGTCTCGCCCGCCTTGACCGCGTCGCCCGCGTCAAGCCGGATGCGCTGCACCCGTGCCGCCAGCGGTGACGAAACGATGTAGCGGTCGCGGATGCGCGTGCGCCCGTCCTCGTCTACGGTAACTTCGAGCGGACCGCGCACCACGGACGCGACATCCACCGCCGCGGGCTGCGGCCGGAAGGCGAACACGATCGCCGCCACCACGCCCAGCGCGATCATCAGCACGACGAGTCTGGAGAGCATGTTCTTCATCGGTCACGCGCGGCTCTTGAGCACTTCAATCAGGTCGAGATGATCGATCCGCCGCCGCACGATCAGTCCGGAGATGAGCGCGGCGACGAAGACAACCACTGCGGCAAATCCATACGTCGAACGATCCACCACCAGCGGGATACGGAACAACTCGGTATCGACGGAGAGGATTACCGCCGCGGACAGAGTGTATCCGAGCGCCAGCCCGAGCGGGACGGCCAGCAGCGTCAGGACGGCCAGTTCGCCCAGCAGGATGGCCGACACCTCGCCGCGCGTGAACCCGATGACGCGCAGCGTTGCAAGTTCGCGGCTGCGCTCGGCGAGCGAAATCCTCGCACTGTTGTACACGACTCCAAAGGCGATGATCGTCGCAAAGATGATGTTCGAGAGGCGGATGCGCAGCAGGTTCTCCGCGATGATCGCGTTGAAGCTCTCGATCGTCGCCGTCTTGATCGCCACGCCCGCGACGGCCGGCCTGTTCTTGAGGTCGGTGTACAGTCGGCTGATCTGCGCCTGGTCCACGGCAAGGTATGCGCCGCTCACACGGCCCTCCTCGCGCATCAGGCGGTGCGCCGCGCCGAGGCGCATGTACGCCGACAGGCCCGCGAAGTCATCAATCAGCCGCGCGACCTCAATCTCCGCCACGGGGCGCTCGCCTTCGAGAACCTCCATCGTTACGCGATCGCCCGCACGCACGCCGAGCAACTCCCCGAGTTTGGCCGAGAGATAGAGGCCGTCGCCCTCCGGCGCGATCACGCGCCCGTTCAGGTCCATGATGCGAAACAGTTGCGCATCCTCGCGCAGCGCCGTCACGGCGACGAGCCGGTGCCGGTGGCCGCTGCGCAGGCGCGCGGGGATCGCCCGGAACGGTTCAGCCGCGAGAACGCCCGACAGGTGCTCCATCTCGCGCAAGGCCCGCCCGTGGCCCGGCTCGTTGAGCGTGACCGTAAGCGCCTGCCGCTGCGCCCGCCCGAACTGCAGTTCGAGCACGCAGTCGATCGCATCCTTCATGAACGAACCGACGACGAGGATGGCGGCGGCCATGGCGATGCCGAAGACAGAGATTGCGGCCTTGATCGGTCGCCGCTCGAGTTCGCGCAGGATCGTCCGCGCCGCGGGCGAGACGAGCCGCTGAAGGCCCAGGCGCTCGAGAATCGTCGGGCGGAAGTCCGCGGGCGGCTCGGGGCGCATCGCCTCGGCCGGCGGCAGGCGGCCGGCGGTTCGCACGGCACTGAGCGTACCCAGCACGCCGGAGCCCACGGAAATCCCCACCGCCAGCACGACGACGCGAGGGTGAAGGCTGAACTCGAGAATCGGGAAGTGGAAGAACCGCGTGTACATCTCCGCCAGTCCGCGCCCCATCCACGCCCCCAGCCCCGTGCCCAGCGCCGCCCCGATGACCGCGATGACCAGCACCATCAGGAGATAGTGCCGCCCCACCTGCCCGTTCGAATACCCGAAGGCCTTGAGCGCCGCAATCTGTTCGCGCTGCGTGGTGATGAGGCGCGTCAGAACAACGTTGAGCAGAAAGGCCGCCACGAGCAGAAAGATCGTGGGCGCGATGACGGTCATGCCGCGCAACTCGCGCAACTCGTTGAGGACGAACTGGTGGGAGGGGTGATCGGCGCGGCCGAAGGCGCCCAGCCCGCCGTACGGCGCCAGCAGGTCGTCGAGCCTCCGGATCACCTCCGCCTCGTTCGCTCCGGGCATGAGCACGAGGCTCACGTCGTTGAATGCCCCCTCCATGTCGTAGGCCGGCGCCAGTTCGCGCTCGCTCATCCAGAACACGCCGAATCGCTTGTCGTCGGGGAGGATGTCTCCGGGGCGGATCTGGTAGACATACTCGGGGCTGAGCGCGATGCCGACGATGCGCAGCGTGTCGCGCCGGCCGTTGATGATCGCGCGCACCGTGTCGCCGGGGTGCAGGCCGTGCGCCTTGGCGAAGGCTTCGTTGACCAGGACCTCGCCTCGCCTTCCCGGCTCGATGAAGCGACCGGCGCGGAGGTAGAAGCCGTTGACGCGCGGCTCGCGATGCTCGGGCACCGAGATCAGCCGCCCCGATCCCGGCTCGGCCAGCCCCTCCACGTCGAGATTCACGTCGACCACGACGCGCGTGGCCGCTTCGCTCACGCCGGGAATCTCGCCCAGGCGCTCCGCCACGCTCCGCGGCGCGCGTTTGAGGCGCGCGAAGACGTCGGCGAAGCGGTGCGCGTCGTAGTACGCGTTCATCGTCCCTTCAAGCGAATCCAGCGTCGCTGCGGAGAGGATGAACGTTGCGATGCCGCTCGCCATCACCAGCGCAATTGCGAGCACCTGCCCCTTCATCCCCAGAAGGTCGCGCACCAGTTTGCGGTTGAGGGCGGTAAGAATCATGCGCGCCTCACCACTCCAGCCGGCGCGCCGGCATCTTGCTCTCGTTGCGCCGCTCCGACGCGATCCGCCCGTCCGAGAGCGATACAACACGGTCGGCGATCGAGGCGATCACGGCGTTGTGCGTGATGACGGCCGTCGCCGTGCCCAGCTCGCGATTCACCCGCTCGATCGCCTCGAGCACGACGATGCCGGTGTGCACGTCGAGCGCGCCGGTCGGTTCGTCGCAAAGGAGAACCTGCGGCCGCTTGGCGACCGCCCGCGCGATCGCCACGCGCTGCTGCTCGCCTCCCGAGAGTTGCGAAGGGAAGTGGTCCAGGCGCTCGCCCAGGCCGACAAGGCGCAGCGCCTCAACGGGATCCATCGGGTCTCGCGAGATGTCCGTTACCAGCGCCACGTTTTCACGGGCCGTCAGGCTCGGAATGAGGTTGTAGAACTGAAAGACGAAGCCGACGTGCTCGCGCCGGTAGCGCGTCAGCGCCGCCTCGTCGTATCTCGTCAGGTCGTGATCCTGGTAGCGCACGGTGCCTGAGGTCGGCACGTCGAGGCCGCCGAGGATGTTCAGGAGCGTGGACTTGCCGCTTCCGGAAGGCCCGAGCAGGACCAGGAACTCGCCCTCGAAGAGGTCGAGATCGACGCCGCGCAGCGCGTGCACGTCAACTTCGCCGACGTGGTAGACCTTGGTGATGCCCCGCGCCTGGAAGACGCAGATGCGGTGCTCATCAGGGCTTGAGACTGGCGAGGTGGTGGTGGCCATGCGTTGCGGTCCGACCGGCACGCGGTCGAGGGATCGTACGGCGATCGAGGCCGGGCATTCGATGAGGCCGCGTCACTGCACGACCGGGCCCCCTGATCAGCATCGCCTGACTTGCCGCCGCGCCGCCGCCGGTTTACCGTGCAGGCAATGCCGCAGAAGCCCCGCTCCCCCTCCAGCCTCGTCGTGGTCCCGTCTGATTCGCCTCCGCCGCGGCGCAACTGGATGACGCGCTTCCTCTCGGTCGTCGAATGGCTCGGCAACCTGCTGCCGCATCCCGTTACACTCTTTGCGCTCTTCGCGCTCGGCGTGGTGCTGCTCAGCGGCGTGGCGGGATATTTTGAGTGGTCTGTGCAGGACCCGCGCCCGCCGGGCGCGCGCGGCCGCGCCGACGACGGCTTGATTCGCGCCGTCTCACTTCTCAACGGGGACGGCTTTCGCCGCATCAGCGAGAACCTGGTAAGCAACTTCGTCGGCTTCGTTCCGCTCGGCACCGTGCTCGTCGCGCTGCTGGGCGTCGGCGTCGCGGAGAAGAGCGGTCTGCTCTCCGCCGCCATCCGCCTCATTATCCTCGGCGCGCCGCGCACGCTTGTCACCGTCGCCCTCGTCTTCTCCGGCGTCGTGTCCAACACCGCTTCAGAGATGGGCTACGTCGTCATCATCCCGCTCGGCGCAGCCATCTTTCACTCGCTCGGCCGGCACCCGCTCGCGGGTCTGGCGGCCGCGTTCGCCGGGGTCAGCGGCGGCTACAGCGCCAACATCCTCATCGGCACAGTCGATCCGCTCCTCGCCGGCATCACCGAGGAGGCGGCGCGGATGTATGACCCCGCCTACGAAGTGCACCCGGCCGTCAACTGGTACTTCATGTTCGTCAGCACCTTCGTAATCACTGCGCTCGGCACATTCGTCACCGCGAAGATCGTCGAACCCAGGCTCGGGCCCTACAACCCCTCACGCGCCGAGGACGGCCTCGAAGCGGAAACGCGCCTCGAACGCCTCGCGCCCGGCGAGCGGCGCGCGCTCGCCTGGGCCGGCGCCGCGGCCCTGGGCGTCATGTTGCTCTTCATCTGCTTCGCCGGACCCAGGTGGCTCGCGCCCGCGGCCGGTTGGATTCCCGGCTATGGCGTGCTGCGCGATCCCGTCAACGACACGCTCCTGCCCTCGCCCTTCCTCCGCAGCGTCGTCACCATGATCTTCATCTTCTTCATCGTGCCGGGCTTCGTCTACGGCCGGGCCACCGGCGCCATGCGCAACGACCGCGATGTGATCGACGCGATGGCGGCCGCCATGAGTTCCATGGGCCTCTACATCGTCCTCGTCTTCTTCGCCGCCCAGTTCGTCACATTCTTCAACTGGACGAACTTCGGTTCAATCTTGGCCGTGCTCGGCTCCGACGCCATCGTCGCGATGCGCCTCGACAACCCGCTCGTCTTCATCCCTTTCATCCTCATGTGCTGCATTGTCAACCTCATGCTCGGCAGCGCCAGCGCACAGTGGGCCGTCACCGCCCCCATCTTCGTCCCCATGCTCATGTCCGTGGGCTACAGCCCCGAGGTGATCCAGGCGGCGTACCGCATCGGCGACTCGACGACCAACATCATCACACCCATGATGAGTTACTTCGGCATCATCTACGCCTTCGCCTGTCGCTACGACAAGCGTCTGGGCATCGGCACGCTCATTTCGACGATGCTGCCCTACTGCATTGTCTTCCTCATCGGGTGGACGGCGCTGTTCTACCTGTGGGTCTTCGGCCTCGGCCTGCCCGTCGGCCCCGGCGCCCCGACCTGCTACGCTCCGGCGGGATGATTCGACGCCCACTGAAATGGAACTGAGCGGGAAACCCGGGGCGGAAAGTGGCGGCAGGTGGACTCGAACCACCGACCTAGGGCTTATGAATCCCTCGCTCTAACCAACTGAGCTATGCCGCCGATCCATGCCTCGCAAGCGGCTTTGGAGCCGTTTCCGGGCAGTCGGGATGGTAGTCGCCGTCTCAGAATGGTTCAACGCAACCGAAGCGTTCAGCGCGCCCCTGCCGCGTGCGCGGGCCGATCGATGACCGCGGGCAGCGGCGCCTTCTCATCGCCCTGCGCCGAGGTGCTCGCCTCGAAAGGGCGCAGCCAGCGGGCCGACACCTCCTCCGGCCGCAGCCCCGGCCGCGCGTGCTGCGCCGCAGCCGCGATCAGACCCGCAAAAAGCGGATTCGGATGCAGCGGCCGGCTCGTCAACTCCGGATGAAACTGCCCGCCGATGAAGTACGGATGATCCTCATGCCGCAACTCCAATACCTGCATGATCGGATGCTTCGGGTGCCGGCCGGAGAAGATCATTCCCGCCGCCTGCAGTCGATCGACGTACTTCGGTTCGACCTCGTAACGATGGCGGAATCGCTCTCGCACATAGAGAGCCTGCGACTTGCGGCCTGAGACTTGAAGACCAGCCGCGCGCCGCTGCGGACTGTCGGCATATAGAAACGCCGCGAGCGAGTCCGGCTCGATCTCAACTTCCTGTCCGCCGAGGCGCATCGTGCCGCCGAGACCCTCGATCTGCTTCTGCTCGGGCAGTTCGCTGATGACGGGGTCGGCGCAGTTCGCGTCAAACTCCGTTGAGTTCGCCCCGCCCAGGCCCAGCACGTTCCGCGCATACTCGATCACCGCCACCTGGAAGCCGAGGCAGATGCCCATGTAGGGCACGTGGTTTTCGCGGCAGAAGCGGGCGCAGGCGATCTTGCCCTCGACGCCTCGGGCGCCGAAGCCGCCGGGCACGATGATGCCGTCGACCCCTTTCATCGCGCTCGCCACGTTCTTCTCGGTGATCTCCGTCGTGTCGATCCACTTGATGTCGATCTCGGCCGAGAGTTCGGCGCTGCAGTGCTCCAGCGCCTTGTCGATCGAGGCGTAGGCGTCGCGCAGCGCGGCATACTTGCCCGTGATGCCGATGGTCACCTTGTGCTTCTTGGGTCGCGTGAGCGTCGCGACGAAGCCGCCCCACTTCTCGCGCGCTGCATCTTCATTGACCTGGTTCACCCGATCGTGCAGATTCAGAATCGACAGCACCTGCCGGTCCAGCCCCTGCGCCCGCAGCGCATCGGGAATCACGTAGATCGACTCGCGGTCGTGCATCGAAAACGTGCGGTTGAGCGGCACGTTGGAAAACATCGCGATCTTCTGCCGCACCGTGTTCGTCACGGGGTTCTTGGCGCGGCAGGCGACGATGTGCGGCTGAATGCCGACCTCCAGCAGGCGCTTGATGCCCAGTTGGGCTGCCTTGGACTTCTGCTCGCCGAGAATCTCGGGCTCGATGACGTAGGTGAGGGCGACGAAGCAGACGCTGCCGGGGCCTTCCTCAAACGCCAGTTCGCGCAGGGCTTCGATGTAAAAGCCGTTCTCGAAGTCGCCCGCCGTGCCGCCGACCTCGACGAAGACCACATCAGCCGGCCCGCCTTCGCAGCCCGTCATCGCCAGTTGCCGCAGCAGTCGCTTCACCTCGCCCGTCACGTGCGGGATCATCTGCACATCCCGGCCGAGGTACCCGCCCAGCCGCTCGCGCTCCAGGACCGTCGAGTAGATGCGCCCGGCAGTGGTGAAGTTGGCCAGCGAAAGGTTCTGATCGAGGATGCGTTCGTAGGTGCCCAGGTCCATGTCCGTCTCGGTGCCGTCATCGAGGACGAAGACTTCGCCGTGGCGATAGGGGTTGAGCGTGCCGGCGTCGATGTTGAGGTAGCCCTCGAGTTTGATGGGGGCGACGGAGAGGCCCTTGTCCTTGAGGAGTTTGGCGATCGACGATGAGAAGATGCCCTTGCCCAGGCCGGACATGACCGTGCCGAAGACGGCCACATACCGGTGCCGGCCGGGCAGATAGCCCTTGGGCACAGGCGAGTAGTACTCGGTCGTTTCCTCCGGCGCCCCGAACTGGGCCAGGAGCGCAGGGTTCGTATGCGGGCTGCGAGCAGTCGATCGGTCGGGCATGGGATAGTGTAACCGGCAAAGCCGAGCGGGCGAGTCGCGTCAAAGCGAGCCCGAAGCGTCAGCGAGGAAGGATCGAACGAGCCCGAAGCGTGAGCGAGGGAGAATCCAACGAGCCTGAAGCGCGAGCGAGGGAGGATCAAACGAGCCACACCCGTGAAGAAGCGACCGCTCACTGCACTGCTGCCCTGCGTGCGCAACGCGAAGAACCCGGAGCGTAAACTCCGGGTTCTGCGGGTCTTGAATCAGGATGTGACGGGGTTGGTTCGAGTCAGTGCCTCGTCTACTCGATTGGCGCCACGTTGCTGGTGTCGCAGGTGGTGAGGTCGAGGAGTTGGAGGAACGAGCCACACGCGCCGTCGCCGGCGGTCGATCTGAGAATCTTCGCGCCGGTGCCGTCGGAACGACCGGTCCACGCGAGATGAATCTGGCACGCTCCCAGTCCGAGTTGCGTCCCCTGGCACGGATTCCGGGCTGGCACGAGAAAATTCCCTTCGCATGTTGCGAAGATCAGGGCAACCTGCCCGTTCGGCGTGGCGCCGGACCACGAGACTTGGATGGGGCCGCCGCCCGGACACGTGCCGTCGGCGGTGAGGGTCGGCCCGCCAGTTCCTTGCCAGACTCGAATGTTGTCGAAATACGTTTCTCCCACATTGCCGCGCGCATAGTCGTGACACACGGTCAGTGCGGCGATTCGGTCAATGCCAGCGAAGGAACCGACATCATCGAACCGAACATTTCCCATCTGCTGGCCGGAAGCCCTATGAATCACCGAGGCGACAAGCGTGCGCGCTGCCGGATCGTACTCAATGGTCGTTCGGTACCATTGCCCTCGCTCGAAACGGGCAAAAGGGAGATGCCCGGAGCCGCCATTTCGGTCTCGATACGTGAGATGAAACCAGTCCCGCTGGTCTGGGTTTGCCGGATGGAGAAAGAAGGTCACGGGCGCTTCTGAGCACATGTCCTCATCAAAGAACCCGATGTAGCCATCAGCAGCCCAGTCGTAGCGAACTGGCTTGACGTCCACTTCGAGGCGAAGGAATCGAGCTCCATCCAGGGTGGCAAGTCGACGGTACGCGTACTCCTCAGAGCCGTTGATCTGTCGAGTGTAGAAATCTGACCCCGTCCAGTAGTAGTTGTCAGGGTTGTTCGTGGTCCATTGAGGATCCTGCTGGAAGTCCTGCTCATAGATGATCTGCTGTCGTGCCATTGCGTGCGTTGAGAAAATCAACACGATGAGTGTCGCAGTTGCGTGCATAGTGCGCGTGTGGATCATGGAAATCCTCCTGGGTTGTGGTGGCCGTGGTTCCGCTCGCCGCCTTAGTGAGGTCGGGGCCGACTGGTCACCAGACCCTGAATTGGCCCCTCATAGTGAACAGCGTAAACCCGCGCCCGAGTCCGCAACTGAGTGAGTGTGGGAGGCCGAGAATCGGCCAGCCTGTCCTACCGCCATTCCGCAGCATGGACTCCCTTCCTATGTCCTGGCCGATAGGATTGCTGGATAGGCGCCGAAGGAGACCCGCCATGCGATCAGTCTCTGATGATGGCCGCACGCCTGCGGCGAACTCACCGGAAAGCGCGAGCATCGACTCGGCCACGCTGGCCAAACTCCGGGCGATCGCCGAATCTTTTCTGCGTCGCGAGCGGACCGGCCACACCCTCCAGCCCACCGCGCTTGTCAACGAGGCGGTGCTTGTCCTGACGGAGCGGCGCGACCTCGGGCACACGAGCCAGAACGAATACATCCAGATCGCCGTCCAGGCCATGCGGCGGATTCTCATCGACTACGCCCGCGCGAAAAAAACCGAAAAACGCGGCGGAGACATGCGGAGAGTGACTCTGGATTCCGCTGCTCTTGTCGGGCGGCCGGTTGAGGCGCTCGGGGACATCCTCGACATCGAAGAAGCCCTCGCGCGGCTCGAAGCCCTGAACCCCCGCCAGGCCGAGGTGGTGGGCCTGCGCTTCTACGGCGGCCTGCCCATGGACCAGATCGCCGAGGTGCTCGGCATCTCCAAGCGAAGCGCCGAGAGTGCCTGGACCTGCGCCCGCGCCTGGCTTCAGAAGGAACTGGGCGGCTGACGGCCGCAGGCGAGCCAAACGGAGGCGCGTGGTGGACGCGGCACGACACGAACACATCTGCAGGATCTTCGAGCAGGCCATCGCGCTTCCGGAGGAGCAGCGCGCCGCCTTGGTTGAGCGGTCCTGCGCGGGTGATGCCGCTCTGCGCGAAGAGGTTGATGCGATCATCGCCGCCCATCAGCGGACCAATCCCATTCTGGACGCCGGCGCCCTCGCGCTGCTGACCGAGCGGGAGGACGAGGAGCATCCCGATCTCACGGGCCAGCGCATCGGCCGCTATGAACTCA
>CAADHA010000134.1 GCA_900696685.1 uncultured Planctomycetota bacterium
ACCCTAACGGGCAGGCATCAGATGAGAAGTGCGGGCTGGGCAAGTCGATCCCGCCGGCGTCGGCTGAGCGCAAGGTGAAGGATTGTGCGCGCGCGCACAACCAGAACCCTAACGGGCAGGCATCAGACGAGAAGTGCGGGCTGGGCAAGTCGATCCCGCCGGGGTCCAAACTGGCGGCTGCATGGGCGGAATCCGCCGAGGTCAAA
Organism: uncultured Planctomycetota bacterium; assembly: GCA_900696685.1. Lineage (GTDB taxonomy): Bacteria > Planctomycetota > Phycisphaerae > Phycisphaerales > UBA5793 > UBA5793. The sequence continues at coordinate 207 of CAADHA010000134.1, forward strand.
GAGGCCATGCGTGACATCCAGTCGATTCGCCAGCGGATCGAAAGGTTGGCTTCCAAGGCCATCGGCGCGTTCTTCGCGCCAGGCATGGATACCGACCTGAAGAACGTCTGGAGCGCGCTCAAGTTCGCGCTGCCCTACACCGCGTGTCCAGCATGCGCCGGAAGCGGCTGCAAGGTGTGTCGGAAACAGGGCTGGGTTCCGAAGGAGGTGTTCGCTCGCTGCGACCCTGCGAACCAGCGCGCTGCGATGGAGAGGGAGTGATGCTCGTTCGTTCGGCGCGCATCTCACCTGCCCACGGGCGGAGCGTATTTGTCGGAACTCGAAAGTCAATGCGCTAGCGGTCACTAACTTGGGACACGTCAGATGGAAGCGACGATGACAACCGGATTCTCGCTGAGGCCGTACCAGATCGAGGCCGTCGAGAAGGCGTGCGAAGAACTGGCGCAACACCAGTCTACGCTGCTGGTTATGGCAACCGGCACGGGCAAGACCGAGGTGTTCTCGGAGATCATCAAGCGTCAGTTGCCGCGCGGCCGCGTGCTGGTTCTGGCGCACACCCGCGAACTGATTTTTCAGACTGCGAAGCGTATCGAGCGGCGCATCGGCGAGCGGGTGGACATCGAGATGGGGTCGATGCAGGCCGACCGCCAGCAGTTCTGGAAGGCCCGCGTAATCGTGTCCACGGTTCAGACGCAGGACGCTGGCGAGACGGCTCGGATGGAGCGTTTCGACCCCAATGATTTTGCGCTGGTGGTATGCGATGAAGCCCACCACTACGTGTCCCCGCAGTTCCGCCGGGTGGTAGACTACTACCGGCAGAATCGGAACTGCAAGGTTGTCGGCGTGACAGCGACGCCGGATCGAGCGGACGAGAAGGCGTTGGGGCAGATGTTCGAGTCGTGCGCCTTCGAGTTCGGAATTCTCGATGCGATTCAGGGTGGGTGGCTGGTCCCGATCGCTCAGGAGTACGTGAGCATCGACGGGCTGGACTTTTCCGGTATCGAGACGGTGGCTGGCGACTTCAATGGTCGGCAGTTGGCCGAGATTCTGGAGCATGAGCGGCCCATTCACGAGATGGCGCACGCCACGTTCGACATTGCCGCTGGTCGGCGGACGATCCTGTTCTGCCACACAGTGAAGCAGGCGGAGATGTTCGCCGAGATTCTCAACCGTCACGAGGATGGCTGCGCCGATTGGGTTTGCGGCGAAACGCTCCATGAGGACCGCAAGGCGAAACTCGCGTCGTTCGCGCGTGGCGACTACCGATTCCTCACGAACGTGGGCGTGCTGCTTGAGGGGTTCGATGACCCCGGCATCGAGGTTGTGGCGGTCTGCAAGCCCACCAAGTCGCGGCCCAGGTATGTTCAGATCATCGGGCGAGGAACGCGCCCACTCCCCGGCGTTGTGGATGGGCTTGAGACGGCGGACGATCGGCGAGAGGCCATCGCGCTGTCGTCAAAGCCGGAAGTGCTGGTGATCGACTTCAAGGGCAATAGTGGCCGTCACAAACTGGTCCATGCTGCCGACGTGCTGGGCGGTGACTTCGACGATGAGGTGGTGGAGCGGGCCAAGCGGATTCTCGATGAAGAGTCGGGCGGCGTCGATGCCGCGCTGCGATTGGCGGAACAGCAGATTGAGGAAGAGAAGCGGCGCGCCGAGGCCGCGAAGCGGAAGCCGATCGTTGGCAAGGCGACGTACCAGCGCAGGGCCATCGACCCGTTCGCCGCGTTCGACATCATGCCGCGCCGCGAACGCGGCTGGGAGACGGGCCGTGCGCCGTCGGAGAAGATGGTGGCGATGCTGTCAAAGCAGGGCATCGACGCCAACACGATGACCTACGCGCAGTGCCGTCAGGTCATCGCCGAGATTTTCCGCCGGTGGGACAAGAAACTCTGCACACTCAAGCAGGCGAACCTGCTCAAGCGGTTTGGCTACGACCCGAAGGACATCGGCATCGACCAGGCCAAGAAACTCATCGACGCGATCGCAAACAACGGCTGGCGGAGGCCCGACCAATGAATCAAACCTGCGACGTGAGGGAGTGCCCGCTGTGCGGCACGATCCAGTACGACATGCTAGCGACTGAGTATCGTCGCGCGATCAGCGATGACGAGGTGGAAATGCTCGGCGATTCGCTCGGTGTTAGTGCGCACTCACTTCGTCGCATGACGATCGGTTGGGCGGAGCGGTTCAACGCATTCTCGTTTCCGATGCGGTGGCCGACTGGTGAACCAGTACCGCCAGTGGTCGGCATTCGGCTTCGCTGCCCGACGACGGGTCGCAAGTGGGCGGTTACCGGTTCGCGGTCCGGGTTGTTCATCCCGCGTCCGCTGGGGGAGTCCGATCCGCTGATTGTGACTGAGGGACCGACCGACTGCGCGGCGGTGCTGGACCTCGGGTTTGAGGCGATCGGTAGGCCGTCAGCGTTCGGATGCGAGGATGCCGTTCGGATCGTGGCGACGGCGCGTGACGTGGTGATCGTGGCGGATCAGGGTGAAGCCGGGATCAATGGCGCGAAGAAACTGGCCGAGTGGATCAAGCGCGCTACGAAGTCGCTCAAGGTCATTCTCCCGCCGTGGAGGAAGGACTTGCGGGAGTGGCGGAAGAACGGCGCATCGCGGAACAGTTTGATGGAAGTCATCGAGGCCGCGTCGCCGTGGCGCGGCAGGTAACACACCATCGACTCGCACGGCGGCGTCGCCGCGTGGGTGA
>CAADHA010000135.1 GCA_900696685.1 uncultured Planctomycetota bacterium
ACGCTCCCCGCGCTGCGGTTGCGCGCGATGATGTCCACGCCGCTGCCGAGTTCGCCGATGGGGTCGGGGGGGACGATCTCGACGACCTTTTCGCCGAGTCGCGCCTCGCCGCGTTTCACGCGATCCTCGAAGATCCTGCACTCATGCAGCAGCCGTTCGAGAATCTCCTCCTCGGGGACGTTGGCGACCTTCTCTCCCTGCACGTAGATGATGCCGCGTCGGTCGCCGGCAAAGATGGCCACGTCCGCCCCCTCCGCTTCGCCCGGGCCGTTGACGACGCAGCCCATGACCGCGATCTTGATCGGCAGGGCGATCTCCTCCGCGAGTTTCGTGCGCACCTCCTGCACGAGTTTGTAGAGATCAACCTGGATGCGCCCGCAGGTCGGGCAGGCGATGAGTTCGGCTCCCTTGCGCTCGCGCAGGCCGAGGCAATAGAGCATCTCCAGCCCGTCCTGCACCTCGAAGACCGAGTCGTTGGCGTAACTGATGCGTATGGTGTCGCCGATTCCGTTGGCCAGCAAGGTGCCGATGCCGATGACGCTGCGCACCGCGCCGGTTTCGCGCGGGCCGGCGTGCGTGACGCCCAGGTGCAGCGGGTAGTCGAATCGCTCGCTGATGGCCGTGTAGGCGTCGATGACCACAGCCGGGTCGATCGACTTGGCGCTGATGACGATGTCGTGAAAGTTGCGCGCCTCGAAGATCTCCAGATATTCTTCGAGTTTCGCGACCATGATGGCGATGAGGTGGCCGTGCTTCTGGTCGGAGAAAAACGCGCCGAGTTCCTTGAGGCGCTTGTGCTTGTCCTTGCGCTCAATAATCGAGCCTTCGTTGACGCCCACGCGGATGGGCAGGCCGCGTTCCTTGCACGCGTCAATCACGGCGTTGACCTGCTCGCGGTCGGAAATGTTGCCGGGGTTGAGGCGAATCTTGTGAACGCCCGCTTCAATCGCTTCGAGCGCCCGCCGGTAGTGGAAGTGAACGTCGGCAACGATGGGCACGCGCGTCTGGTTGAGAATCTCCGGCAGCGCCTGCGTGTCCGCCCGCTCGGGAACGGCCACGCGCACGAGATCCGCCCCAGCCGCGGCGAGCCGGTTAATCTCCGTGACGCAGGCGTCGATGTCGTAGGTGTAGCCCGCGGTCATGGTCTGCACGGAGACGGGGGCGGGCTCGGTGGGCCACCCGCCCGAGTCCGGCAGCCCGCCGCCGATGCGCACGATGCCGACGCGCTCATCGCCGACGGTAACCTGTCGTGTGGGACGACGTTTCTTCATGGCGGGATTGTATCAGCCGGCCCCACGTAGCCCCCGGTCAATGACCTGTCTCTTTGTCACAAGTTGATCTTTCGGATCGCGTAGGTCGGGCCCGCCGCTTTGAGCGCGGCCCGGCGGTTGAGCGTATGAACGCTTCGCGCATCAATGACGCGCACCGCCCGAACTGCCGGGCCGGCGCAAAGCCTTGGCCCGACCTGCGAGGCTGAAGACTGCGGGCCATCGGGCGATGCGTCATGAGTCGGCGCCCGGCTCAGTGCTGCCCCACCAGTAGAACACCTTGTCGAGCACACGCAGCAGTGTACTCTCGCATCGCTGGTCTCTCGGCTGCGTGTCATAGTCGATCGCCAGCAGATTCTCGCGATCCTCAGCAGTCAGGGAGCGGATGAGTTGGCTATAGAAATCGATCCACAGCGGATAATCCTCCGGCCCGGGAGATTCTCTTTCGATCCGAGGCCAGTCATCCTTGCCCTGAATCAGCTGAAAGATCGCAAGGCGGGCACGACTGTCCATGATTGGGAAGTGCCGGCGGGTGGTCCAGTGAAGGTACTTGGTTGCGAAGGAATAGGGCGAGTACCGCCGCTCTGATTCGTCGGTGCCGAAATGCCCCATCGCGATCGGAAGGAGCCGTTTGGCCGCGGCTGTGACTTCTGCGGGAGAGGTTTCGAGCGAGTGATCTCGCAGCGCACCGCATACGGCAAGAATCCGCCCTTCACCCGCCTCGATGCTCTGAATTACCCGTTTGACTTGGCCAGATTTCCAGAACATCTGCGTTGCCCAAAGGCGATCGAGAAGTATGACCTGTTCCGCGATCGTCACTTTCTGGCTCGCGGCCAGGCCAAGGTGGCGATAGGCGAGCAGATCCATCGCAAAAGTTTCGACATCCTCGTTGAACTGCCGAATCGCGATTATCGCCGCGCTAATGTCCAGGATGCTCATTGTGGAGTCCTCCGCCAACTTTGGGCCGGTCGCTCAGGCGTCTGAGCAGATCGAGGGTCGAAGCCATAGTGCTCCCGGCCGGCGGCGCCGGCCGCGCGGATCAGTTCCAGCGCCTGGTCGTGCCGCTCCAGGCGCTCCAGCGCTGTGAGCGAAGGCAGGTAGTCCGTCAGCGAGAGGTCGATGCCGTACTCGCGCGCGGCGCGGATGGCGTCGGATTCCCGGCGATTGACGGCATGGGTCGGGTCCGGACAATTCATGATCGAATCGTACGATAGCGGGGTTGCGCCGCGCCGGCGCCTGCGTTACCCCGGCCGCCGCGCCACGAGCCACATGTTGTCGCTCGTCGGGAAACGGTCGAACATGTTGAAGCGCATTATCTCCAGCCCGGCTTCGCGCAGCATGCGCGTGAGCGTGGCGGGCGTGAAGTAGTTGACGTGGTCGGGCAGGCGGTAGCCGCACCACCGCAGGCCGCGCACCGCCCGGTTCACGCAGGCGTGGTTGGGAACCTTGATGATGACTGATCCGCCGGGGAGCAGTCGGCCGCGCGCCTTGGCAAGGACCGCGGCGGGCTGCACCTCGTGCTCCAGATACGCATACATCACCATGCCGTCGAAGGATTCCTCCTCGAAAGCGTTGAGGCCGGCCAGCGCAGGGGCGCAGACGCATCTTCCGCCGCGGCGGGCGAAGAGTTCATCCGCCCGCTTCGCCGCGGCCTGCTCGATCTCGATGCCCAACGGGACGACCTGCGGCGGGAAGCGTTCGGCCCGGTGTCCGACGCCGCAGCCGACGTCGAGCAGGCGCCCGCGCGGGATGTAGCGGCGGATGAGCGCGGTGAGTTTGTCGCGCGGCCGGATCGCGTCGCGCAGGCCGTGCGTGACCTTCTGCGCCGCGGCGAGGACCGGCTCGCGCTGCGCCCGGCGGGCCTTCTCCTGCCGCCACGACTGCTGCCACGCCGCGTCGTCGGCCGCGAGCGTCTCGTAGGTCGGCGCGTTTTCGAGGTAAACCATCGAGCAACCGGCGCAGCGGCGGATGTGCCAGGGGATCGAGTCGAAGAGAGCCGGCCCATCGGCGTTGTCGCGCCCGCACAACGGACACGCGCGATGCATCAGCGA
>CAADHA010000136.1 GCA_900696685.1 uncultured Planctomycetota bacterium
AGGTGACGCCGACGAGGCGTGCGACCTCGCCGGTGCTCTTGCCCTGGCCGAGCAGCGTGGCCGCCTGCAGCCGCCGCGCCTCCAGTTCCGCCGGAGTTCCCTTGGTTCGCATGCCAGTGCATCGGCAGAAACGCGCAATCGTCTATAGCTGCGCAGAGCTCAATAGGGGCGACTCAGACTTGCCGCACAGTACAGTAAGAGAAGCGGGTTCGCGATCTGCTGCGTGATTATGTGCAGCAAGGATACCGCGATTCGAGCCGCCAGCACTGACACACACTACGGCCGTTTCACGAAGAGTGAGGTTGCTCTGAAGAAACCCGCAAGGTGTCATGGCTCGGGCAGATTGGCCGGTCATCTCCTCATGCCAAGTGCAGGCGAGTCGAGCCGCAGACAAGGCCCCCCCTGAGCCGATGGCAACAAGTGCGCGGTCCCGACCTTCTTGCATCGCGCCTGAAAGTGACTTCACGTCTGCACGCGCAGCGTGCTCGTACGTTTCAGGAATCGTGTCGAGTTCTCGGGAGTAGCGATTGGACAACGGAGTCTCCATCCGAATGCGACTCTATGCTTACTGGAGTGGAGCGAGTCCCTTCCACTCGTGCCGGCTGTTCTGGACTGGAGTTCACCGCTCCTCAAAGCCATGGGACTTGAACCTGAGCACCCGGCAGTTCTCCGTCACGGTCCGCACCGTCGGCTCGTCCACGCCGTCGGGCACCTCGGCTTGGATCTCGACCGTCACAGCGACGTTGGCATCCTTGAGGCCCGTTAGGTGAGCGAGTACCTCCTGGGCAATCCGACCCGCATCGCGGCCGAGCCGCGTGGCATCCACCTCGACCACTCCGAAAAAGCGGGTTGGGGCGGTTGAACCCGCTGGTGCGGGCTCGCCATTCGAGGGTGCGGCCCCCCCTCCCGCCGCAGGAGCGGGCGTTGTTCCGCTGCCGGTGGTTGCACCGGAATGCCCGTTCCCCGGCACGGTCGCTGAGTCCGCCGTCTGCTGGCGAATGGCCGCGTCAGGCTTGACCACAAGGCTCCTGCCGTCCGCGACGACGCTGTCAATGGTTGCCGTCCGAAGACCGACGAAACGCTTCCTCTTCTCGTCAAAGAAATCGGCATAGGCGAAGCCCTCGCTCTGCCAAGTCAATCGACTCACACCATCGCGCACCGCGTCCAGCAGCACTTGCGGCGTCTTCAATCGCGGCAGGTATAGGTACTGGGCGAAGTCCTCCACCAACTGCTTCACCGACACGTTCGTGCCGCGCCAAAGCGGAACACGATCCAACTCCAATCGAAGCAGCGTCCCCGCCAACTGGGTCGCCAGCCCGCCATCGTTGATCAGCTTCTTCGAGGCCCGCGGGGCCAGCCGATCCGCTCCCTGAAGTCGCACATCACCCCACTCGATCGGAGCCTGCGGGGTCGATTGGCCCGGCACGAGAAGCCACTGAAACGTCTCGGGAATGCGCTGCTTGACGGTGTCATCGCCTTGTGCGCTCTTGGTTCGAGCCTGCTTGCCTTGGTACGCATCAAGGTTGAGCGTCTCAGATTCATTCGCGATCGACTGCCATGCCAGATACTGCCGCACGGCTTGCTGAAGTTCAGCCAGGCGTGTTCGATCCGCCGCCAGGAACACAAGCGTGTTCCGAAACAGCCGCGGACTCGATCCCCTCTGCTCGAGCATTTCCGTCGCCGCCTGGATGGCCGGGCTATCGGTCGCCTTGGATGAGTGCGTGTAATTCGGGTCGAGGATCACGATCCGCACATCCTGCTCATCGGGCACATCCCCGCTGCTTGTCGGGCAGGGATACACCTTGACGAACTCGCCGCGCGATCCCTGCTCCTCACGAATCCGCCGAACGATCTCTTCATGCACTTCGTCGGGCTTGCGCTCCAGTTGTGCCGCCCGGTCCTGCGCCAATCGTGTCACGCTCGGCTGAGTCCCGAGCCAGTAACGACTCTGGTCAACGTACACGTGCGTCGCCTGATCCGAGAGCCGGCGCAGCGCATCGCCAAATGTCGCCGAACTCTCGCCCGGCTGCACGCATCCGAGTTTGATGCGCCGGTCATCGATGCCTCGATTCTGCGATGACGCTGTCGGCGCCGACCCGAGATAGAGCGTTCGCGCGACGCGCCGCGTGGCACTCAACCGTCCAAACGTCGGCGCATTCTCCCGATCAAGCCGCAACGGCAGGGAGTTGGGCCCATCCACATCCTTCTCAATCACCGCCGTCCACGGATCATCCATGTAGCGCGTCAGCTCATCGCGTACGACCGCATCGTCCATCGGCACCGTCGCGGGCAGGATGAGCAGGTTGCCGTCCTGACGCTCCCACAAACAATGAATCACCGCCGCCATGAGGCGCAGCACGCCTCGCGTCTTCTGGAACCGGTCCAGCGTCGCCCAGTCCTGGAACAATCGATCGAACAACTCAGGATGAATCGGATACGAGTTCTGGATTCGTCGCTCGTAGTCCGCCTCGCGGCATTCGGACGGAAACTCACCGCCGGCCTGCCGATACATGTCCGCAAAGGCGCGGGCCACCGCGTCCTTTGCCGGGAACTTGTCGGCCTCGATCGGTTGAAACAATCGCCGCCGCACGATCTCGAAGCACTCGTCAGTCGTCGCCGGCCGCCAGGTGCTTTGCACGCGGTCGAAGGTGTGCTCAAGCCGCTTGAGCGCCTCCCTGCCCCCCTCGCCCCCGATCTCGATGTCGGAGGATGGCAAACTCGCCACGAGCATCGCATTGGGCACGTTCTTGAGCGACTCGGTGAGCGTCTGCGCAAAAGTCAGGTTGGCGTCGAAACTTCCCGCCGGCAGACCATTCAACCCGTAGAGCTGGCGAACGAATGACACCCACTCGTCGATCAGGATGATGCACGGGGTGTGCTTGCGCAGCAGCGCCGTCAGATCGCCGGGGCTCACGCCCTTCTCATCTGACTCGCGAACCATCGCGTAGCCATCCTTGCGGCCAAGTTGCCATGCGAGTTCGCCCCACAGCGTCCTCACCTGCGTCCCGTCGTCCTTTTTGGCCATCAGCGCCGGCGACAACTTGTTGCCCACGATCACGACCCGCCGCACTTTGTGCAGTTGCGCTGCGCCAGCCCGCTTGAGCAACGCATCCACCCCGGCCAGCCGGTCCGCCTTGGCCCCGCCGAAGAGGTGGTAGAGCGCCAGCATTGAGTGCGTCTTGCCGCCGCCAAAGTTGGTCTGCAACTTCACGACGGGGTCGGCCACCTGCCCGCTGAGCCGCTTGATGCCCAGCAGCAGCAGGTCGGCAAGGCCCTCCGTTAGAAACGTGCGCCGGAAAAACTCGACCGGATCCTGGTACTCCGCGCCCCCCTCCTCCTTATACACCTGCCACAGGTCAGCCGCGAACTCGGCCATGAGGTAGTTGCCCGATGCCACATCCTGATGCGGCGTGATGACCTCGCGCCAGCCCGGCAGGCCGCTGCTGAATCTCCCCTCGACCGATGTCGCCGCCGCCTTGCGCGACTCCTTGCGGCTCATCTCCTCGAACTTCTGCCGCAACACTTCCTGCAACTGCTTGTCAACCTCATCCGCCTCCGGCGCCGCCACCGACGTCAGCAACCGCTTGGCGCTGTCCAGCGCGCGGTTGGTGTCATCGAGGCTGAAGGGTTCCTGGTGGGCCCAGCGGTTGCGCACGCCTCGCAACTCGAAGATGAGCGTGCGATCGTCCTTGCCGAGTTTATATCGAAAGACGTACTGCCACTGCTGGTCGATGATGTTCATCAGCGCCGTCAGATCCCACGATGCCGCCCCTCCCGAGTTCTGCGGGGTTGAATCGCTCAGGGACTCGCGCCCCTTCGCTTCCCATTCCTTCCCGTGCTTGGCTTTCAGCTCGCGCTGCACGTACGGCAGCAGCCCCGCGCGCAGCAGTTCCAAGGCACGTCCGACCCGGTCTCTGTTGGAAACTGCCATGTGTGCAATGTACTCCCTTCGTCGTCAGACGTCGCTGATCACGTGAATAAGCCGCCCTCGGCCGGCGTCGTAAACGGCGCCCGCAGCGCCAACTTCTGTATCTCCGGCCACGCCACGATCAGCGCGTTGTAGACAATCGCTTCCTGCGCCCACTTCTTTCGTTCGCACAGCGTATACAGGCGGTAGGCGAGATCCCGGGCGACTTCGGCTGCACCGGCGTAGGCGGCGTTGACCCTTCGCAGCAAGTCCGCGGCGGCCTGCTCGCCGCCGGTCTCCAGCGCCCAGCACAAATACTGGCACACCTCCCAGTGAACGATGTCCGTATCGGTCGCCGGGTCCCACGTCTCGGGCTTGCCGCCCATCAACTCCGTCCGCTTGAACAGCCGCACCTTCCCGCTCTTGGCGGCCACCACGCCCGTCTCCACCAGCCCGTTCACGCCCACGGCCATCGCCTTGCACAGCGTCTCGGCATCGCCGTAGGGCCCATCGTTGTGGGCGTACTGCTCGAACCACTTGATGCACCAGCGGGTGTCGGCGTCGTATTCGCCCTCCTGCTCGGCAAGCACCTCGTCGAGGACCTGGTTGATCAGGGCCAGGGCGGTGCGGACGCCCATTCGTTCGCCGCTGGTCTCCAGCACCTTGGCGTAGCGGCTGAAGACCGCCATGCCGGGGCCGATGGCGGCCTGGGCGAGGTCCACGGGCGCAATGTTGCCGGATTGCAGGTCGCGGAGCGCAGCGGGGAGTTCGCGTTTGAGCGCGGTGACGAACTCGCGCCGCGAGGCCATCGGGGCCGCATCGCCACGCGGGTGGCAGACGAGGACGATGGAACTGGCGAGGGCGTTGCTGCCTTGACCGCGCATCCTTGAACCCATTTCGGTTCGCATGGGCCACGTACCAGTGATGGCGAGACCGGCCTTGATGAGCCCTTCGAGCATCGTCTCCCAGCCGGTGGATGCTGTTGCGTCTCCCGACTTGTCGTCTTCGTCGTCCGCCTCCTCTGATTCAGCTTGCTTGAATGCGTAGAACACTGTCAGCGGGTAGTCGCCATGTTGATTGGAACGCATGCGCTCGAACGCACTACCGAGTCCGGTCTCAAAGAACGACATCGCCTTCTGCTTGCTGTCGTCATGCCGGTAAGGCGCGGCGATCAGTTCTTCCACCTTCGGCGTGAGCAGCGTTCGGAACAGTCCGGGATAGACCCCCGCGAGCGAGCGCCTCAGCCAGATGTAGAAGAAGTCAGACAGATCGGCGTATCCGATGTTGTCGTAGTACGGCGGGTCTGTTGAATGGACGAGGGGCGCTGGCCAAGTTCCCGCCGTTGCATCCGCTTGCTTCGCATAGGACGGGCTCGACAGCGGATGGTTCAAGAGCGGCGAGGCGAAACTTCCCATCACGTTCTCAATCAATACGGCCCAAGATCCAGAACTCCCGCCTAGCGGATTGCCCTCCGCCGTATCCCAAACCATCGAGATCGTTTGTTTTCCGAAGAGATGCCTAGGACATTGGGCGATCGGCTCCCACGCGCAAAGTGCGTTGGCCAGATCAGCCAGCTTGTCCACGGTGCACGCCAAGTATGTCGCCACCGCGTCCGCATAATCGTCGGCCGGGTCAGTCGCCGCTCCTCCGGCGTTCGTGTCCGGGCCTCCGGGGATCGTCCCCGCCCTTCCGTGGGCCGCGGACTGGGCTCCGTGCGCCGTATCCGGGCCTCCGTGCGCGGCGGCCGGGCTTCCGGGGACGGCGGACTGGCCTCCGTGGCCGCGCGCTGGGGCTCCGTGCGAGGGCGAAGGGCCTCCGTGCGCCGTCCCCGGGGCTCCGTGGAGAGAAGTTGCCTCCCTCCGACTCGTCTGGAGAGCACTCCGGCCGGACTGGAGAACATTCGCACTCGCCTGGAATGTGCTCCCGGCGGGCTGGAGAGCATTCCGACTCGTCTGGAGCGTGCTCCCATCGGCCCGGAGCGTGTTCCCGGTGGGTGGGAGAGGATTCCCAGCGGCCTGGAATCGCGCAGATTCCGCGCCCGCGACCCCTGCGGACCCACCCAAGCCGCTGGCCCGAGCATCCGCCAGCACCCGCGCCCGCGCCTCCATCACCAGGTCGCTGAACGTCGTCAAGGCGGTAAGTTGGCGGTTGGTGAACAGTTTGTAGTGCTTGTCCATCCCGTAGTTCTGGACACTGAAACCCAGCGCCTGCTCGGGGATCGGCGTGTCGGGGATGTTCTTCGGCAGCGCGACCTCGGCGGCCTTCTCGTGCTCAGGAGTCGGCGACAGGTACACCCGCCCGCGCGTCCCCTCGGCCACGATCGCCATGAGCCGCGCGCCCATCCGCCCGGCCTTCGCCTCGGCGCGGATGTGCTCGAACGGCATCGGCGTCTGCGTCAGCACGCATACGCCGCCCTTGCGGGAGATCATCGTGCCTTTGCCGGGATCAAAGTCTTTCGGCGTGCCCACGCGCACCTCAAACTTGTACGACTTCCCGTCCGCCGCGACCACCGGCTCGACCCACGCTCTCCTTGACTCCTTGGTTGAGAGCCAGAACGACCGCACCAGCGGCACATGAACTCCGCCCGCGGCCGGGTTCGGGCTCGGCACTGTCCGCGCCCACAGCCACGCGATCACCGTCAACTCCTGCCCGATGTAGTCCTTCAGGTCCTTGCGGGGGTTGGTTGGATCATGGGCCATCGCCTCGGTGACGGTGATCTTCGGGTACAGGTGCCCGATCCGCTTCTGCGCCTCATCCCGCATCCACCGGCCGTAGTACCGCACATCCTCCGCGAGCCCCGCCGCGCCCCGCCACGCTCCCAACTGCGTGCCCAGTTGACCCTGCGTCTGCTTCTTCTTCCCCTTGCTGACGGGGGTATTGGTCCCCGCGACGCCGCGCGACTCGGGGTTGACGGGGGGCATGTTGGCGAACTTGGGCGGGATCTCGATGAGCGCCTTGGTGATGAGCACCGGCACGGGGTTCAGATCCGACCCGAACGCCCGCAGCCCGAGCCGCTGAGCCTCCAGCGGGATCGACCCGCCGCCGCAGAACGGATCGAGGACCGGGGGGGCGTGCTCGGCGAGGAAGGCGTTGACGGCTTGCGCTGGGAGGCGCGGCGCGTCGATGAGGATACTGACCTTGTCATCGCGGACAGTCGAAGAAGTCCGCACCGTGCCGCGCACCACGAGATCCCACGGCGTGATGCCGCCTTCGAGTCTGGCGTCCTTCGTCAGTTCGCCCAGTTCGATCTTGCGCGAGGCGACGGCGCGGGCGATTTCGGCACGGGCCGCGCCGATGACGGTGGGATCGTTGGAGTTCTGCCACTTGACGAGTTCTTCGATGAGGTTGAAGAGATGCGCCCGCCGCTCGGCCTCGACCTCCTCGTCGTGCGAGCCATCCGGCGTGCGCAGATGCGGATCGGCGGAGGGATCATCGA
>CAADHA010000137.1 GCA_900696685.1 uncultured Planctomycetota bacterium
GATCGTCCACACGGACAACAGCCTGCCGCTCAACCTCGTCACCTACACCCTCAACGGCTTCACGGGGCTGGCTTCCATCGAGTGGCTTCAGCAAAGCCCCTTCCACCAGTTCGACAACGTCGTCATCCGAACCTGCGGGCGCTCGACGATCAACTTCGAGGAACTCGGCCAGCAGCCTTGCTTCTTCAACCAGACCCAGCCCCTGTCGACCGAATACTCCGGCCGGGGCGTGGTCTTCCAGGGTCCGCAACAGGGTGAGGGCGGCGCGATCCTCGACCAGTGCAGCAACTTCGGCGTCAACGCACGGAGCGGAACGCACTTCCTCGCCTTCAACTCCGGCGGCTACGCCAAGACGCCCGAGACGATCCACTTCCGCGACGGCTGCAAGGATGTGGAGGTCTTCGCCTCGCCCGGGTCGCAGTCCGGCAGCGTGACGATCACCGCCTACAACAGCATCAACCAGATCGTGGACGTGCAGTCGTCGCAACTCGTGAGCGGCCAGTACATCCGGCTGTTCGTTTCGGGCAACATTTACCGCGTGGTGATCGACACCACGTCGCCGTGGCTCCTGCTCGACGACCTGACATGGACGCCGCACTGCCGGTTTGGCCTGGCCGTAACAGGACCGTGCCCCGGCACCGTCCGCGTGTCGTGGAGCAACGCGCGGCCGAACGTGACTCTCGCGCTGATCTTCGCGGCCAACACGGGCAACTTCGTGATTCCCTTCGGCCCGTGCCAGGGCGTCACGCTCGGACTGGGCAACCAGGCTATCCGTCTTGTCCGGACGCTTCCCTCCGGCTCGGGCAACGGCTCGATCACCGGGAACGCCGGCGCGGCCGCCTGCCGCAGGTTCCTCCAGATGCACGACCTGCCCGGGTGCAACCTGAGCAACGTGGCTCAGATTCCTTGACGTCTATCTCTTTGAACTCATGAAACCTCTTCGACTCCCCGCCGCATCGCGGGGGGGAGTTTTCATTCCCGCTCGGAGTCGCATCGAGTCGATGCTGGAGCATGGAGGTCGAGCAAAGACCTCCCCGGCACAGAGTGCCCGGGTTCATTGGATTCGATTCAGATCACGGCGCATGAGCCGGTCACTACGCCGCATCGAGGGCATGGTATTGAAGGCCGTGGCCGCCCTGGGGTCTGATATCCGGCGCCGGCGTGAACTGGCATTCGCGCACGTCCGTGCCGTTGGATTGAGTGATCGTAACTTCCGGCGTCATGGCGAGGTCGATGAAACGATGCTCCGGCGCTTCTCCCCGTGACAGGGGCGCGAGGTCTTCGACGACCGCGACCTTGGGACGGCAGGGGTCAGCGGGCCTCCACACGACGATGAAAGCCCGGTCGCCGGTTGAGAGCGTCACCTGCCGCCCCGGCGTGAAGGAAGGCACAACCTCCAGAAGCGCGCGAAGGATCACCGGGTCGAAGCGCCGTCGCAATCGCCCCGTCGCAACGTGGGCAAGCACCTCGACGGACGGCCTCGCACGCGATGAGAAGAGAGTCCGCAACTCGTCGAACTGGTCGGCGACGGTCACGATGCGGGCGAAGACGTGAATGGCGTCGCCGCGCAATCCTGAGCGGCGCCCGTCCCAGTTGGCCTTCTGGGGGAAACCGGAGCCGTCGAAGTACTGGTGGTGATGGAGGACTGTGGCGGCGGCGGCCGGCTCGATCTTGCCGCTGAGCAACTCGTGCCCGAGGGCCGCATGCTTCTGCCACGCGCTGTCGTACTCGTCGTGCTGCTCCTGCCAGCGGGCCAGGACCGACTCCGGCAGCCGCGTCAGGCCGATGTCGTGCAGCATCGCACCCAACGCGAGTGTAACGATGTTCGTGGCGTGCTTCGCGTTGAGACGCTTGCGCTGCCGAACGAGATAACCCTGGAGCTTCATCCCGATGATGGTGGCAAGAAAAGCGGTGTTGGCCGCATGCCCGATCATCCGGTACTCATTGGAGTCCGTCTCCTCGATGAAGAGGGCCGCAGTCGGTTCCGCCATGAGGGTCTCGGCCAGGTTCGAGACAGAAGATGTGAAGTCGTGCTGAAAGCGCCTCCACGCACGATCGTCATACAGGTCGATCATGGCGCGCGCGGCAAGGTCGTGGATCTGCCGGCGGGCGGACTCGACTGCAGGGCTGAGGTACTGATCCACCACTTCGAAGCCCGGCGCCGCCACCCAGAAGGTCCGGCGGCCAAGTTCGTGCAGACGCCTGATCGTCGTCTCATCAATCTGGTACCCCGCCTTCACCAGCACGGAGTCGGCGCGCTGCGCGTGCAGGATCGGCATCGCGATCGTCATTCCCGGCAGAGCCTGATTGATGTCAATGTGCAGCATGAAAGTCCATCGCGGCCGACCAGGGACCGCCGCAAACCTGGGTCGCGGCTTCACACTCACGAGCAATCGGCACTTTCGCGCCCTGTTATTGGCGATCCACCTGATAATCGCGCGGACGACGCTGCATAACCCGCATGCGGACCCGGCCTTTACATCAGCGGCACTTGCCCCTCCGCGTTGGCCGCAAGTGCCTCGAAATCCTCGAAAGCCAGATCATGGCCGGTCCAGGCGCGGAACTGGTGGAAGGCCTGACGCCGCAGGAGATCAAGACCGCCGAGCGTCTTGAGACCCAATTGCCGGGCCAGGGCCAGCAGAGGTGTGATGGGCGGTGCGTAGACGCTCTCCACCACCAGCGTCGACCGGCTCCAGACCGGGGCGCCGGCCGCTCGCGGAAAAGGCAGGCCGCTCGGATCGGGGCCATCCACCATTCCGACGGGCGTGGCGTTGATGACAACGTGGCTGCATGAAGCGCAGACCTTCTCAATGCGGCTGGCGACAATTCTGCCGCTCCCCTCATGCCGCGACAGGTTCGCGGTGAGCACGTCGGCCAGTCGACGGGCCTTGTCGAAGTCGCGATGATGGATGAGAACGGTGCAGCCGAGGCGGGCGAAGCCCGTTATCGCCGCCCGTGCCATGCCGCCAGCGCCGATGACCGCGACGCGATGATCCCGGAGGTCAGCACTCGCAAGGTGCAGCGCATGGGCCACGGACTCGACGATGCCGATCACATCCGTGTTGCGCGCTTCGAGACGGCCGTCCTCGCGGACCACGAGGGTGTTGGCGGCGCCCGACGCCTGCGCGGCATCATCGATCCACCCGCCTCGGCGGCGCACGAAATCGAGGAGGTGCGTCTTGTGGGGGATGGTGATACTCGCGCCGCGGAATGCCAGCGACTCGTCGGCGAGCATCGCATCAAGCGTCGTGCGGAAGGCAATCTCATCGGGAGCAACGGGCAAGGGCAGGTAGACGCCGTTGAAGTTGATCCGTTCAAAGGCGGCATTGTGGATTGCCGGGCTTCGCGAGTGCTCCACCGGCCAGCCGATGACGCCGTACACCCCTGTTTCCGCGTTGATGCGGCGGAAGCGGTACCCCTTCACGAGTTGCTCGACGGTCGGCTGCCCCGGCGCTGTCGCGCTCGTTGATCGCAGCGAGGCAAACGTCAGCAGGCCGCCGAACTTCGGCGCCAGTACCCGGCTCATCAGTCCCATCGGCCCCATGCACAGCGCGATCGTCGGCTTGTGCCGGGCGCGGAGAATCTCGAACGCCTCCAGGTTGTCCCGCAATGAGCGCGCCATCCACGCGATCTTGATCACCCCGCACGCAGACTCGCGCGCCATGCGCTCGATGCGACGGAGGAGGTCCGTCTGCCGACCGGCAAAGTCGTGGCTCGACAGAATCAGCGTCGAGTCGAGTTCGCGCCACTGCTCTGGATGCCGGATCGCGAGTTTCAACTTCTGCCGGAGGTTGGCGGAGCGCTCGAAGGCGGAGAGTTCCACATCAATGTACCGCGGCCGGGCGTGCAGGCCGATGCGCTCAAGCAGCGCGACGCGCTGCTGCTCGTCGCCGTCGTACTCGCCGCCTTCATCCCGACCTCGGCACGTGACGATGCACGGCAGGGGTGAGTCCTTCACCAGGCGCTCGATGAGCGCGACGTCCTCGGCGACGGAGTCGATGCGCCACTCGATGAGGTCGGCGCCGGCCGCGCGGGCCGCCTCGCCGTCGGCCCAGGCTGACGCGGCTTCCTCGACGAAGATGGAAACGCAAATGAAGGTCATGCGGACGGTCGATGAACAGTATCGGACTCCCGCCCGCGGACTCAATCGCAATCCATCACGTTTCGCCTCCGAACAGCAGACGGGCTGCCTCCGTAGCGAATCCGTAGCCTCTGACTGACCAATCCCGACTTTGCATTGCGGAGAGCCACCATGCCCGGCATCGTCGCCACCACCCTCAAGGTCCTTGTCATTCCAGCCGTCGTCGTCGGCTACGTCGCCGTCGCCGGGTCGACGGGCTTCTGCCCGACTTGCACGAGGGTTGTGGACGCGGTTTTCGGCCGCTCCGGGTCCTCCAATCCGGCCCAGTCGATCGCCGGCCTGACCGGACTCGACCTCGACAGGCAACGGGTGAAACTGGACGACTACCTCGGCCGGCCCATGATCCTCGACTTCTGGGCGACGTGGTGCCCTCCATGCCTCAAGCAGCGCCAGGTCTTTGCCGGCATGGCCGCGGAACTGGAAGAGTCAGCGCACCTCGTCGCCCTTTCCATTGACGAGGGCGGACCGGA
>CAADHA010000138.1 GCA_900696685.1 uncultured Planctomycetota bacterium
CTGTGGGTGCCTCTGCGGATGCGCATGGGCTGGACCGACCCGGCCCTTGATCCGACCGATCCCTTCCAGTACTACTACGGCGCGACGCTGCACGGCATCCGCGGCCGCGACTTCTACGAGTAATCACATCGGTCGCGTTGCGAAGACCCTCATGCGGCCTCCCGGTTCGACCGGGAGGCCGCGTTCGTCTTCCCGCCCGGAGCAGATCGTCCCGGTCGGTGCGGCGGCTGTCATCGGCGGGTGAAGGAGACTATGATCGGCGTCCGGCCGCGCGCGAGCACGGCCGTCCGGGGTGTAGCGCAGCTTGGTTTAGCGCGTCTGACTGGGGGTCAGAAGGTCGCAGGTTCAAATCCTGTCACCCCGATTCATGCATAAAGCCCCTCAGGTCATGGACTTGCGGGGCCATCGTTTTCGAGAATTCGAACTCTCACTCTCTGCGCGTGCTCGGCAAGGCGGTCTTCCCGCTCGGCGAAAACGGCCGTCGGCGACCATCGTGAGCATCCATCTCATGTCATGAGCTCCCACGACTCCTACGACACGGTCGGCGCGATCCTGGATATCCACGAGATGGTCTGCGGGCTCATTCTCAAGGCGGTCGACGATGTTCCGGAATCCCGCATGACCGAGCAACCGGGCACTCTCGCGAACCACCCGGCGTGGACCCTGTCGCACCTGAACGCGTATGCAGGAGTGTTGCTGTCATTGCTCGACGACCCAAGCGTACCGACCGCCGATGCTGAGATGGCGCGATTCGGCTACGGCACCACCCCCGTGTCCGACCTCGCTGCGTATGCGACGAAGCGCGAACTTCTACGCCAGTTCAAAGAACGGAACGAACGACTCGCCGTTGTCGTCGCCGAAAGGCATGCAGACTACTTCCCAAGACCTGCGCCCGAGAAGTTCCGCCCCTACTCTCCGACCATCGGGCACATTGCCATCACGCTGCTTGTGACGCACCCGCCGGATCACCTGGGCCAACTGAGGCATTGGCGCCGCGCCGCCGGAATCGCGGAACAGTCGTAACGACGAGTGAGATAACGAGAGAGAATCTCTCCTACGAAGGCGACGTAATTCTGCCGGCTTTGCCAGGCGGCCAGTGGCCGAAATCGATTGCAAAGGCGCCGGAGTTCGATCGTCCGCCCGCAAACGCCCTCCAGGAGAAGTTCTATCGGTGTGCGGTCACCCCGATTCGACTTCGGCCAATGGAGAGGAGAGAGGCGACAGGAAAGAAGAGGGCGTTGCGCGGCGGGTGTGCGGCCTTGATCGCGCGTTCGTCCGGAAAGAATGCCCTCTTGACCTGCCCAACTCTTATGTACGAATCTGAGTGAGAGTCCTCGGGGTTTGGATTGAGTGTAGGTGGGTTGGGTTCGCTTCGGGACGGGACGGAGCGGAGGCGAGCGCAGCGATCGCGCATGTCGCGAAGACGGGTGGGCGTCGACGGCAGGGCAAGCAGGACATGCATGGGGCGGTCCAAGGATCGACGGTCGAAGGCCCGCCGGACCGACCATCTCTCGGATGAGCCGCGGGGGGCCGGCGATCCCGCTGTGGATGAGCGCGGCGCATTGGTCGATAAGTGTGCATCGGAGCATGGTGCTCAAATGATGACGCCAGACCTTCAGGAACTGGTTGAAGCCGCGACTGCCCTCCAGGGCAAGTTCGCGCTCGAGGATGATTTCACGGCCGGTGCGGTCGCGGCGGCACTGCGGACCGGTTCGGGGCGGCTGTTTACGGGCATCTGCATCGACCTCGCTTGCGGAATCGGCTTCTGTGCCGAGCACGCGGCGGCGGCGGAGATGCTCAAGCACCGCGAGCGGCACGTCGTGGCGCTCGCGGCCGTGGGCAAGCGCGGCCTGCTGCCGCCTTGCGGCCGATGCCGCGAGATGCTCCTCCAGGTCGATTCCCGCAACGCCGGGTGCATGGTGGCGCTCCGCGGCGGCCGTGTCGTCCGACTCGCCGATCTCCTGCCCGAGCACTGGCTCGATGCGGACGACTGCTAGCCGCCCCGCGGCCACCTCCCGCGATGGAATACGCGGGCGGTGAGCAGCGTCACTCTCGCGGCCGCCCCGCGCGGCCGAACGGGAGAGACTCCGGTGAACGGTGCAGCAGAGACGGCCGCAGAGACATCGACCGGGCCTGCACGATCGCGCAGCCGCACCATCGCGGTCCGGTTCCGGGCCCAATGGGCCGAGTGGGCCCTGGCGCTGGCGATGGGAGCGGCGCTGGTGTTCTCCGGCTACCGCGCGTACTGCGGGAGTGGCCCGGCCCCCGGTCCCCGCATCACCTCCGACTCGTTCAACGCGCATCCGCCTGAGGGGCGTGTCAACCTGCATCCCGGCCAGTTGTGGTGATGGTCCCTCTGCGTCGGGGCTGGTCCGATTCAGAGCCTTCTCTGCCGTACGCTCGATACCACGCGCGCACCGCGCTGTCGAGGGCTTCGACGATCGCGTCGTAGCCATCGGTACGGAGCGATGCCTCGAGTGCCTGCTCGAAGGGGGTGCGGCCGCTCTCATCGCGGATCGTGGGGTCGAAGCCGCTCTGCATGAGGATGCGCACCATCGCCGTGTCGCAGCGCCGGACAGCGTCGTGGAAGAGCGTCGAGCCGCCGGCCGCGTTCGGGCGCGGTGCGCCGCGCGTCAGGAGCATCGCGACCACTTCCGTCCGACCGCTCTCGACGGCGAGACGAAGCAGGTCAAACTCTGCACGGCCGATCTCCGCTCCGGACCGGATAAGCAGATCGGCCATGTCCGCGTGGCCGCGCTCCACCGCGGCGATGACCGGGAGATTCTCGACAGGCGCATTGACATCCGCGCCGGCGTCGATGAGGAGGCGCGCAACGGCGAGGTCGTTTCTCGCGGCCGCCAGCGAGAGCGGCGTCTGTCCGCCCCATTTCCGATTGACGTCGGCGCCGGCGCAAATGAGTCGGCGGGCGCACGCCTCCCCATTGGGCGCTCCAATTGCCAGCCAGAAAACAGGCTCGCCGACCCATGTCAATGCGTCGGCGACGGAGCCCGCATCGAGCAGGGCGGCAAGAACCTTCTCGTTCCCCTGCCGGACGGCAAGTGCGACAGCAGGGTTGCCCAGCGCGCTCTTCGCATGCACATTGGCGCCGTAGTCGAGCAGAAGGCGCACGGCATCTGCCTGGTCGGCGGCAATGGCCCAGATGAGCGGCGTCGTGCCCGTGGCGTTATGACCTGCGCTCACGGTCGCCGGACGCAATGCGGCCATAGCCGCTTGGATGATCACGCCAGGCGGCGCGCCAGGCCAGGAACGGCCAGCCGATGTCCCACTCCGATGTCCATCTGGCAGAGTTCCGCGACGGGGGCTGGTAGACTGATCCGGCGGAGATCGTGACATTCGGCGATGATTGTCCGAACCTCTCGCCGATGCGCAGACCGCGCCCGGGTGCAGTGATCAGAATCGAGCCACCGACCTGGCCCCATGACCGCTCCGCGGAGGTGAACCACGCCGGCTGCACGCCGCCGATGAACCACGCGACACCGAGGCTCGTGCTCACGCCGAGCAGAGCGATCAGCAGGATGAGCAGCAAGGCGCGGCGCATGGGACATGGCCCCCGCAGGTCCGCAGAGCGGCCGATCGGGGGAGTCTAGCGCGGCTTCGCCGGGAAGGATCGTGCCGGTGTGGGCGATGCGGCGCTTTGCCTTCTCGGTACGCCGCGACGCGGATGCCTTGCGCAGCGGAGCGCGTGGAGTGCAGCACGGTGATCGGACGCGACGCGTGTGTCTGCATACAACCGCGCTCCGCTCCGCAACCACGGCGTCGCGGCCAACCAGAACCGCCGCGACTCGCGTCAGTTCTTGTCATCCTTCACTTCGTACTCCGCGTCGATGACGTCGTCGGCCTTGGAGGAAGACCCGGATGAGGAGCCTCCGGGCGCGGCGCCGCCGGAGGGCCCGGCCTTGGCCTGCGATTCGTACACCGCCTTGCCGAGTTCCATCGAGACGCGCTCGAGTTCCTTGAGCGACGCTTCGATCGCCGACTTGTTGTCTTCCTTGAGGCGGCTCTCGACGTTGCTCAGGGACGACTCGATCTGGCCGCGGACATCGGGCGCGACCTTGTCGCCGTACTCCGTGAGGTGTTTGCGCGTCTGGTAGACGATGTTTTCGGCGCGGTTCTTGAGATCGACGAGTTCGCGAGCGGCCTTGTCCTCGGCCGCGTGAGCCTCGGCGTCGCGCCGCATCTTCTCGATTTCCTCCTTGCTCAGGCCGCTGGAGCCTTTGACCTCGACCTGCTGGCGCTTGCCGGTGGCCTTGTCGGTCGCGGAGACGTTAAGGATTCCGTTGGCGTCGATGGCGAACTCGACTTCGATCTGCGGCATGCCGCGCGGCGCCGGGGCGATGTCCGCGAGGTCGAAGCGCGCCAGCGTGCGGTTGTCGCGGGCGAACTCGCGCTCGCCCTGGAGGACGTGGATCGTCACGCTGGTCTGGTTGTCGGCCGCGGTCGAGAAGACTTCCTTGCGCGACGTGGGGATGGTCGTGTTCTTTTCGATGAGCCGTGTCATGACGCCGCCGAGCGTTTCGACGCCGAGCGAAAGGGGAGTGACGTCGAGCAGGAGGACATCCTTGACGTCGCCCTGGAGCACGCCGCCCTGGATCGCGGCGCCGACGGCGACGACCTCATCAGGATTGATCGACTTGTCGAGTTCCTGCGTGTGGAATATCTGCCTGGCCATCTCCTGGACGCGCGGCATGCGCGTCGAGCCGCCGACGAGGACGACCTCGCCGATGTCGCTGGGCTTGACCTTGGCGTCCTTGAGCGCCTGCTCGCACGGGCCCTTGAGGCGCGCAAAGAGCGGCTCGCAGAGCGATTCAAACTTCGCCCGCGTCACGGTGACCAGCAGGTGCTTGGGGCCGGACTGGTCGGCGGTGATGAAGGGCAGATTGATGTTGGTTTCGAGGGTCGTCGAGAGTTCGCACTTGGCCTTCTCGCAGGCTTCCTTGAGGCGCTGAAGGGCCATGGGATCCTTGCGGATGTCGATGCCTTCCTTACGGCGGAACTCTTCGGCGACGTGATCGATGAGGAGTTGGTCGAAGTCGTCGCCGCCGAGGTGCGTGTCGCCGTTGGTGCTGAGCACCTCGAAGACGCCGTCGCCGATGTCGAGGATGGAGATGTCGAAGGTGCCGCCGCCGAGGTCGAAGACGGCGATCTTGGCGTTCTTCTTCTTCTCGAGGCCGTAGGCGAGGGCCGCGGCCGTCGGCTCGTTGATGATGCGCTCGACCTTGAGGCCGGCGATCTCGCCTGCGTCCTTGGTCGCCTGGCGCTGCGAGTCGTTGAAGTAGGCGGGGACGGTGATGACCGCGCGATCGACCTTCTCGCCGAGGTAGTCTTCCGCGGTCTTCTTGAGGTCCTGGAGGATCATCGCGGAGATTTCGGGGGGCGTGTAGGTCTTGTCGCGGACGCGGACCTTGACGAGTTCATCCCCGCCGCCGACCACTTCATAGGGCACGAGTTTCTCTTCGTGCTGCACCTCGTGGTGCCGCCGGCCCATGAACCGCTTGATCGAGTAGACGGTGTTCCTGGGGTTGGTGACCTGCTGGTGCCTGGCGGGCTGGCCGACGAGGCGCTCGCCTTTGTCGGTGAAGGCGACGATGGAGGGGGTGATGCGGCTGCCCGAGGAGTTGATGAGGACCTTGGGCTGGCCGCCTTCCATAATGGCAACGACGGAGTTGGTGGTGCCCAGGTCGATTCCGATGATCTTTGACATGAGGGAGGTCCTTCCCTGTGGTTGACGTATGTGCTTGGTCCGGCGGCGCGCAACGCCGCCGAGCAGTTCTCTGGGAAGACCGCAAGGCGGATGCCAGCGGCCCATCACTGAGGACCGGCCAGATTGGGCCTCAGATTGCCCTTAGTGGGGTCAGGAAGGGGCCAAACGGCACAACGGCCCCCCGGCGCCTGCCAGAATGGCGGTTGCTCAATCGCCCTCTCGCTCGCCTGCTGGCGGGCAGGGATGCGCTGGCGATTCACGCCCCGCTGAGCCGCCACGCGCCGCCGCAGTTGCGGCAGCCGTCCGCAGGGTCGGGCTCGACGCCGAGCAGGTCGCCGAGGCATGCGGGGCAGCGGCCGCACGCGAGAAACTTGAGGAGTCTCTCCGGCCGGGTGAAGCGTGCGTAGGCCATCGCAGTCTGAATGCGGGCACATCCGGCCACGTAGGAGGCGACCGGGCTGAGGTTGATCATCAACATACGGAGGAACGCCACGCGACCGAAGTAATCTATCCGAGACATGGTCTCTCCATTCGAGACGGTGTTGATGTGAGCCTGCACGACAAGTTGGGCCGATCCAACCAACGCTACGCTACGCCCCCCCCCCCCCCCCCCGCCCCCCCCCCCCCCCCCCCCCCCCGCCACCCGCCGGGTCAAGCGGCCAGACGAAGAATGTTCTGCCGGAGAACTGCGACGATCGGAGATGTCCTGCGCTTCTCCGCTTTCGCCCTCCGGATCGCCCCAGAACCGATAAGAACCCCTCTGGCCGGCTCAGTTTCACGCCCTGCCGTGCCGATGTTCGTAGAATCCACGTGCTCATCCGATCTGAACCTGCCGCCCGCGCGGCCCGGACAGGACACCCATGCTTCGATCCGACCAGGCGCACATCCGCCCCTTCCGCGTTATCCCTTCCCTGCCCGACGCCCTTCAGCCGCTGCTGGACATCGCGCGCAACCTGTGGTGGACGTGGCACCCTGAGGCGATCGCGCTCTTCGTGCGGCTCGACCCCGAGCAGTGGCACCGCCACGGGCACAACCCCGTCAAACTCCTCGGCCACGTCAGCCAGGACCGCCTCGAACAGGCGGCCCGTGATGAGAGTTACCTCCACGAGATCTACCGCGTCTACAGCCAACTCGACCAGCACGTAACCTCGCACGGGTGGTACGCCAACGCCCACCCCGACGCCCGCGACGCGACGATCGCCTACTTCTCAGCGGAGTTCGGGTTGACCGAGTGTTTCCAGATTTACTCGGGCGGCCTGGGTATCCTCGCCGGCGACCACCTCAAGAGCGCCAGCGAGCTCGGCGTGCCCCTCGTCGCCGTCGGGCTTCTCTACCAGTACGGCTACTTCATGCAGTACCTCAACGCCGACGGCTGGCAGCAGGAGACTTATCCCGATCTCGACTTCGCCAATCAGCCCATCAACCGCGTGCGCGACCAGAACGGCGACTGGGTGAAGATCTCCGTGCGCCTGCCGGAGCGGGACGTGCGCGTGGCGGTGTGGAAGTGCCAGGTGGGCCGCGTGCCGCTGTACCTCCTCGACACCAACCTGCCGGAGAATCGGCCTGACGATCGCCAGATCACGCGCAACCTCTACGGCGGCGACGTCGAGACGCGCATCCAGCAGGAGATCGTGCTGGGCATCGGCGGCATCCGGGCGCTGGCGGCGATGGGCATCGAGCCGACCGTCTGCCACATCAACGAGGGACACGCGGCGTTCCTGACGCTCGAGCGCATCCGGCGGCGGGTCGAGTCGCGCGGCGTGAGTTTCAACGAGGCGCTGGCACTCGAATCAGCCGGGCACGTCTTCACCACGCACACGCCCGTCCCCGCCGGCATCGACCGCTTTCACTCGACGCTCATCCATCGCTACTTCGGCGAGTATGTGCAGGGCCTGGGGCTGGACCTCGAGGGCCTCCAGGCGCTGGGGCGGGAAAACGTCTTCGATCGCAACGAGTACTTCTCGATGGCCGTGCTGGCGATCCGGACCTCCAACTGCTGCAACGCGGTCTCGAAACTGCATGGAGAAGTGGCCCGGCGCATGTGGCACAACGTCTGGCCGGGCGTGCCCGAGGAGGAAGTTCCCATCGTCCACGTCACCAACGGCGTGCACTCGCGCTCCTGGCTCTCGCGCCAGATGGCCGACCTCTTCAACCGCTACCTCGGCTACCGCTGGCAGAACGACCCGGCAGACTACACGGTCTGGAGCCGCATCAACGACATCCCCGACGAGGAACTCTGGGCCGTCCACAACCAGCGCCGCAGCAAACTCATCACCTGGGCGCGGTCGCGCGTGCGCGAGCAGTGCGAGGCGTACGGGCGGAGCATGGCCGAAACGGAGCGGGCCGTCGCCGCGCTCGACCCGAACGCCCTGACGATCGGCTTTGCGCGGCGCTTCGCCACCTACAAGCGAGCGACGCTCTTTCTCCGCGATCCTGCGCGCCTCCTTCGGATGCTCGGCGAGGCGCACCGCCCCGTGCAGTTCATCATCGCGGGCAAGGCCCATCCCGCCGACTCGGCGGGCAAGGAGTTCATCCGCGAGATCGTGCAGTTCTCACACAGCGGCCGCGAGCACAGCGCCCGGATCGTGTTCATCGAGAACTACGACGCGAACGTGGCGCGGTACCTCGTGACGGGGTGCGACCTGTGGCTCAACACGCCTCGGCGCGGCCTTGAGGCCTCGGGCACCAGCGGCATGAAGGCGGCGGTCAACGGCGTGGTCAACTGCTCCATCCTCGACGGGTGGTGGGATGAGGGCTTCGACTCCCAGGCCGGCTTCGCCATCGGACGACGCGAACGCTACAGCGGCGACGAGCAGGCAGACGCAATCGAGTCCGCAAGTCTCTACGACCTTCTCGAGGGCCAGATCATCCCCGAGTTCTACGAGCGCGACCAGACCGGGGTGCCGCGGCGCTGGGTCAACCGAATGAAGCGGTGCATCCAGGTCCTCGCTCCCATGTTCAACACCAATCGAATGGTGCATGAGTACACCGACCTCTTCTACGTGAACGCGCACCGCAGGCGACAGCGCCTCGCCGATGCAGACATGGCCGGCGCGCGAGGCCTGGCGGCGCAGGTGGCGCGCTACCGCCGGTGCTGGAGCAGCATCCGCATTGAGTCCGTCCTCGCCGACACGCATCGGCCGCTGCCGGTGCGCACGCCGCTTTCCGTCGAAGCGATTGTCCACCTCGGCGAACTGGCGCCCGAGGAGGTGTGCGTGCAGATCTATTCCGGGGCCGTTGCCGCCAGCGGCGACCTGATCAACGGCACGGCCCAGAACATGGAGCATGCCGCTCCGCTCGAGGGCGGGCGGCACCGATTCCGAAGCGAGGTCGTCGCGCAGCAGTCCGGCCGCCGCGGCCTGGCCATCCGCGTCATCCCCCGAGACGAGCGCCTGCACACCCCCTTCATCCCCGGCCTGATCACGTGGGACTCGCAGGGCGCGACGACAAGCGATCCCAATGCCTCGCGCACGATGCAGGTGGCGGCGCATTGAACGGGCACTCTGAACCCACGCCCACGATGAGCGAGTCTTCGAGCGAACCTTGTGCCCCACGCCCACGATGAGCGAGTCTTCGAGCGAATCGTGGGGTGCGTCTTCGCCCTCAGTTCAGGCTCACCGGCATCAGCACGTAGGTGAAGTCGCTGCCCGCGCGGATCATGCCCGGCTTGGTCGGTCCCTTGAGTTCGAAGGTGATCTGCTCGTTGTGCACCACCTTGAGAGCATCGGTGATGAATGATGGATTGAACCCGACTTCCACGTCATCGCCCTCGTACTTGCTCAGGCCGACCTTGATCTCCGCCTCCCCCATCTCCGGCGCCCGGCTCGAAATGGTCAGCGTCCCGCCCTTGAACGACAACCGCACTCCCTTGGACTCCTCGTTGGTGAGCAGGGCCGCGCGCCGGACCGCGGACGCGAGCGCCTCGAGTTCGAACGTAACCTTCTTGTCGAGGTCCTTGGGAATGACGTCCTCGTAGGGCGGGAACGCGCCCTCGACGAGATTCGTCGCCAGCATCGCCTCACGGCCGTCGGCGCCGACGATGAAGATCGCCTGGCTGTCAGTGATGTGGACGGCGACGTTGTCCTCGCTGTTGCCGGTGAGTTTGAGCAGGTGGTTGAGGGCCTTGGCGGGGATGATGCACTGGCTCTCGCCCTTTTCGCCGGTGCTCGCGGCAGTGCCCCGCGCCAGGGCCAGGCGCCGCCCGTCCGTCGCCACGAACTCGATCTTCTTGCCCTTGCGCTTCATGAGTACGCCGTTGATCGCGTAGCGCGAGTTCTCGCGGGCCGTGGCGAAGCGCGTGCGCTCGACGAGCATGGTGAGTTGGCCCGCGTCAATGGTGAAGTCCGGCTTGCCCAGGTCGGCGACGTCGGGCAGCGGCGGGAAGTCGCCCACCGGGTAGCCGAAGACCTTGAAGCGCGAGTCCTGCCCGCGGATGCTCGCCGCATCCTCCTTCACGTCGATGGTGAGCGTGGGGTCGATGGACTCGCGGCAGATCTGGCTGAACTTGTCGGCGGGGATGAGGGCCTCGCCCTCGGTGCTGATGTCCACCTTCTCGGTGGAGAGTTGAAGTGCCGCTTCGAGGTCGGTCGCGGCGAGGGTGAGGTTCCCGTCGCGGGCGGTGAGTTTGATGCACGTCAGGACCGGCTTGGGGGTCCGCAGCGCGACCGCCGCGGTCACGACGTTGAGGGCTTCGACAAGGGCCGCCCGATCACAGATCACCTTCATGGCCATCCTCCCAGTCAGTTGTCGGCGTAGTCTATGCTTGCGGTGATGAGGGAAGCGAGCCAGCAGGCGAGGACCAGGAGCCTGCGGCCGCTTCGGGATCGGGCGCGGAACCAGCGGCGTGAGGCGGGGCGGAGGATGGCGGCGGGCATCCACAGAGGCATTGCTCCCTCGCCACGCAGGAAGCCGAATCTCTCCATGCTCGCGACGATGACGCAGAGGAGGGTGATGTCGGCGGAGGCGCCGCGGACGGCCAGGCCGATCACCGCCAGCGCGGCCTGGACGATCGGCGGCTCGGCGAGGGAGACGGTCAGGACCAGGTGCTGGCGACACTCGGGGCAGTGGGCGGAGGTGAGGCAGCGGAGGTTGTAGCCACAGCCGGGACAGGGAAGGTCGCGGTCGCAGAGGAAGGCGGCGAGCGACTCGTCGGTTGCGATCCGGGGCACGGCAGGCTCCGGCGGCGGGCAGCAGATGTGGAGCGAGCGCAGGTTGCCTTGCGTCGCGGGACAGTCGGTGCGGCGCCGGGGCGCGAGGCGAAGGTGGTTGCTGGGCGAGCGCCGCTTCCTCACCCTTCAACTGCGCTCACAGCCTGGCGGTAGGCGCGGCTCGTTGGATCGCCGATAGAATGTGGCAAGTGTGCTCACTGGATTCCCGCCTGCGCGGGAATGACGGGGAGTGCGAGTGAATGTGTGCGTCGGCGGCCCCGGCCGGTCCGGGGTTCGCGGCGCGGGCGTGCGCGGAACGGACAGGTCCAAAGCGGCTCGGGTTCGCTACCGGTCGTCCAGATCCGGGAACTCCACTTCCGTCTGCTGCTGCTCGGTCAGCATCGCCCAGACAGCATGGCCGACATCGCGCATGAGGGCGTTTCGCCTCCGCGTGACTTCGCCTCGCGCAATCGAGATGTTCGGATCGAGTCGGTTCAGCCGCGCATCCTTCCAGGCGTCCTCCTCCCGGTCCCTGAGCGACTGAAGGGCCTTGTCGTGTTGATCGCGGTACGGGCGGTAATAGCCTTTGATCGCATCAAAAATCCCATCCCGCTGGGGAGCCGTGAGTACCAACGCGAGCACCTCATCCAGCCAGCGATCCAGACGCGTCGGACCGTAGATGTCAGGGTAGGCCTTCACAAGATACGCCCTGCGCAGGGCCTCCGCACGCTCGGGCGGCAGTTGGGCCGCGATCCCATCGACGGTTGTGCGATTCAGATCGCGGATGCGCCGATGAAGCGCCATCAGCGGCTCCTCCTCGCGCAACTTCTCCTGCAGCAGCGCGTTGGATTGTCTTTCAAACTCCAGCAGAATCGCTATGATCTCATCGGATGGAGTGCCCCGCTGGATGTCGTTATTGACGTCTGCGCTGATATAGACGTGAGTCGTCACAGCGGAAGCTTCGCGTGATCGAAGGCGGACGCGAGCAGGTTGGGCGAGCAGCGCTGGCGGATGAGCGAGCGGCGGACGCGGCCGCGCA
>CAADHA010000139.1 GCA_900696685.1 uncultured Planctomycetota bacterium
CACCGCGCCGCGCCGGGCCGGAGACCCTTGAGATCAAGCCGGCACTTGCGGCACCACGGATGATTGTCGATGCGCCGCCCTCGCCACCCGCGCCAGAACAGCGCCAACCCAAGCGCGGCCAGGCCGATGAACGCGATGGTGGGGAAGTCAGGCATGAGGACGTCCTTTCGACTCTGGCGGCAGATCGTTCCGGCAGGCCCTGCACCACGCAGTCGTGACGAATCGACCTCGCACGCCCACGCGAAGAGTTGTCCCGCGAGAGTCAGGCAGGTCACGATGGCGGCGAATCCCATGCGGCGGCTCCCCATTGCCCGAGGCGTCGCCGCCCAGGGCCGGTCGCTGGTCTGTGCGATTGAGTCTACCAGTCCGGATGCGCCGCGGAGAGGTGGCGTGCGGGCTTTGCCGCCTTGGCAGCGCGTCGATTCAGGTCGCCCGGCCGGCCGATAGGGTGATCACTTGAATCTCCGCCGCCCTTTTTGCCGATCTCCTGCAGCGGCATACCATCACGCTTCCCGCCCGCACACGTTTTCGGCGGCGCCCCGGCGCATCATCCGAGCGCCGGTTGATGCATGTACAGCCATGCGAAACGTGAGGTCATGGCCGCGGCGTTGCAGCCCTTCTTATGCACTTTCTTACTCCCAAGTGGGTCGTCTGTCTGCGAGAGGGATACACCCGCTCGCGCTTCATCGGCGACTTGCTCGCGGGCATCACGGTCGGCGTGATCGCGCTGCCGCTGGCCATGGCCTTCGGGATCAGTTCGATTCCGGAGAACGTGGCGCGTGACCTCGCCGCGATTCATCCGTGGCTGACGCCTCCGGCGATGGGTCTGTTCACGGCGGTCGTGGCGGGCTTTCTCATGTCCTTCTTCGGCGGATCACGTGTACTCGTCGGGGGACCGACGGGCGCGTTCATCGTCATCATCTACGGCATCGCGTCGCGCCACGGCTACGAGGGCCTGGCGACGGCCATGCTCATGGCGGCGGTCATCCTCATCCTGCTCGGCCTCTTTCGATTCGGGTCGATGATCAAGTTCATTCCCTATCCCGTGACGACGGGCTTCACCACCGGCATCGCCGTGATCATCGCCTCGCAACAGATCAAGGACTTCCTCGGCGTGCAGCCGCACGATGACCTGGGCCAGCCCCTGCCGCTGCCTCCCGAGTTCATGCACAAGTTGCAGGTAATCGCGGCTTCCATCGACTCGATCGACTGGCCGACCGTTGGCGTGGCGTGCGGCTCGCTGGCGGTGTTGATGATCATGCGCCGCTTCTTTCCGCGCGTTCCCGGCGCCATCGTCGCCGTCATTCTCGCATCACTCGTCGTTCACTTCACCGGCCTGGACAAGGCGGCCGGCGGAACGGTCGAAACAATCGGCTCGCGATTCACCCAGGGCATTCCCAAGATGCTCCCGATGCCGCGCCTGCCGCACTTCGAGTGGTCGATGGTGCGCGCCCTCATCCCCGACGCCACGACGATCGCGGTCCTCGCGGGGATCGAATCGCTTCTGGCCGCTGTGGTCGCGGACGGCATGCTCGGCACGCGGCACAAGAGCGACTGCGAACTGGTGGGGCAGGGGCTGGCCAACCTTGGCGCGGCTCTTTTCTGGGGCATTCCCGCCACCGGCGCCATCGCCCGCACCGCGGCGAACGTCAAGTCGGGAGGGCGAACGCCCTTCGCCGGCATGATCCATGCCGCGACGCTTCTCGCCTTCATGATGTTCCTCGCGCCGCTGGCCAAACTCATCCCTCTCGCCACGCTGGCGTCCATCCTCGTCATGGTCGCGTGGAACATGAGCGAGATCGATCACTTCCGCTTCATCCTCCGCGCGCCGCGCAGCGACATCCTCGTGCTGCTGACGACCTTCGGCCTGACGGTCTTCGCCGACCTCACCATCGCCGTCGGAGTCGGCATGGTCCTGGCGAGCATGCTCTTCATGAAGCGCATGAGCAGCGTCAGCAACGTCAGCGAGATCACGCGGGAGATGCTCGCCAACGGCATCGACGAGCGCGAACTGGCCGAGGAGCGCGACCCCATGTCGCTCTCGAGGCGCACCGTGCCTGAGGATGTCGAGGTGTTCGAGATCGACGGGCCGTTCTTCTTCGGCGTTGCGGACCGTCTCAAGGACACGCTCTCGAGCCTCGAACCTCCGCCGCGCGTCTTCATCCTGCGCATGCGGCGCGTGCCGGCGATGGACGCGACGGGCCTGCACGCGCTCGAGGAGTTCTACCGCAAGTGTCACCGGCAGGGCACGGTGCTCGTTCTCTCGGGCATTCACACGCAGCCGCTCGAGGTTCTGACGCGGGCCGGACTGGACCGCGTCATCGGACGCGAGAACATCAGGCCCGACATCGACGCTGCCCTGGCGCGCGCCAACGAAGTCCTCGCTGCCGCGTAAGGTCAAGGCGATGCGATGTGGTCGGTGCGGCGCCTGGCCGTGCAGCCTTCGCATGGCGCTAGAATCGCCGCGTGACGTCCGTCGCCTCCTTACGGCCATTGCCCGACTCCGCCGGTCGATACGGACCCTACGGGGGCCGCTACGTGCCCGAGACGCTCGTGGCCGCCCTTGACGCGCTGCTTGTTGAGTATGAACGGGCGCGCCAGGACTCATCATTCCGGGCGGAACTGGACGAGTTGCTCCGTCGCTTCGCCGGCCGGCCGACGCCGCTGTACTTCGCTCGCCGCCTCACCGGGCGCGCCGGCGGCGCGAACATCTGGCTCAAGCGCGAGGACCTCGCCCACACCGGCGCGCACAAGATCAACAACACGCTCGGCCAGACCCTGCTTGCACAGCGAATGGGCAAGAAACGCGTCATCGCCGAGACGGGCGCGGGTCAGCACGGCGTGGCCACTGCCACCGCGGCCGCCCACTTCGGCCTCGAATGCGACGTCTACATGGGCAGCGAAGACATGCGCCGCCAGCGCCTGAACGTTGTGCGCATGCAGCTGCTCGGCGCCCGGGTTGTGGCCGTGGACAGCGGCTCGCGCACCCTCAAGGATGCCACCAACGAAGCGATGCGCGACTGGATGGCCTCCGTCGAATCGACCCACTACATCCTCGGCTCTGTCGTCGGGCCCCATCCGTTCCCGATGATCGTGCGCGACCTTCAATCCGTCATCGGGCGCGAGTGCCGTCGGCAGTGCACAGACCAGTTCGGCGCGCTGCCCGATGTGATCGTGGCCTGCGTCGGGGGGGGGAGCAACGCCGCGGGAATCTTCTCTCCCTTCATCGACGATGCAGCCGTCCGGCTCGTGGGCGTCGAAGCGGGCGGGCGCAGCGCTCGCGCCGGCGATCATGCCGCCCCCCTCTCGCACGGCTCGCCGGGCGTCCTGCACGGCTCACTCAGTTACGTCCTTCAGGACGAAGACGGCCAGACCGGCGATGTCCACTCGATCTCGGCGGGACTGGATTATCCCGGCGTGGGGCCGGAGCACAGCTACTGGCGCGATGCCGGACGCGTCGAATACACGACCGCGACCGATGATGAAGCACTCGACTCCTTCGCGCTTCTTGCTCGCCTCGAGGGGATACTGCCCGCGCTGGAGAGCGCCCACGCCCTTGCGCGCGCCGTCGACCTTGCCGCGCGACTCGGTCCGGGCCGCCACCTCGTCGTCAACCTCTCCGGCCGCGGAGACAAGGACGTAGACGAGGCAGCAAGATTGCTTTCCATGAGGGAATAGACTCTGTTCTCACGTGAAGCAGGGCATCGGGGTGCCCACATATGGGACCATTTTGTGTTCTTTTGATTCTCGACTACCACATCTTGTATGAATGTTCTCGCTCCACCTCAAAATGTATGGAGCCGCGAAGTCCGGAATGCCGATATATCCGGGGCCTGACGATGGAGCGTCAGGCTGACTGATCGGCGGATGGAAGTCGCGGGAAGGTCCGGCCGGGGTGGACCGACCGCAACGCCGATCGGCTGCGACGGGCGCGGCAATGGCCCCACCCGTCGCTGACGTGCGACAACCCGAACAAAGAGGCGGAGCATGGCGCACCGCCCGCGCCGCGGTTACTGCGCGCGTGCGATCTGCCACCGTACGGAAGGGACACACCATGATGCATTACATCCATTCACACACCAGACTCAAATTACTCCAGGAATCGGCGCCGAGAGATCGCCGCGTTGAGCCGCGTCGCCCCTGCCATGCCGGCGTCTGGCTCCTCGATGCCGACGTCAGCCGCGCCGTCGAAATCGGCGCCGCCGTCGAAATCTCGCGTACGGGCGCCACGTTGCTTGTGCCCCGCCTCGGCGACCGGGCCGAGTCCTCCTTGCGCGCCGGCAGCGAGCATCTGGTAATATTCGACGACCCGACAGGTCGCGAACCGCTCGCCGACCAGCGAGTGGCTCTGGTTCGCATCATCCGCACGTCGGATCAATCACGCGATCTCATCCGCGTAGCGTGCCTCTTCGCGGCACGCTCACTCGATCACTGCACCACGGCTCTCCCTCGCGGGCGCCGAAGCATCGACCCCGACATGCCCGACACACTCGCGGGCGACGCCCTGGAGGAAGTCGTCGATCGCGTCTGGCGCGAGATCGTCGCGGCCTCTCCGCCGCCGCACCGCCCTTCCCGCTTCCGTCAGCCGTGATGGGCGGCGGTTTCAGGCAGAACGTCATCCGATGAGCCGGCCCGCCGCTCGCTTCATTGCCATGGTCCAGATCATGGTCCAGATCATGGTCCAGATAAGGGGCCGGCCTGACTGGCCCGCGCCCATCGTGCGGGCGGCAAAGACTGAACAGGCGCTGTAATCGGGACGATACTGCCTACAAGGTTGCCGAGACGCCGGGCTGTCGTCGGTGCCCGGCTGCGCTCAGGCAAGCCGCACAGGCGGCGAGGCACGGCCGCCGGACCTCGGGCCCGACGGGCCTCTGCGGAACCGACGATCGCGGAGATGCGGGAGAGACAAGAGAGTCGCGCGATGGGGCACGAAATCGCCCGGGCAGAACTCCAGGTCATCGTCGCCAGCGACGCGCAGTCCGCCGAGTTGTCCATTCCTCACAACCTCGGCGCCGAGCAGTTTACAGTGGAGGCGCTGATCGCCGCGCTCAAGACGGCGGACGTGGAGATCACCGATGCGGTGGTCCGCCGCCTTGAAGAACTCGTCGCCGCGCCGCCTGCCAGTGACCAGCCTCATCGCGTTGTGGTGGCGGAGGCGACTCCTCCCGTGCATGGTACAGACGGCTATGTCGAGTGGCTGGTAAAGGAAGATCATCGCCCGCCGCAGGACGTCGAAGGCGCCATCGACTTCTACGCCCTCAGCGCGTACACGCTGGTGACACAGGGGCAGACGATCGGCCGCCTCGTCCCGCCCACCGACGGGCGCGAAGGGCGCGACGTCCTCGGCAAGCCCATCGCGGCCAAGAACGGCCAGGCCGCCGAACTCAAACTCGACGAGACAATCGTCCTCAACGAATCATCAGAACTCGTGGCGCAGATCGCCGGCGTGTTCGTTCGCAAGGGGGCGCGCCCGACCATCCATGAACTCCTTGAAGTGCCCGACTATGTCGACTTCTCGACGGGCAACATCAACTTCGACGGCAACGTCAGCGTGCGCAAGGGAGTCCGCGACATGTTTCGCGTCGAGGCGACCGGCCGCATCGAGATCCGCGGACTCGTCGAGGCCGCGATCATTGATTGCCAGGGAGACATCGTCCTGGCGGGCGGGATGGCGGGGCGCGAACACGGCCGGGTCATCGCCGCGGGCAACGTCATCGCGCGGCACCTGAGCGGCACGCGCCTCGATGTCAAAGGCGACCTCCAGGTCGACAAGGAGATGATGGGCTGCCATGCAACCGTCGGCGGGCGCGTCCTCTGCCCGCAGGGCGCGATCATCGGGGGCACGCTCAAGTGTGCTCGCGAGATCATCGTCGCCACCGTCGGCAGCCCGGCGGGCGCAGAGACGACCATTGAACTCGAATCACTCTCGCTTCTCCGCGCCCGCACCCGCCGTCTCGAGGAGACGATCGAACAACTCGGACACGTGCTCCAGAACCTGGTGCGCGAGCATGAGTCGCTCAAGGCGCGCGGCAGCCGACTGCCGCCGCGATCGGTAACGCGGCTCAAGACGCTCACCGACGAGATCCGAAAGGCCAACGAGGAACTCAAGATCGCAGTCACGCAGCGCGACCAGACCGCGTCGCTCATCTCCGCACTCATCGCCTTCAATGCGACCGTCAGCAAGTGCCTGCACGTCGGGACCGTGTTCGCGATCGGACGGCGGCTGCA
The DNA here is from genome assembly GCA_900696685.1 of uncultured Planctomycetota bacterium. Taxonomy (GTDB): domain Bacteria; phylum Planctomycetota; class Phycisphaerae; order Phycisphaerales; family UBA5793; genus UBA5793. Next base: position 6,229 of record CAADHA010000139.1, read on the forward strand.
GCGGGTCTACATGGATGTGCTCGGCCCGTTGAAACTGACGATTGCCGAGAGCGGCCAGGTGCTCGTCCACACGGAAGGGGCGGCGGCGATCCCGCTCGAAAAGATCACCCGCCCCATCAGCGCCGCCGCATAGCACGACGCAAGCACCTCATCCTGATTGGGCTTTCGGCTGCGACGAGCCGGCACGTTGGGCGGATTGTCAAGCAGACTCTTGCGCCGGGCAAGGCGCTGCCGGCGATCTTTGACCACATCGAAGTGCCCTGCATCCGGCAGAGGATTCACGGCAGCCTCGACTCCGTCGGCCCTGAAGAGATCGAGACGAGGCGACGCTGATGTGCTCACCGTGTCCATCGCAGGTGGGCAGGCCTGCACCTGAACCGCCCACAACGCGCGCATGACACGCGCCCGGCCGATCGGCCGGGCGCGGATCATCCGCGATCTTCACCACGCACTCTCCTCGCGCTTGCGCGCTTTGCGCGCGGCTCGTGCCCGCTTGAAGCACTTGCGGCCGAACTCCTCCGAAACCGCCGCGAGACGGTGCCGGCGCACGTCGAACGTGCGCACCCGGCCGCGGGCATCCTTCACGAGCACGAATGGCAGGCAGAGGGAGATGACCTTGACCGGCTCCATCTCGTCCTCATCGGGCCAGAAGGCGATGCGGCACGGCTGACTGCGCTCAAACAGCCACGCCGACTCGCACAGGAGCGGCAGAAGTTCGTGCGTGATCGAGAGCACCGCGACGTACTTGCCCTTGCGGATGTCCTCGGGCGCGATGGGGCGCGCGGTGCGGGTTTTCTGGTCCATGACAAAGTCCTTGCCGCGATGAGCGCGGCGATGTTGGTATGACATGAGGAATCGGCCCGCACGGCTGCAGGCGCGCGGGCTGCTCAGGTGGGCTCAAACGGAGGCGACGGATCAGCCGCCGCGGAGGTGCGAGCCTCGGAGGTCGCGCAGGATCGCCTCGCCCGAAACCATCGGGTGAGCAGACCACAGGATGCGGAATGGACGCCTTCGCACGACGAACCTCCGGAAACCAGTGTTGATTCTTGATGCGGTGCGGAGTGGAATCAAGCACAAACGCAATGTTCATTGTCGCGCAACGGCGCAACGACCTCGCGCAATAGCCCCGCCTGGATTCGAACCAGGGACCGAAGGATTATGAGTCCTCTGCTCTGACCGCTGAGCTACGGGGCCGGCCGATTGGTTGACGATACCGGCTCCGGCGGGGTTTGCAAGGGGTGCGGGCGCAGGCCGGCGCCATCCCGTACGGGCAATAGATGTCGCATCGGTGCCGCAGTTCGCCGGGCGAAGTGTCGTGATGGTCGCGGGTGGCGCGCCTCCGCGCAAAGGTCAGGCTGCCGGTCAACCTGCGGGAGGGACACACGATGTGCAGTTGCGGGATCGCCGCGCCGGGATGATTCACCCGCGGATCGCGCCGTCGAGCATGGTCTTGAAATCCGCCTCGCTCTTAAGGCCGACGACTTTCGAGTGGACCTGTCCGCCCTTGAAGAGGATGACGGTGGGTATGGCGGTAATGCCGAACTTGACGGCGACCTGGCGGTTGGCGTCGGTGTCAACCTTGCCGACCTTGACGCGGCCCTTGTAGTCCGTGGCGAGTTTCTCGATCGTCGGGGCCAACATGCGGCACGGTTGACACCATTCCGCCCAGAAGTCGACGAGCACGGGCACGTTGCTCTTGAGGACTTCCTGATCGAAGTTGCCGTCAGTGAACTGGAGTGTGTCTGCGCCTGCCATGTGGATTCGCTTTCTGTGTCTGGGGCGCCGCTCGTGGTCCGACGCCGGGTATCGATTCTAACGCCGCACCAAGGCGCTTCCAGCGATCATCGCGGCCGCGTCGAGCGCCTGGCGATGGGCCGCGACATCATGCACGCGAAAGAGCCGCAGACCCGCGAGGCAGTGTGCCACGCTCACCGCGATGCTGCCGTGAACGCGGCTCGCCGGGTCTTCCACCCCCGTCGCGCGGCCGATGAAACTCTTGCGGCTCGCGGCGCTGAGCACGGGGAAGCCGGTCGCATGCCACTCTGATACGGCGGCAATGAGCGTGAAGTTCTGCTCGACTGTTTTCCCGAATCCCAGGCCGGGGTCGAGCACGATCTGCCCGCGCTGCACGCCCGCCTGCCTCGCGGCCGCGGCCCGGGCCAGCAACCACGCCTTCACCTCGGCCGCCACGCCGTCGTAGTGCGGTGGATGGGTGTATTGATCGCTGTACGAATCGCCATCGGGCGGGCGCAGGCGGTGCATGAGAATCAGGCCCGCACCCGATTCGGCCGCCAGCGCGAACATCTGCGGGTCTTCGAGGCCGGCGGAAACGTCGTTGATGATGTGCGCGCCGGCCTCGATCGCCGCGCGGGCGACGGCGAACCGCGTCGTGTCGATGCTCAGGAGCGCATCGGTCTCGTGCGCGAGGGTCTCGATGATGGGGAGCGTGCGGCGGACCTGCTCGTCGGCGTCGATGCGCGGCGCGCCCGGCCGCGTGCTCTCGCCGCCGACGTCGATGATGCACGCGCCCTCGGCAATGCAGCGCCGCGCGTGCGCAACTGCCGCGCGGGGATCGAGATGCAGCCCGCCGTCGGAGAATGAGTCAGGCGTGGCGTTGACGATCGCCATGATCCGCGGACGTTCGAGCACGAGCGTCCGGCCGTGGGCGAGTTGCCACACATGGTCCTTCACTCGCGATGATAGCGGAGGGCCAGACGCCTCACTCCACGAGCCCATGCCGCTTCAGATGCAGCAGCATCTCGCTGCTGATTCGCTGCGGCACGCCGTACGCCCCGAGGTTCATGTGCGTCGCGCCGGGGATCAGGGTGATGTAGCCGTGCTCTGCCCGCTCCTGCTCCGTCTCCCGCTCGCTCTGCCAGCCGGGGAGCTGGTCGAGCGAATCGCGCAGCAGTCTCACCGCTTCGTGCAGACTGAAGTTGTCCGCGTCGCCGCAGATGATGCGCAGGCGCCGGCAGATGAGCGGCCCGATTTCCTCCCAGCGCGATTCAAGGATTTGCCGCAGGTCGCGCTGCTTCCAGTGCTCGCGCAGCGAGGCGTCGATGGCGCCGGTCTTCATGTTCCACAGCGGCACGGGAAACCCCCGCGCATCGCGCTTCGAGAAGCACGCCATCCACGACGACCATTGCTGCCCCGCGCCGCCTTCGGGATCGAGCGCGTATTCCATCGCGTTCTCCTGCCGGATGGTGCAGACCGTCTGGCCGCTGATGATGACCGACGGTCGATCGCCGGCGGCCGCATCGACGTACGCATTCTCATCGTCATAGACGTTGATGACCTGAAAGGCGCGGAAGTCCACCGGGTCAGGCCCGGTAGACCAGCACCCGCCGAAGAATGTGGGGTAGTTCACCTGGAGCCAGGCCGTGCTGAAGCCGCCGCTGCTGTGGCCGGTGAGGAGCCGCGCTTCGGCCCTGCTGACAAGCCGGAATCGTGCTTCGAGATGGGGGATGAGTTCGTGCACGAGCGCATCGCCGACGGGTCCGTTGCATTCGGAGTTGACGAAGAGGTGGTGGCTGTTGGGTCCGTCGGGATCGAGATAGATGTTCACGACCTGTTCATCAATCGGCCCGTTTTGCGTTGAGCGTTCCCAGGCCTCGAAGTGCCGTCCGCCGAAGCCCGGAATGCGGTACACCGCGGCAAAGCGGCGCTCCGGCTGCTTCTCATACGCTTGCGGCATCGCGACGCCGGCGCGAAGAAACACATCGCGCCCGTGAAACGCGCTGAGCCGTTCGCTGCGCAGCACGATCTCCTTCACACGGTCGGTGTCCTCAACCGCCGGCACATCCATCCGCGCGGCGAGCGCGATGGTGAAGCGGTCATTCGCGTCGGCGTGAAAGGTCAGTTCCACCGCCTCGCTGACGAGATTGTCAGCACTGTTGAGAAATCCGCCCGTGGTGCGATCGACATCGAGCACAGCGCGCACGAGATACGTCCCGTCCAGGGCCGACATCGGACCGGGAAAAGTCGCTTCGACATCGCCGATGACCATCGCATCGCCGGGATTGACGTTCGCAACCGCGATCGAACAGATCGGCTGCGGATCGTTCCAGAAGGGGGCGTCGAGGGGATCGGCCCCAGCGCCCGTGCGCGAGAAGAGGAGGATCAGCCGTCCCGTGGCCGGCGCTTCGCGCAGCGCCGCGTCAAAAGTGACGGTCACGAGGTCATCCGCCTGATCCGGCCGGGCGGCGATCGGAGCGACGGGCAGACCGGCTGCGATCAGGAAAGCGGCCTCGCGTGCGGCGCGGTGGAGTCTGTGATGGTGCATGGGCCAAGTTTAGGTGCGTTGGTCTCGACGGCGCGGCGCCCGGACCTGCCCTCTACAATGGACGGCCCGCGGCCGCGCCGGCGCATCGAAAGGTTGAATCCCGGCCCCTCGGTGCGACGATAAGGAACCAGATGCGAACCCGCGCCCCCAGTCCAGTCTCCGTTCTCCTGCTCGCGCTGGCGATGCTCCTGCTGGGCGGGTGCGGCAGCCGGGCCAAGCGCTGGCTCGTCTTCGACAAGGGGCCGATGACCGAGCCCGTCGCGGTCGACGTCGATTCCTTCCGGGGCCCGGTGCGCATCGTCGCCGATCCGACGATCCCCAACGTGGTCATCCGCGCCCGCCTGCGCGCCTTCAACGACGTGCGCGATGCGCGCGGCAACGTCGTCTACCCCTACGGCGACCAGCAGACGCTCGATCTCATCGACGTGGTGTCGGAACTGGACGCGGACGAAGGCGGCCGGCAGGTCCTGCGCGTGACGACTTCGACGCGCTTCGCCTACCCCCACGACCAGTGGGTCGGCCTGTGGATCAACGTGCCGCGAGTGGACGGCGTGCGCGTCCGCACGCGCGACGGCAACGTCGATCTCGTCAACATCCGCGGCGCGGTCACCGTCATCGCGGACAACGGCGACGTGATCGTGCGCACCGAGAAGCCGATCGAGCAGCCCGTGGACATCAACGCCGTCAACGGCAGCATCGAGTACCGCGTGCGGGAAGATTCGGGAGGCGTGATCGACGTCGAAGCGGTCAACGGGCGCGCCGACTTCCGCGGCTACAAGGGAGTCTCGAAGGTCCAGCAGCGCGGCCCGTCGCAGTACGTCGCCACGTTCGGCCAGGGAAGGAATCCCGTCTCGCTCCGAGCGACCAACGGCAACATCCGCGTCGTCGTCACGGACAACCCCGTACCGGTCGGTTACTTCAAGACGCATACCTTCATGTTCATGAAGAAGTGAGCGGCCGCTCAGCCCGGGCCGGGATCGGCCAGTTCCACCACGCCGTCGCGCACTCGGCTCATGTACTTGCGCACAAAGATGCCCGTCGCATCGGCGCAGACGCCGTCGGCAACGCGGAATGGCCACTGGTGCAGAGGGCAGACGAGGCAGCCGCTCTCAACGTGTCCACCGGAGAGCGACGAGCCGGCGTGCGGGCAGGCATCGTCGAAGACCACGGCCTCCGCCTCGCCCGTGCGCACGACGCACAGCGGCCTCCCGGCCGCCTCGACGTAGCGCGCCCGCCCGATGGGAATCACGTCGAGCCGGCCGAGAGTGATCCACCTTGTCCCTGGCGTGGCGTCGGTCATGGGCATCGGTCCAGAGCAGAAGGTCGATGCGGTCCGCTAGACGACCCGCTCCCCTTCGCTCGCGGTCACTGCTTTGAACAGATCGGTAAGGCGGCGCGTCAACGGGCCGACGCCTCCACTGCCGATCGTCCGCCCGTCCACTTTCGTTACGCCTGCGAGTTCGCCCATTGTTCCCGTGCAGAAGACCTCATCGGCCCGATAGACCTCCGTGAGGGACAGGTCGGCGATCTCGTGCGCGATGCCGTGGCGATCACACATTTCCAGCACCACCGCCCGGGTGATGCCCTCGGGACAGTGCCGCGTGTGCGGCGTGCGCAACATGTTCCGCTCGACGATGAAGAGATGCGTGGCGTTGGTCTCGGCCACGAAGCCGCGCGGATCGAGCATGATCGCATCATCCGCCCCCGCCGCGTTCGCCTCGATCTTCGCGAGGATCGACTGGATGAGATTACAGTGGTGGATCTTCGGGTCCAGCGCGTCGGGCGCAAAGCGGCGGATCGAAGCGGTGATCAGCGAGAGGCCGGTGCGCGCATAGACCGGCGGCTTGTGCTCCGCGAGAACAATAAGCGTCGGGCCGGACTGGTTGAGGCGCGGGTCCATGCCGCTGGTGATCTTCACGCCGCGCGTCAGCGTGAGGCGGATGTGAACTCCGTCGGTCATGCGGTTGGCGGCGAGCGTGCGGCGGATCTCCTCGATGATCTGATCATGCGAGGGGATGGAGTCGAACGCGAGGGCCAGGGCCGAGGAGCGCAGGCGGTCAAGGTGCTCGCGCAGGCGGAAGATGCGGCCGGCGTAGAGGCGAAGCCCTTCCCATACGGCGTCTCCGCCCTGAACGCTCGAGTCGAAGGGGCTGATCCCCGGCTCGTCACGCGGAATCAACCGCCCGTTGACGTTGTAGACGATGCCGCGATTGAGTTCGTTGAAGGTCTGGAGCATGGGGGAAACGGACCACCAGGGCATCGACGGGTCGAGGGAATGGACTTCGCCGTAAGCGCACGGCAGTTTAGCCGCGACCCGGAGGCTCCGCGCAAAGGAGCGGGTTGCGTGCGACGCGATGAACGGCCGGCAGACGAGTGTTGCATGGCTGCATAGTTGCGGCGGCACAAGCAGCCTCGATCACCGAAGATTGCTGTTCGCTCCATCCCATGATGCCTCGATGCTTCGCCATTCTCACCTGCTCAGCGTCAATCTGAAACTCATCAGTCTCTGATAGATCCCAAGACACGACTTGTAGAGCCCGTGCACGCTGCTTGGCATCGGCTCAATCTTCGGGCGATAGGGTTCGAACCCGGTGGACTTCACGACGGCGGCATACCAGTGCTTCGCCCACACGCCGTCGGTGGCGCGCGACCCGGCGGGCCAGCAAAGCATCTCTTCGCGAAACTCAACGCCCAGCGCCTCGCACAGCAGCCCGAGCATGCCGCGTGGATTCTCGAGCACTTCGCGCGCATCGATCACCGGCGGCACGCGCCCCGTCCGCCGCCGCACCTCCTCGAAGATCGCCGACTGCTGCGGCATGCCCGTATCGCTGAGCGTCGGGTGCGGGATCGTCTTCTGAAGCGACGTCAGCATGTCGCGCGGATCGCGGATCAGAAAGACGTGGCGCATCGCGTCGAACCAGCCGCGATCGATTTCCGGCAGCACGTGGTGCGTCATGTGCTTCTGGAACCAGATGGCCCTGCCCTGAGGGATCGGCCCCGTCAGATGCTCGACCACCAGGCGCCAGTCTGTCTCGTGGCGGGCGATCACTTCCTCCGCGCCCGGATGCGAGAGGCGCGTCCGCTTGAGGTAGAAGGCGTAGAAAGGCTCATCACTGACAAAGGTGTCGGGGCGATTGCCCCAGGCGCGCATCATGGCTGTGGATATGTTGCGCGGCCCAGACCACATGGCGATGCGAACGGTCCCTGCGACGGCCTCCGCGGCGCCGCGCGAACTCCGCATCCCCTCCGGCGTTTCGGACGATGATGGCCGCGTCATCGGCGCCTCCGGCCTCCCCTGCACCCAGTCATGCTAGGGGCGCGCGGGCGCCTTCGCGCCACGAGCGCCGAGGGCGACGGCGCAGGCGGTCCCGCTGCGCGCCGGACGCTCATGCACTCGGTTCCTCGAGCCTTGATGCCCCGATCTCCGTTTCTACCATTGACCATGCGCGTGCGGCTCGCCAAGTCCTTCACCTTTGAGGCGGCACACTTTCTCCCCTCTTTTCCCGAGGGGCACAAGTGCCGGCGCATGCACGGCCATTCCTTCAGCGTCGACGTCATCGTTGAAGGCGAGATTCCCCCGGGCCGGCACCACCTCATCGACTACGCTGATCTCGCCGCCGCGATCGAGCCCCTTCGCCGGCAACTCGATCATTCCTGCCTCAACGAAGTCGAAGGTCTCGACAACCCCACGAGCGAGCGGATCGCGGCGTGGCTGTGGGAGCGTCTCATGCCGGCGCTGCCCCTGCTCGCCGAGATCATCGTGCGCGAGACCTGCACCAGCCGCTGCGAATACCGTGGAGCATGAGATCAGTGGCGCCAGGCACGCGAGGCAGCGCGACGTTGACCACTTCGCAGATCGAGGCCATCGGGCGCCTCGCGCGCGAGGATGACGGGTCAAGCTCGCACAGCCGGCGCCTCAAGGCGCGACTGGATGAAGCGGATCGCCGCCTCGCGCCCGCAACGGCCGTGCTGCGCCGCTGGCATGGGCTGCTGCTCTTGCTGAGTGCGTTCGGCCGCCATCCCGCCGTCGTCAGGGCTGCCCGCGCCTCCCTTCGGCGCTTCGAGCCTCGCGTGAAGCGCCTCACCCCGCGCGCCCGCGCCACTCTCATTGACACGGGGATCATCGGCACGCAAACACAATACACCTTCGGATATGAGACGTTGCGCACGCTTACCTCGTTCTGCCCCGGCGAGTGCCGCATCGACTGGGATCAGTTCGAGTCGCCCGAGAGTCTCGATCCGATCCTTTACCGCATTGCCCTGCGCGCCGAGCATCAGACCCTCGATGACGGGCTTTGCACGACGCAGGAGTGGATCGATCTCGCCCGGCGCCGCCCGTCGCGAAGTCCGGCGCGCCGGCGCACCGACCTCGACTGGCTCGTGGCCGAGATCGAAGCGATGGGCCTCGGACGCGACGCGGCCATCGCGACCTTTGACGGTGCCGAGGTGCCGATCCGCTGGAACCTGATCGCCTCACGGGGATCGAGCACGCTGTTGCGGCTGCACGATGCGGCTCGCATGACGGCGCGCGGCCCGCTCCGCAGGCCACTCGACGCGGCGAGGCTCATGGCCGCGCCGATGCTCATCCCGTCCCCGCTGCCGCCGCACCGCGCAATCGAGGTCCGCGCCGTCGCCAACGCGGCGCTCGCCGCCCGCGGCCGCGAGGTTCACGCGATGCGCTACGCGAATCTCGATGAGATCTACCTCATTGACCTCGGCGAACACACGGCGCTGGCCGTGCTTGGCGTGGAACCGGCCCACCGCCTCCCCCTCGAAGCGAACTACGGCTACATGCTCTTCGCGCGCGGCGTGCCGGTGGGGTATGGCGGCGTCAGCCCGCTCTTCCGGCAGGGAAACACCGGCATCAACATATTCGAGGAGTTTCGCGGCAGCGAGGCCGCCATGCTCTTTGCCCTCACATTGCGCGCCTTTCGCTCGCTCTTCGGCGTGCAGCACTTCATCGTCAGTCCCTATCAGTTCGGAGCCGACAACGAGGAAGCAATCGAGAGCGGCGCGTTCTGGTTCTATCACCGCCTCGGATTCCGCCCCGTCTCACGCTCGGTGCGCGCGGTCGCCGACCGCGAATGGCGGCGACTGAGCGCCGATCGCTCGCATCGCACACGCCCGGAAATCCTCGAACGCCTTGCGCGGAGTGATCTGCGTCTCTCGCTGCCTGGGAGTGATCCGCGCGACCTCTTCTCCGAGGCGAATCTCGCGCGCCTCGCCTCGAAGATCACCGATTCGATCGCGCGCGGCAGCGCACCCGATCGCGCGTCGGCGGCCGAGCGAATGGCGGAGAGGGTCGCCGTTCGAGTCGGAATCACCGGCAGGCACCTGCGGACCTCAGCGCAGCGCGAGAGTCTCTCGCGCCTTGCCCCGATCGTCTCGGTCATGTCGTCGCGCCTGGCCCGCTGGAGCCCGGCCCTTCGGGCGCGCCTGCGCGTGATTCTGCTGAGCAAGTGTGGCCGGCGCGAACGACCCTTCGCCCGGGCGCTGGGCGAACACGACCGGCTGCGCCGCGACCTGGCGGCGGCGCTCCGCGCGTGAGCGCATCGCGGGAGAAAGAAAGGCCGCGACTCCGAAGAGTCGCGGCCCGCAGGAATCACATTGAAGGAGCAATCGACGGCTGAGTCGAGGCTCAGTTGCTGATCGTGCGAAGTTCGACGTTGGACTTGACGGACGTGCCCCGGCCGCGCGCTGCGACGGCCTGGAAGGCGGTGGTCGCCAGCGGTGCATCAGGCGGCACTGTCGCCGTCAGAGTCGCCACGCCCTGCTGATTGGCGCGGATGGAGGCGAAGATCACCCCCGGCTGCAGCAGTTCCACGTCCAGCGCCAGCGAATCCAGTCGCGTGGGACCCATGCCGATCACGCGGTCAGAGAATCCGGCCTCGCTGTAGGCGAGGTACACGCGCTCGCCGGGTCGAAGGCCCGTGACCGTCCACGTCGCAGCCTGCCCGCGGCGGAGATTGGGCATGGTCATCGCTAGGCCGGCCGCTTCGCCGTTGGCAGGCCGGCCTGGGGTCACGCATCCCATGCGGATCGACGAGATGTCGCCGGGCTTATGCAGCCCGAGCCGCGCGCCCGACGCCACCGGAGCCGCGTTGGCGTCGAACCAGAAGGTGTAGGCCGTACCGTAGCGCAGCGTGTTCGAGAACTGGTTGGTGTTGTAGTTGTCCACGCTCCACGACACCGAGTTGGCGCCGACGTTCATCGTCCACGCCTCGTTGCCGTAAGGCTCTTCGTCCTCCACGGGCGCGTGGAAGCCGGCGTTGGAGATGGTCACGCCTGAGCCGACCTCGATGCTGAATGAGTTGATCTGCTGCCGGAGAGTGTGGTTGTAGACCGCGTACTCGTAGCGGAAGTTGCCCTGGCCGAGGTCAATGACCCGCGTGGCGATGATGGCGTCGCCGTGCGTCCGGTCGTTCACGAAGTGGTGGTAGTCGCCCCAGTTCATCACGTACAGCCCGCGGACCATGTTGTCCGGGTGGCTGAAACTCCACGTGTTGCTCGATCGGCTGACCGTGGCGCGGCGGTAACTGGCGTTGTTCAGATTGTTTTCGTCATTGGCGATCACGTAGTAGGACTCGTAGAAGAACTGCGCGCCCTGCACATCGAGGTCTGCATCGTTGATGCGCAGCATGTGGTCAATCGCGCCGTGGCTGTGGCTGCTCTCGCGGCAGTCAGGCTGGGAGCCGTTGCCGATGTCAAAGTGCGAGCCGCACGGCTCCCACCCGCCGGTCAGCGGGTCAACCTCGAAGCGCGGCCCGAGCCAGGTCCGGTCCGAGTTGTTGCCGCTGCCGTACGTGTCCTGGCACCCGACGTTGAGGTGGTTGTCCTGCAGGTTGCCGCTGCACGTTCCGCAACCGGAGGCGTCTGCCGCGAAGAATCCGTGCTTGAGCCACGCGATGCCGATCTGGTACAGGCGGCCGTTGGGATCAACACGGTAGAGGTTCTGCGCAATGAAGGGGTGTCGCGGATCCATCTGCCGGTACCACGGCACATCGACGGTGCCGATGTTGCACGACGTGGTGGAGCCGGCCGTGCCGATCCGCCCGGTCGGGTAAGATCCTTCGCGGGCCCGCTGTTGAAGGCCCGAGAGACTCGACACTTCAACGTCAAGAATCGCCATCTCGGGATCACTCCGAGGGTCGGCCAGCAGCGCGCGTGCCCAGTCCGGCGCCAGGTCGGCCGGATCCTCGAACGCGGCCTGGATCAGGTCGCGGCCGATGCCGCCCTGCGGGGACGCAGGCGAAACAGACAGTTGAGCGGCGGCAACGGCCACGGCACCGCCGGTCAGGATGAGCGCAATGGAACGATGATTCATGGACAATCCCCTGTCTTCCTCTTCGGAACAGATCGTGAAAACGAAACGGCCCCCACCCATGCTCGGGCGTCTGACCCACTTCCCCGCCCATGTCGGGACACACGGAGAATACCGCATTAATCACTTCGGCGGTACGAATAATCCCCGATTTTGCCTGTGATCGTGCACTTTCTCAATCGCCGCATTGAGCCGATAAGCGGCTCCGGCGTAACGGGAAATGCAGACCAAGCCACCGCTGTCCACCCAAAACGGTCGAACAGACAGGAATCCGGGTGCATTCGCCCGGGAACCTTTACTTCTTTGCCGCAGCGCCCTTTGCGGGGGCGGCAGCCTTGGCGGCAGCACCCTTCGCTGGGGCGGCAGTCGCAGCGCCAGCGGCCGAAGGTGCCGCCGGGGCGCCGGGTGCAGCAGCGCCCGCTTCGCCCTCCACCGCCTCCTCGACCTTCTTCTTGACCTTCTTGCGAACCGCCAGACGAGGAGAGAGGGTTTTGGGCAACCCAAGGGGACTGCTCGTGGAACCGAACGTCCCATCGCCCTTGAGTTTAGAGATACGCTCAGCCCGGGTAAGGACGCTTCGGTGCTGCGAGAGGCCGCTTCCGGATTTCAGACTTCGATCAAGACTCATGTTGCTCCGCCTGACTCGACTGGTTCGGTGCCTGTCCCGCGGGTGAGTAAGTTGAGGCCGCGGGGCCTACTTCTGCAACTGGGGGAGCCTCTTGGAAAAGTCCTTGCTCCCACCCTCGCGCGCCTTCCACTGCCGGCCGAGGTCTCCAAGCCGCTTGTCAAGGGCCTGGGCCGCTGTGTTGGACGCCCAGCCCTGAAAGCCCTCCGCCGTCACGACCTGCAGAAGAGCGGGATTGTTGTCCGCCAGAACCAGCACGTCAATGCCGTTGCGCTTGAGAAACTCCTTGACAGCCCAGGCCTCGGCCGGGTCGAAGCGCTCAACGACCACGTAGTTCAGCCCCGATCGGCGCGTGTCGCGGTCGAGAACGCGGCGGCCCGTCGGTGCGGGTTGCGGCTCTGCGGAGCGCGAGGCACCGGCCGCTTCGCGTCCTTCCGGGCTGCCGGTCCTCGGGTCGGGCACGGTGCCGGCGGCTCCGCGGTTCGTCTGAAGCGTCGGATCGTTGATCAACGGCGGAGGATCCTCACCGCCGCTTCTTGCGAGGGCCTGTGCCCTGCCCCGGCTCACTCCGACGAAATAGGAACCCACGATCAGCAGCACAACCGCGGCGAGGCCGACGTACACGTATCCGACCGGCAGGCGAATCAGGCGCGGCGAGACCGGCCCGGCCGGTAACGGCGACGGCTCCGGCGCGATCGACTCGACCTGCACACGCGGGGGCTTGAACACCGGCGCCACTTCGACTGCGTGAGGCCGCGCAGGCGCCTGGCTCGCGCGTCCGAAGACCTCGTAAAGTGCCGGAGTGTTTCGATCTCTGGACATTCTCTGCTCTGATCGGACCCGGTGATCGGGCATGCGCCGCGCGACGCGGCCGCCGCCGCTCACCATCGTCATACAACCTTATCACCCTGCACGGAAAGAGCAATCGCACTTGCGGCCGCGAGTTCTCCGGTGTGACTGATGCTGATGGACCAGGTGTTCACGCCCATCTTCCCCGCAATCGCCGCCGCCTGTCCGCTGATCGAAAGCACCGGCCGGCCGAGCGCGTCGGGGAGAATCTCGATGTCCGTCCACGCGATGCCGTCGCGCCAGCCCGTGCCGAGGGCCTTGAGGACCGCCTCCTTGGCGGCAAAGCGTCCGGCCAGGCGCTCAATGCGCTTGCGAGGCGAGTCATCGGCGTACGCGACTTCGCGTGGCGTGAAGCAGCGCTGGAGAAACCGCTCGCCGTGCTCGCCCACCATTCGCTCGATGCGGTTGATCTCGACGAGGTCGATGCCGTGACTGATGACGTTCATCGCGTGATGGTAGTGGAGGGCGCAGAGGCATCAAGGGATCGACCCCGCTCCTCACAACATCCGATCCAGCAGGCGGTATTGCACCGCCTCGGAGATGTGCGGGGCCTTCACGCGTTCGCTGCTCTCGAGATCGGCGATGGTCCGTGCCACCCTTCGCACCTTGTCATACGCCCGCGCGCTCAGGCCCAGTTCACTCACCGCCTGCGCCAGCAGCGTCGCGCTCATGTCGTCGATCGCGGCGAACTTGTCGAGCATCTTGCCGCTCAGCGCGCTGTTGAGCAACCCCGCGCCCTGCCGCCTGCTTTGGCGGTCGCGCGCCGCCTGCACCCGGGCGCGGAGCGATTCGCTCGACTCGCCGTCGGGCTTGGCGCGCAACTTGGCGTAGGGCAGCGATGGAACCTCAATGTGAATGTCGATGCGGTCGATGAGCGGGCCGCTCAGTCTCGACAGGTATCGCTCCATGATGCGCTGGCCCTCGGCCCCCCTGGGCATGTCGCCGCGCGGCGTCGGGTTGAGCGCCGCCACCAGCATGAAATCCGCCGGAAACTGAAGCGATGAATGCGCCCGCGAGATCGTCACCACTCGATCTTCGAGCGGCTGGCGCAGTGTTTCGAGCACGGCGCGGCTGAACTCGGGCAACTCAGCAAGAAAGAGCACGCCGCGATGGGCGAGGCTCACTTCGCCGGGCTTGGGGATCGTGCCTCCGCCGATGATCGCCGGGCTGCTGGCGGTGTGGTGGGGCGTGCGCACGGGCCGGCGCGTGATGATCCCGTCGCCGCGCGCGACGAGGCCGCAGGCGCTGTAGATTCGCGTCACCTCCAGCGCCTCATCGGGGGAGAGCGGCGGAATGATCCCCGGCAGCGCCTTGGCGAGCATCGTCTTGCCCGTGCCCGCCGGGCCGAGCATGAGGAGGTTGTGTCCGCCGGCCGCGGCGATGATGACGGCTCGCTTGGCCGCCTCCTGCCCCTTGATCTCGGCGAAGTCCACCGCCGCCTTGGCGCGCGTGATGAGATCGACGATGTTGAGCGGCGGCTCAGGTTCGATCGTCGGACCCGTGCCGTTGAGCAGCGAGACCACGGCCGCGAGCGTGGACACGCCGAGCACCTGCACGCCATCGACCGCGGCCGCCTCGCGCGCGTTGGCCTGCGGGAGGATTACGCCGTCGAGCCGCTTGCGCTTCGCGTGCAGGGCCATGCTGATGGCGCCGTTGATCGGCCGCACGCGGCCGTCGAGAGCCAGTTCACCCGCGAAGAGATACTTGCGCCAGTCGAAGCGCAACTCGCGCTGCGCCGGCGCGATCGAGCCGTTGGCCATCAGCACGCCGATGGCGATGGGCAGGTCGTAGATCGGCCCTTCCTTGCGCAGGTCCGCCGGCGCAAGGTTGACGAGCAGCCGCCCGTCAGGGAACGCATAGCCGCCGTTGACGATGGCGCTGCGCACCCGTTCGAGCGATTCCTTGACCGCGGCAGCAGGCAGGCCGACGACGGTCGTCTTGGGCAGCCCGGTTTCGGCAAGATCGACCTCGACCTCGCAGGGATGGTCGTCGAGACCGCTGAGGACGAAACTCTGCACGCGGGCAAGCATGGCGTGAAGTGTACCGCGGTGAGGCAGCCACACGCAACCAGGCTGAAGCGCCAGCGAAGTCGAGAGAGGCTTCGCAACTCAGCGTTCGCGTCGCCTCGTTCACGCTTCGGACTCGTTTCGGTCGATGCGGCAAGCCGGGTCCGTCGATCACGCGCCGAGCGAAGACCCTCCCTCACGGTCGGGGCTCCGTTCATCGCTTCGCGATGAACGAATCCGAGCCCCACGCGTCCGCACGGGTGTTGGAGTCCAGCCACACCAGTCGCCATCGACCACCTCAGGTCCGGCGCGCAATCACGCATGTGCCCGCGATATGATCCTTCGATTGCACAGCCACCCACTGCGATCAGAAGGGGTGCATCCATGAGTGTTTCCGACGCCGCGCGTTTCATTCGATGCCTGGCGCTGCTCTTTGTCGCCGGCATCCTCCTCCCCGCCTGCACGACTGATCTCTCCATCGATGCCTCACTGCACCTCGGCTCGGCGGGCGAGGCGACGATGCGCTTCGCTCCCGTCCCCTCCGTCGGCACCATCGCGTTGCGCAACACCGGGCCGGACCGCGCCCGCATCGAGTTCTTCGGCCCCTCGCCCGACCATTCGGCCACGCTCGATCGCATGCTCACCATCGAACTCGGCGCCGGGGGGGTGATCACCCAGTCCATCCAGGGCGTGCAGCGCATCGAAGCGACCAACCTCGGCACCGGCGAAACGACGGTGATCTACTCCATCCGCACCCGCGAGGGCGTCGGCTACGCGATCGACTTCGGCCCCGGCGCCAGCGGCGACCCCGGCAAGGCGGGTAGGCGGACGATTGAAGCGGCCGTGGGCGGCTCAATCACGATCGAGTGATTCCGCACGACTTCCCGACTTTTCCCTTGCACTCCCCCGAGACATCGGGTAGATTGCGCAGGAAACGCGGCCGCCGGCGCAACTCTGATCCGGTCCTGAAGGATCGGAGGGCGGCACGAGCGGGAGGTATCACGATGCACAAGCGTCATTTCCACCTGGATCAGTGGCGGCGCGAAACGCTTTTGCTGCGACGGCGCTGTTTTCGGTTTCTTCCATCGCTCTCGC
>CAADHA010000140.1 GCA_900696685.1 uncultured Planctomycetota bacterium
GCGTTGCAGCGCCGATGCCCGCCCTGGCGTTCGCGGCAGTGACGATGCTGATCGTGGCCGTCGGGTCGAACCTGCCGATGCTCTGCCTCATGGCGCCGGGCCTGTTCGCGGGGGGGGGCGGCGCGGGAATGGGCATGGGGGCAATGGGGTGGTTTGCAATTCTCCAGGCCGGCGCCTCCCTCGTAGCCTACTTCGCCATTCTCGGAACCGTCATCCTGCTCAGTCACGGCGTACTGAGTGCCTGCGGCGGCGCGACGCGCACGCTCGGCGCGACCGTCGAAGTAATCTGCTACACCTGCGGCCCCCTGGTCATCATGCTCATTCCTTGTCTGGGAGGATGCATCTCTCCCTTCGCCATCACCTGGTGGCTGGTTTGCGCAGGCATGGCGCTGGCGGCTCGTCACAAGGCCGCACCCTGGCAGGCCACCCTCGCCATGGTGCTCTCGGGCCTGCCGGCAATGGTGATCGGCTTTGTCCTGGGCTGGATGCTGCTGGTTTACTCGTTCGTCGGCGTGCCGATGCCGGGCGCTGCCCTCGCCACGGGACAAGCGGGCGCCGGCGTCGGCTCGATGGCCATGGCCTGGCGCATCGAGATGGCGTCGCCGTCCATCAGGACGCCGCTTCATGCCGCACAGTTCCTCGACTCAGGATTCGTTCAGCCTTCTTCGTTTCTGACGGCCGGCACCACGCTCACGCTCGCCGACGTGCCCGTCGGCTCGCTTACCCTGGCCGACTTCAGCGACACGAGTGGAGCGAGGCTGGCAGACGCCCAGCGAGCAGCGCTCGCCGAGGCGGCGGCATCCCTGCCCGCAAACATCATTGCCCATCGCGTCGGCGACATGGTCTTCACCTACCACGGGATCAACCCCGCCACGGCCGCACAGGAGTTGTGGGTCGTCATCGCATCCCCGCTCCCGGCCAACACCATCGGTTTGCCCGCAATCGTCGTGGGAAAGGTCGGCGGCGGCACCGAGTCCTTCACCTCCGATGCGTTTCCGGCGGCACTGGCGAGCCAGAACGCCCTGCGCGCCCGCTTCGGACTGGCGCCTCTGCCTGGGCCGGAGAAGGTGACGCACGACCAGCCCGCCGTTGCCGGCGATCAGTGACTCAGTCGCCCGAATAAACGGGACAGGTACATTTTATCTCCTTTGTTTCCAAGGAGATACGCCGCGTTTTCAGCGGAAAACAAATGTACCTGTCCCGTTTGTTTTCTCTGTTCTTCAGTACGCGATGTTGACACTCAGGCCGAGGAAGGCCGAGGGGTCGGCGTCGAAGTCGCGCGTCGCCAGCCCGTTGCGGTTGCTCACCTCAAACTCCTGCCACACCCCCACGCCGCCGATCAGGTTGATCGTGATCGAATCATCCGGCCGATGCGCGAAGCGCACGAAGAGGGGGAAAGAGGTGTCCTCAATGACGGCCGCGAGTTGCGGGGCCGAATCGTCAAGGCGGAAGCGCCGATTCTCCCACGCCGCGCCGAATGCGATCTCGTTCTGGCCGTCGATCGTCGCAATGAACTCGCCCATCGCGCCGCTGCTGGCGAAGCGCCACCGCTCGTCGAGTTTCCAGTTGACGTTGATGATGGGAAGGATGAGGGCATCATCCTCGATCTGGCTCATGACGTTGAGGCCGAAGGCGATTGAGCGATCGTCACCGAGGTCCCAGACGAGTCCGCCGACGCCGCCGATCGTGCCCGCATCATCGACGTCGACTCCGCTCTCGCCCGCGACGCGACCCTTGACGCCGGCGAACCAGGACCACTGCTCGTCGATGCCGACGTATGCCGTCAGGCCGAGATCGAGAATGTGAATGTCCTCGAAGGGCGAGGCGGCGCCGGCGATGAAGGCGTTGGGCCGGCTGAAGTCATAGTTGCTGTACTCATAGCCGAGGCCGAATGACAGCGTCATGCGGTCCGTCGCCTTCCAGTCGGCCTTGGCGCCGACGCCGCCGCGAAAGACGCGGAAGTCGCCGTTGGCCGCGTCGAGTCCGGTGTCGAACTGGTAGCGCAGGCGCGGGATAAGAGTGACGTTGAGGCTCCTGGAGTCTTCAGCAGCGAGGACCGCTTCGTTTCCCTCCTGTGCTGATGCGGGGGTGGAGAAGGGAGCAACCGCAATTACTGCCAGGAGAATCGACAGCGTTGATCTTGTCATGGTGACCTCGGCAGGGGGTTGGGCGATTGTACCCGCGGGATTCTCCGGATGCGGTTCACGCCGGATTCTGTGCGCGGATTCAGTCGGATTGACTCGCTCGGGAACGACGCTAGCCTTGGGGTCTCGACGGGGCCGGTCCGCCCTGCCTTTGGGAGTTCTCTCATGCACGGATTCAAGCCCCACAAGGGCCTTCTCAAGCGGGTGACGGTGACGCGCAACGGCAAGGTGAAGCACGCCAAGGCCGGGCAGCGCCACCGCAAGAGCCTGCACAACAGCGCCCAGAACCGCCAGTTGCGCCAGCACAAGGTGACGGCCGAGGTGGAGCGCAAGCGTCTTCGCAAGTTGCTTAACTTCCGCATCCGGCCTGACAAGGCGCGCGATGCTGAGGGAAACGTCGTCAAGGTCGAGTCCTGAGAAGGCCGGGGAGAAGCGCAGATTCAGAGTCGGTGCGAGCCGGGAACAAAGCGTCTGAGCCGCGACAGCCTCGAAGTGCGAGGCGGCGCACCAGGCCCCCGTTCTTGCCCAGGGAGTTGAGTCGATGCCTCGTACACGCAAAGGCGCCGCCCGCAACAAGGCGCGCAAGCGAATCCTCCGCGAAGCCCGCGGATACTACGGAACCAAGTCCCGCCACAAGCAGCAGGCCAAGAACGCGCTGATGCGCGCCGGTTGTTTCGCCCGCCGCGACCGCCGCGCCCGCAAGCGCGACTTCCGCCGCCTGTGGATCACGCGACTCTCGGCGGCGTGCAAGATGCGCGGCCTGCGCTACAGCCAGTTCATCAACGGCGCTCAACTCGCCGGCATCCTGCTCAACCGCAAGATGCTCAGCCAGATCGCCATCGAAGACCCCAAGGCCTTCGACCATGTCTGCGAACAGGCTGCGGCGTCCTCCACCGCGACGGTCGCCCGCGTCTGAACGCATCCCACGCCCACGATGAGCGAGTCTTCGAGCGAATCGTGGGATGCCTTCGCGCGCAATGATCTTCGAGCGAATCGCGGGGCGCCTCCGCGCGCTGGACAGAGCGCAATCCGCTACGATGGTGATCTCTGAGCCGACGGGCAGAAGGGACGCCAGGATGAATCGATCGAAGCGGGGGCACGTTATCTGGAACGAACGGTTCGAGCGGAGCGGCAAGGCTCTGGCCGGGGCGGTCGGCCTGCTGGCCGCGCTGGGAATCGGCGCCCTCGCCTTCATTAGTGAGAGCCGGCGTGAGGCGGCGGCCGCCGTCACGCTCGACGTTCACAGACTCGAACCCTTCGGCATCATCAGCGCCTCCACGCTCGATCCCGGCGAGCGGCTCATTGCAGAACTGAACTGCATCGCATGCCATGTCGCAGAGCGGGCGGTGGCCGAGCGCCTCTGGTCGCGGCAGGCGCCGCTGCTCGGGCAGGTCGGGGGCCGCCTCACCCCCGAACACATCCGCGCCTGGCTGAGCGATCCTCACTCCGTCAAGCCCGGCACGACCATGCCGCAACTCTTCGCGGGCCTCGACCCGGCGATGCTCGATCGTGTGGTTGAGCCGCTCACTCATTTCCTTGTTTCGCTCGGCGGACCGACCGCGGCGAGCGTCGGCGAGTTCGATGCGACGGACGTGAACCAGGGGCGGGTGCTCTACCACCAGGTGGGTTGCGTGGCGTGCCACGAGCCGTTTGAAGCGCCCGCGGTGCTGGCGCCGCTGCCTAGGCCGGCGGAGGACGATCCATACGGCGCGGCCGCTGCGCCTTCGACGGAGATCCCGGGTGATGCAGCGCGCGGCGTCTCGCCCATCGGACCGCTCGCGGGTCGAACGACGGTGAAGGCGCTGGCCGCGTTCCTGCTTGATCCGGCGTCGATCCGTCCGTCGGGCCGCATGCCGTCGATGAATCTCACCGCCGACGAAGCGCGGGCGATTGCAACGTACCTCGTCGCCTCGGATAACGCGCGCCAGGCGAAGTCCGGTGCGAAGGCGCCGCAGGCGCAGGGCTTCGCGATCGATCCTGAGAAGGCGGCGACTGGTGAGAGGTTCTTCGCCGCGATGGGCTGCGCGCACTGCCATGAAATGGGGCCGAACCGCACTCGCATCGAGCCGATGGGCCGGCCGATCCCCATCAAGCCGCTGCTGCAACTGGCGCCCGATATGAATCCCGGGTGCATCGGCGAGCGGCCGCCGACCGGTGCGGCTAACTACGGGCTGAATGCCGAACAGAGGCGGATGATCGCGGCGACCTTTCGCTTCCCCGAGAAGTTGCGCCAGACTCTCACGCCGGCGCAGAACATTCACCGCGCGCTGAGCGCGCTGAACTGCTACGCCTGCCACGAGCGCGACGGCGAAGGCGGCGTGAGCGCGGCGAAGCGCCAGTATTTCACGACCCTCGACGAAGCCGAACTCGGCGATGAAGGCCGTTTCCCGCCTCCGCTCACCGGCGTGGGCGGCAAACTCCTTCCCGGCTGGATGCGCCAGGTCATCAACACCGGAGCGAAGGTGCGGCCCTACATGGCCACGCGCATGCCCGCCTTCAACATCCCCCTCATCGACGCCCTCCTGGTTGCACTCGAAAAGGCTGATGCGCCCTGCCCCGCGGAGGCACTTCCCGCCGCGCCTTTCAACGAAGTCCTCGCGGCCGACGGGCGGCGCCTCGTCGGGACGGGCCAGGGCATGGCCTGCATCAACTGTCATTCGATCAACGGCAGCAAGCCCGCCGGCGAGCCCGCAATGGACCTCATCACCACCACCGAGCGCCTCCGCCACGACTGGTTCCGCCCCTACATGCGCGACCCCGCGAGCCTGCGCCCCGGCACGCGCATGCCCAACCACTGGCCGCCCGACCAGCCCAATCCCTTCCCGCAGATTCAGGAGGGCGATCCGGACCGCCAGATCGACGCCATCTGGGCCTACCTGTCGCAGGGGGAGTTTCTCGCGCTGCCCGAAGGCGTAGCGACTGAGGAGGGCTTCGAGATTCTCGTGCGCGATGAGCCGGTGGTCTTCCGCACCTTTGTGAAGGGCGCCGGGTCGCGAGCGATCGCGATCGGCTTCCCCGAGCAGGTGCACCTGGTGTTCAGCGCGGAGCAGGTACGGACGGTTGAGACGTGGCGCGGGGCGTTTCTCAGCGCCGCCGGGGCGTGGGCGGGGCGCGGGGGCAACCCGACCGATCCTCTCGGCGAGTCGGTCGTGATGATGCCCGCGCGCTTCCCCTTCATCGCCGTCACCAGGGGCGGGGAGATCGACGCGGTGCAGCCGCAGCCGAGGTTCCGCGGCTATCGCCTCGATGCGCAGCGCCGGCCGATCATCGAGTATGACTTCGCGGGTTGGTTCATTGACGAGCAGCCGCTGCCGCTGGTTCGCAAGGAAGGGCCGGGGCTGCGGCGCGTGTTCGGCTTGCGGGCCGACGCCGACTTTCCGCCGCAGGCCTTGCTGCGATTCATTGCCGCCGAGGGGAAACTCATCGTGCCCGGCGGAGTTGACGCCTACACCGTGGATGCGCGTGTGAATTGCGTGCTCCGCCTGCCTCAGGGCGCGACGGCCTCCGTCAAGCGCAGCAGTGGAGTGAGCCAACTCGTCATCGACCTCGCTCCGAGCATGACGGGGCAGGCGCAGTTTGAAGTGGAGGTGACGTGGTGAGACGCCTGATGCCGTTTGTTGCGGCGATTGGCCTTATCCTCTTCGGCGCGACCTTGGCTGCTGCGCTTCAACAGCCCCTCGGCCCCGAACTCAGGTACATCCGAAAGGTCGACCGCGAATCGACGCGCAAGGCCACCATCGCGCAGTACCTGCCCGAGGGTCTTGACTACGGCCCGTGGTGGGTCGTCGGCCCCTTTCCCAACCGCGGGCACGGCGAACTCGACCGTCTCTATCCTCCCGAGCAGGACGGCTTCAATCCCGACGCCGTCTACAAAGGCAAGCACGGCGTTGACGTGAAGTGGCGCAAGACCGACTTCCAGGACAACAGCGCCATGAACCTGCGCATCTTCGGCGACAACCCGAGCGACAACCGTTTCAACGAAGACGCCGCCGTCTACCTCTACCGCGAGATCCGCATCGGCGAACCTGCGGAACTCAAGGTCCACATGGGTTCCGACGACGGCGTCAAGGTCTGGCACAACGGCCGCGTCATCGTTCACGCCGACGTGCTGCGCGGATGGGAGTCCGATCAGCACGTCGTTACGCTCCACCTTGAGCCGGGCGTCAACCGCATCCTCGCCAAGGTGATCAACCGCGGCGTCGGGTTCAACTTTTCATTCGGGTACGACAACCCGCTCGACCCGCTCCTCGACGCGATGCTCGAGTATCAACTCGATCTCGACTTCCCGCGCTCGGCTGAGGATGAGTATTACCGCATG
The DNA here is from genome assembly GCA_900696685.1 of uncultured Planctomycetota bacterium. Taxonomy (GTDB): domain Bacteria; phylum Planctomycetota; class Phycisphaerae; order Phycisphaerales; family UBA5793; genus UBA5793. Next base: position 6,463 of record CAADHA010000140.1, read on the forward strand.
TTGACGATCCCCGTGCCGCGCGAGATCGTGCTCGAAGTCGGCGGGCTGGACGTGCTCGCCGACGGCCGGCCGGCCGTCGCCACCCGACGCGGCGAGGTGTGGATTGTGAGCGACGCCTACGGCGACCCGCCCTTCAGGGCCGCCTTCACGCGCTTCGCCTCCGGACTGCACGAGCCGCTCGGACTCGTCAACCGCGACGGCGCCATGTACCTCGTCCAGCGCGGCGAACTCACGCGACTCGTCGATGAAGACGGCGACGACCGTGCCGACCGATTCGAGACCGTCTTCGACGGCTGGGGACTCAGTGGCAACTACCACGAATTCGCCTTCGGCCCCAAGTTCGACCGCGAGGGCAACATGTGGGTCGCGCTCAACCTCGGCTTCTGCGGCGGCCTGGGCAAGAGCATCGTTCCCTGGCGCGGCTGGGCGCTCAAGATCACTCCCGACGGGAAGATGACGCCGGTGTGCGGCGGCATGCGCTCGCCCAACGGAATCGGCATGAACGCCGCCGGCGACATGTTCTACGTCGACAACCAGGGCGACTGGGTCGGCACCTGCCCGCTCGTTCACATGGAAAGCGGCGACTTCTGCGGCCACCCCGGCGCCAACCAGTGGTACGACCACCCCGCCGCTCCCGGTGACAACCCCGGCAAGCCCGCCGCCGGACCCGACGGGCCGATCACGATGTACGAAGCGGCGAAGGTCATGCCCTCGCTCAAACTCCCCGCCGTCTGGTTCCCCTATGGCCGCATGGGCCAGTCATCAGCCGACGTCATCTGCGATGAGACGGGCGGGAAGTTCGGCCCCTTCAGCGGCCAACTCTTCGTCGGCGATCAGACCACCGCCTCCATCGCCCGTGTCTATCTCGAAAAGATCGACGGCAAGTACCAGGGCGCGTGCTTCCCCTTCCGCAGCGGCTTCGACTGCGGCGTCAACCGCATGACGTGGGGAAGCGATGCCTCCATGTTCGTCGGCATGACCAACCGCGGCTGGGGCTCGCTGGGCCGCAAGCCCTGGGGCCTCCAGCGCCTTGTCTGGACCGGCAGAACGCCTTTCGAGATTCTCGAAATGAAGGCGCTGAGCGACGGGTTTGAACTCGTGTTCACGCAGCCGGTGAAGCGCGAAACCGTAAGCGATCTCGGCGCCTACAGGATGAAGTCCTTCACATACTTCTACCACGAGCCGTATGGCAGTCCGGAGATCAGAAACAGGCAGTTGACGATCACCGGCGCGACCGTCTCGGATGACGGCCTGCGCGTGCGCCTGACCGTCGATGGCCTGCGCGAAGGATTCGTGCATGAACTCAGCGCCGCCGGGGTGCGCAGCGCCGAGGGCAAGCCGCTGCTGCAC
>CAADHA010000141.1 GCA_900696685.1 uncultured Planctomycetota bacterium
CTGCTACAGCAAAGGTTCGGCAGGATCCGAAGACGGAAGGTGAACCGCTGCGGCTGGAGTCAGATCGTCAGCGTCGTTCGTGCAGACGGCGACACGGAAGCCGGATCGAAGAGCGGCGGAGGACCAGGCGCCATCAGGGGCGAGAGTGATAAGGCCGACCTGGTGGTTGTCGAAGATGTCGCACGAGTTGACGATGCGTTCGATGGCCTGCCGCGCCGCGTCGGCGGGGGAGGCGCCCTGGCGCATGAGTTCGACGGCGAGGAAGCAGCCGCAGGTGCGCATGAGCAGTTCGCCAGTTCCGGTGGCGACCGCGGCGCCGGCTTGCGGATCCACGTAGAGGCCGTGGCCGATGATGGGGGAATCGCCGACGCGGCCGGGAACTTTGAAGGCCATGCCGCTGGTCGAGCAGGCGCCGGCCATGGCGCCGCGCGTGTCGATGGCGAGGACGCCAATGGTGTCGTGGGAGCGATTGTGCGGAAGAACTTCATCGGCGGCGAGGCGCTGGCGGTTGTCCGACATGCCGCTTACTTCTTCGACATTGCAAGGCGGAAGCCAGCCGCGGTAGCGCTCACCACGGAGTTGAGCCGGATCGTTGCGCCACTTGTGCCAGACGTCTCGCGCTTCGTCTGTCAGCAGTTCGACTGGTGCAAAGCCTTGCGCCTCGGAGAACGCTTCGGCGCCGTCTCCGGCGAGAAGCACGTGATGCGTCTGCTCCATGACGCGGCGGGCGATCGAAACAGGATGGTTGAATCGTCGCACAAAGCAGACTCCGGCGCAGCGCTTCGGCGAGAGCATGACGCAGCCGTCGAGACTGACGCGGCCGGAGGCGTCGGGCAGGCCGCCGCGACCGACGGAGTCGATCGTCGGATCATCCTCGACGGTGATGCAGGCGCGCTCCACCGCGTCGAGGGCGCTGCCGCCGGCGCAGAGGATGGGCCACGCGGCGGAGTTGGCGATGCGGCCGAAGGACCACGTTGAGAGGATGATCGGCCGAACCGGAGGCACTCAGTCGCCCTTGAGGATGAAGATCGCCCGATTGTCGTCTGCAAAGTACTTGTCGCGCGCCGCGGCAAGATCAGCCTGAGTGAGGCGCTGGAGCCTGTCCCGATAGCCCTGCCAGAAGGCCTCGTCGCCGTAATGGAAGCGGTAACCGGTGGCGAAGGCGATCGTGTAGAGCAGTGCGGGGCGCTTGCCGAGCTCATCGATCACGCCGCCGCGGAGGGGGGCGCCGAGCTGCCAGTCGAGCGCACCGAGTGTGCGCCGCGCGTCGGCCTGGGTGAACTTGCGGCTCTTCTTGATATGGGCGTCCCACCATCCGAGCGCCGCGGCCGGCCCGCCCTCCTTCGTGAAGCGCCACATGTGCGGCGTGAGGTAGGCCGCGCGCGGGTCAAGAAGCATGTTGTACTGGAAGTCGAGGCGCGACTCGGCGCCCGGCAGCGTCGCCGCGTAGTGCGTCAAGGTCGTGGCGAGTACGAGGAATGCAGGGTGATCGACGTGCGTAACCGGCGGCGCGAAGAAAGCCGCGGTGCCGTGATGCCGCTTTGACGGCAGGTCGCTGCTGTCCATGATGTCGCGCGTCACCGCACCGACGGGACGGACAGTGATCGGGAAGTTCGGCCGTTCGCCCGAAGGGAGCGCGCCGAATGCACGATCGACCGTCGCGTCGAGGCCGATGCGGCTGCCGTCACCGGCAAGGACCACCGTCACATTGCCCCCCACAAGCCGCTGCTGCCACTCGCGCTGCACGCGGTCGGGCGCGAGGCGGGCGAGGCGCACGGGGTCGATGCCGCGCGGCGCCCCCGAATCATGGCGGAACGCCTTGGCGACAAGCCACGACATCGGCTTGATCAACGGCCGCTCGTCGAAGAGCGAGCGCATCTCATCTTCGAGAATCAGCGATTCGCGGGTGATCGCCGCGGAGTCGATGCGGATCGTTCGCAGGCGGCGCGCGAGACGCTCAATCTCTTCCGAAACGCGATCCGATGGCACCACAAGGCCATACACGCTCATTGCGTCGAAGGACCGGATGTTCCAGCCGTGCGGGTAGCGCTCGTCGAGGTCGGCGGCGGAGCGCCCGTCCTCCTCCTCTGCGGAGCAGGTCGTCAGAAGTCGACTGAACAGGCGCGAGAGGCCCGGCGCATCAGAAGGATCATGCGAAGAGCCCGTGCCGAGCACAACGAGCATGGCGGCATGATGTGTGCCGTCAATCGGCTGCGTAAGCACGCGAACGCCGTTGGGCAGCATGCGCGAATAGACGACCTGCGGTGCCGCGGGTGTCTGGTCCGTCGGTTCGGTTGCGGCGGGCGGGTCGGGGAGAATCGGCGGAGCATTGTCCTGCAGGGGGCGCGCCGCGGCCGTGCTCAGCAGCATTGCCGCGAGGGGCGCCATGGTGGCGACGAGGAGACCCGGAATACGCGTGACCATGAAGCCTCCAATTGGCGCGACGGCTTTGGGCGAAGAGAACGGCGGCAGTCGCACCGGCTGACGCCCGAAAAGGATACGGCGGCCGGATACTGGATGCGATGCCGCCTCACTTCTGGCGGCAAAGCGGACTACACTGCCGCCGCATGAGTGTTGACCCCATTGAGCTTCTCGGTCGGCGATTCGTCGAGGCGATCGTCGCGGCCTTCGGCAGCGAGTTTGCCGAAACCGATCCGCTGGTGCGCACCGCCCAGAACCCGCAGTTCGGCGACTTCCAGTCCAACGTGGCGATGGGCCTGGCCAAGCGAGTCGGCCGCAATCCGCGAGAAGTGGCGGAGGCGATCGTCGAACAGGCGGCGCTGAACGATGTTTGCGAGAAGGCGGAAGTTGCAGGGCCGGGGTTCATCAACCTGCGGCTGCGCGGCGACGCCCTGCCGCGGCTGCTGGAGGACCTGGAGGGGGTGCTGAAGAATTCCGAACATCCCACGATTCGCTCGAAGACTCGCTCATCGTGGGCGTCGGGGCAGGCGGCGCGCGTCGGGGTGGACCTCGTCGGCGTCAACATCGCCAAGCAGATGCACGTCGGGCATCTGCGATCATCGATCATCGGCGACACGCTCTGCCGCGTGCTGGCGCGAGTCGGCAACGACGTCATTCCGCAGAATCATCTCGGCGACTGGGGGCTGCAGATCGCGATGGTGATCGCGTCGCTGCGCCGGCGCGGAGTTGATCTCGACCGCCTCGACCTTGATCATCTTGAAGCAGCGTATCGCGACGCAACGCTCGACTGCAAGGCGGACCGGCAGGCGCTGGAAGCTGCGCGGCGAATCAACGCAGGCGCCCATCGAATCGCCGAGTGGGAGGCCCAGGTCGCCGGCGCCGAAGATCGCCTCGATGAGGCCAAGCGCACCCTCGTGCGACTCCAGCAGGGCGACCGCGACATCGTATCGGCGTGGGAGAAGATCACGGCGATCACGATGCAGGCGTGTTATGAGATCTATGACCTGCTCGACCTGACGGTCACCGAGGAGCACAACCGCGGCGAATCCTTCTATCGCGAGCGCCTCGGGCCGGTCGTGGATGAGTTCATCCGATCCGGTGTGGCGAAGGAGTCGCAGGGGGCGATCGTCGTTGAGATTGAGGGGGATGAAACGCCGCTGCTCATTCGCAAGTCCGACGGCGGATTCCTCTATGCCACCACCGACCTTGCCGCGATTCGGTACCGTCTGCAGGAACTCCGCGCGCAGCGAGTGATCTACGTGGTGGACAACCGGCAGCGAGACCACTTCCGGAAGGTGTTCGAAGCGATCCGCATGATCGGGTGGGATCGGCTTCCCGGCGGCGGGCGCGCGGAACTGCGCCACGTCGCGTTCGGCGCCGTCTGCGGGCCGGACGGCAGACCCCTCAAGACTCGCAGCGGCGACAACATCAGGTTGAAAGACCTGCTGCTCGAAGCGATCGAGCGGGCGGGCGCGATCGTCCGGGCGAAGAACCCCGAGTTGCCGCAGGACGAGCAGCGGGAGGTGGCGCGGGCCGTGGGCATCGGATCGGTCAAGTATGCCGACCTCTCGACCCACCTCATCAAGGACTACATCTTCGCGTGGGACCGCATGCTGGCGTTTGAGGGCAACACAGGCGCGTATCTCCAGAATCAGTACGTGCGCATCCGCTCGATCGGGCGCAAAGCGCCGGACGGCGTGCGGGCCGATGCGCCGTTCCTCGTATCTGCGGCGGAAGAGAAGGCCCTGGCACTGGCGCTCCTTCGCTACCCGGGGACGATATCGAGCGTGGCGGAGACGCTCGAACCACACCGCCTGTGCCAGTACCTGTATGATCTTGCCGGTGCGTTCTCAGTGTTCTACACGCAGTGTCCGGTGCTCAAGGCAGAGACGACGGCTCTCCGCGATGCGCGCGTACGCCTGGCGCGCCTCACCGAGCGGATTCTCGGCGACGGACTGGGACTGCTGGGCATCCGGACCCTGGAGCGGATGTAATGCATGATCCACCGCAGAGAACGCTGAGAGCGACGAGATGAAGCGTGGCACTCGACCAGGCGACGACCATCTCGTGCCCGCGCCTCAAGTGACCCCAGGCAGCGGAGAGGCGTCGTCGATCCGGTTCCTGAACCTCGGTCTTCTCTGCGTAGCCGGCGATTGCTGCGGCAGGAGGAACTCACCATGAACATTCTCGTCGTCGGGCCGCATCCGGATGACCAGGAGATCGGCATGGGCGGAACGATCGCGCGCCTGGCCGAGCAGGGACACGACCTGCTGCTGCTCGATGTAACAAACGGCGAACCGACGCCGCATGGGTCGCCGGAGATTCGCGCGACCGAGGCGGCCAAGGCAGCGAAGATTCTCGGCGTCCCGCGCCGGCCGCTCGGTTTCCCCAACCGCTACGTTGAGAACACGCTCGAACTGCGCCACGCGATCGCGGCGGTCATCCGCGAGCATCAGGCGCAGGTGATCTTCGCGCCCTATCTCGAAGACGCGCACCCCGACCACCTCGCGGTGACGCAGGCCGTGATCGGCGCGCGATTCGCCGCGCGGCTGGTGAAGGTTGATGAGCCGTGGGGGCGGACGGGCCGGCCGATCCATCCCAAGTGGATCTTCTTCTATTACGCCATGCACCTGCGCAAGGTGCATGACCCGACTTTCCTCATCGACATCAGCGGCTACGAAGAGCGCAAGATCGCCTCGATCGAGGCGTATCACAGCCAGTTTGTCCTGCCGGAGAAGAACCGCAAGGTGCTCAAGGGCATTGCGGCGATGGCGACGTACTTCGGCTCGCGCCTCGGCGTCGCCGCGGCCGAGCCTTTCTACTCACAGGAGCCGCTCGGGCTCTGTTCGTTCGACGGCCTGGTGATGGAAGGGCATTGATCCGGGTCGATCAGGACTTCAACCTTGCGAGGCGGACTCGGATCGCCGAGGCGTCGAGCATGCCGGTCACGACTTCCCGCACGTTGCCCTTCGCATCGACGAAGACGAGCGTGGGAACGGCGGTGATGTTGAAGAGGCGCACCAACTCATCCGTGGCCACGAGTTCCACACCGGGCGCGTGCCCGGACTTCGCCAGGTATGACTTCACAACTTCCGGTCCGCCCTCGTCAATGGAAAGGGCGACGAGGTGCGCTGACTCTTCCAGTTCCGCGGCCATGCCGGCAAAGACCTGGCGCTGCTTGAGGCATGGAGGGCACCACGTCGCCCAGAAGTCGAGGA
>CAADHA010000142.1 GCA_900696685.1 uncultured Planctomycetota bacterium
ACCTGCTCATCGGCGACCAGCACCTGCACTTCGCCCGCGACGCCGTGCTGCGCCTGACGCTGGACCGGGATTGAGGGCAATAGTGCGACAAGCACCTTCCTTGATCGCAACAGCGAACCAGGTGTCAGTCATCTGCGCAGGCAATTCTCAGCAGATTGTGCGGTGGCGCTCATCCACCCATCCGCTCGGTCGTGGTCACCCGCCTCCCGCAGTGCCGGCACTCCCGCCGCCTGCGGATCGCTCCAAACGGAATCCGCCGGGTGTAAATCACCTCGAAGTGGGCGCAGCCGCACCTCGGGCACAGAATCCCGCGCGGCTCCGGCTCGCGCTTCGGCCTCGTCGTCGTGTCGCTCATCGCCGCAGGCCTCCCTGCAAGTCGGAGAGACGAATCCGTCTTCGCGGCGGCGACCTCGTGTCGGTGCCCTAGAGGACGGCGCCGTGCATTGATGCCGCGACAGCACAGCCCACGAGGCAGTCGAGCCAGTGGTTGTCGATGCCATCGACGCGGAGTTTCCACTCATCGACGGTCCGGCCGCGGCCCTGCGTCTTCACGCGGTACTCACTCGAGAGGTGTTCGGCGAGGAGTTGGTGGGTGGTCAGGCTGCAGGCTGCAGGCTGGAGGCTCCAGGATTGCCCGTTCGGCGCTGCGGTGCTCTTGCCTCCAGTCTCCAGCCTACGGGCTACAGCCTCTCTCCGCCGACCTCCAGCCTGCGGTCTCCAGCCTCCAGTCCTTCCAAAGAGCACCAGGCAGCCGGGATCGCCCATGGGCAGGGCGAGGCGCGATCGAGCAGCGATATACTCCCTCGCCATGCCGCGGCGCGTCCTGCTGGTGTCCAATCTCGATCGTCCGGAGATTCGCGCGGTGCTCCCCGAGTTCCGCCAGTGGCTGTCGCAGCGCGCCGAGATCGCGGGCGAGTTCGAGGCGATGTCGCGTGAGCAGCCGCCGACGGCGGGAATTGACCTGGCCGTTGTACTCGGCGGCGACGGCACGCTGCTGAGCCAGGCCCGCCGCTTCGTGCACTTCGGCATCCCCCTGCTTGGCGTCAATCTCGGGCGGCTGGGGTTCCTCGCCGAGTTCGACATGGCGGACCTCTTCAGGGCGGCTGATGCGCTCTTCGGCAAGGGTGGTCCTCTGCCGCTGCATTCGCACATGCTCATCGAGGCGTTCATCCTCGGTGAGGGCGTGGACATCGCCGACCTCGCGCGCGCCCGCGAGCGGCACCTCGCCCTCAACGACTGCGTGATCACCTCCGGCCCGCCTTTCCGAATGATCGAGTTGTTCCTGACGCTCGACGGCGAGCCGACGCCCTCGGTGCATGGCGACGGGCTGATCATCTCGACGCCGATCGGGTCGACGGCCTACAGCGTGTCCTCCGGCGGCTCGATCATCGAGCCGCGGCTCGACTGCTTCGCCATCACTCCCATCGCGGCGCACAGCCTCGCCTTCCGGCCGATCATCATTTCGCCCAGGACGCATCTGGTGATCACCTTGGAGCGCGCCAACGCGGGCACGACGATGGTCCTCGACGGCCAGGTCTTTGCCTCGCTCCGAACCGGCGATCGCATTCTCCTGCGCCAGTACGACCGTCGCGTGGGCTTCGTCGCCAACTCGGCGAACAACTACTGGCGGACGCTGACGCGCAAGATGCACTGGGCGGCTGCCCCGACCTCGAAGTAGCGGCGACGCGGCGCCTGCGCCTGATCGCTGCGCGCGGTGCGGGCGGTTATCCTCATGCGGTGAACCGATGACGTCACACAGCCCAGTTCAGGCGGACTCGGCCGCGCCTGCGGTACGATCGGGCGAACGGCCGCCGCTGCGCCTGGACATGCCGGTGCAGTTCATCCCCGGCGTCGGGCCGCGCGTTGCCGCAATCTACAAACGCCTCGGCATCGAGACGGTGCGCGACCTTCTGTGGCACCTGCCGCACCGTTATGAGCACGAGCACTCCGAGCGCCCCATCGGCGAGATCGGGGCCGACCAGGTCGTGACCGCGCGGGGCGAAGTCGGCGCGACGCGCCTTGCCGGCATGGGTCGAAAGATGCGCTTCGAGGCCAACCTCATCGACCCGACCGGCCGCCTGCACCTCACCTGGTTCAACAGTCCGTTTCTGAGGCACAAGATTCACCCCGGCATGACGCTGCGCGTGCAGGGCAAGACGAAGAAGTACGGCAGTTACATGCAGATCGTCAATCCTGCGTGGGAAGTCATTGAAGGGCAGCAGCCAGTCGAAGCGCGGTCCGAGCGTTACCGCCCCGTCTATCCAGCGACGGAGGACCTCTCAGCCGAGCAGATTGATCGCACCCTACAGTCGATTCTGGACGAGGCGACCGCCCTCGTGGACGACCATCTGCCCGAGGTGTACCGCCGCGAACGGAGCGTTCCCGATCTCGCGACCGCGATGCGGCTGATCCATCGCCCGGCGGACGAGGACGATGTCCGCTGCGCGCGCCGCCGCCTCGCGCTTGACGAACTGCTGCTGCTGCAACTGGGCATCGCCCTCAAGCGGCGGCACGTGAAGCAGCACACCGACGCCGTGCCTCTCAACACGGGCGGCGCGATTGATGAGCACATCGTCGCCCGCTTCCCCTTTGCGCTGACGGAGTTTCAGCGGGCCGCGATTGAGGAGATTCGTCGCGACCTCGCACAGAGCACGCCGATGAACCGCCTCCTCCAGGGCGACGTCGGCTCGGGCAAGACGGTCGTGGCGCTGTACGCGATGCTCGCGGCCGTCGCGACGGGCAGCCAGGCGGCGCTGATGGCGCCGACGGAAATCCTCGCGGAGCAGCACTCCTTCACCGTGACCGACATGCTCAAGGGCAGCCGCGTGCGAATCGAACTGCTGACCGCCGCGCTGACCGCCGCCGAGCGCCGCTCGATCCTCGAACGATTGCGCAGCGGGGTGGTCGACCTCGTCATCGGCACGCACGCCCTGCTCAGCCGGCCTGTCGAATTCAAGCGCCTCGCCGTGCTGGTGATCGACGAGCAGCATCGCTTCGGCGTGCACCAGCGTGCCGAACTGCGATTGCGCACGGAGATGAGCGGCGGCGTCACGCCCCACACCCTCGTCATGACCGCCACGCCCATTCCCCGCACGCTTTCGCTCACCCTCTTCGGCGACCTTGACGTCTCGACGATCAAGGGCCTGCCGCCGGGGCGCAGCCCGATCATCACGCGCGTCGTCACGCCCGGCAAGTCGCGCGAGGTCTACGAGTACGTCGCCAGGCGCATCCGCGAGAACAAGGAGCAGGCGTACATCGTCCTGCCCGCGATCGACGAGGCGGGCGGCGGGGGCCTCAAGGACGTTCGCTCCCATCTCAAGGCCCTCGAAGAAGGCTGGTTCGCGGGGCTGCGCTGCGCGCCGATCCACGGCCGCCTGAAGCGCGACACGCGCGAGCGCATCATGCACCGCTTCCGCGCCCGGCAGATCGACGTGCTCGTGGCGACGACGGTAATCGAGGTGGGCGTCGATGTGCCCAACGCGTCGATCATGGTCGTCGAGCACGCCGAACGCTTCGGGCTCTCGCAACTGCACCAGTTGCGCGGCCGGGTGGGGCGCGGATCAACCAAGTCGCTGTGCGTCTTCATCGGCGAGCCGACCACCGACGACGGCACGGCCCGCCTCGACGCGATCGCCTCGACCGGCGACGGGTTCATCATCGCCGAGAAGGACTTCGAAATCCGTGGGATGGGAGAGATCTTCGGCCCGCGACAGTCCGGCTCGACATCCCTGCGCGTAGCCGACTTGCGCACCGACATGGCCCTGCTCAACATGGCACGGCGCGATGCGCGGAAGTGGATTGAAGATGATCCGACGCTGAGCCGCCCGGCCAACGCCCTTCTGCGCCGCCGACTCATGGAGCAATACGGCGATGGCCTGGGCATTGCGGATGTGGGGTGAGGAAGAAGGCGTCAGCGCTTCAAGGCATTGGTTGGCCGCGACCTGGCGGCTCTGCACTTGCGAGCGTGGGATGGCAAGGGCGCTGGCGGTCTGTCGCGAACGCACCCCGCGATTCGCAGAGCCTCATCGTGGGAGTGTCATTCATCCACGAGCCGCGCGATCACGCGCTGCATTCCTTCCGCCAAACGCGCCACGCGTTCGCAATCGACTCTGTCCGTCGTGTCCTCTGGGCTGTGATAGTATGGATAGCGGAACGGCGCTGTGTCGGTGATCATCAGTCCCGCGTAGCCCGCCTGCCAGAATGACCAGTGATCCGACCAGCCGACGCCGGGAATCCAGCCGGGCAGGGCCGCGCCCTCCGAGGGAAACTCGACCTGTTCGCGAAACGACTCGATGATCTTCCGCACCAGGTGCCGCGACTTCACATTGCCGACGAAAGCGGCGAAGTTGCCCGTCGACGGATAGAACGCCCCCATGCCAATCGGGTAGTGCTGCGTGTTCGGCTCATCGCTGTACCAGCCGATCGTCTCGAGCGTGAGCATTGCGGTGATGTTCTCGCCGCGCTCCCGGCACTGCCGCGCATAGATGAGCGAGCCCATCCGGCCCTCGACCTGGAAGAAGGGCGGCTCCTCGTTCACAAAGAACACGAATCGCAGCGAGCGCTTCGGCGCTGATCCCGCGAACCTCCGCGCGAGAGC
>CAADHA010000143.1 GCA_900696685.1 uncultured Planctomycetota bacterium
CGCCCCGAGGCCGACATGAGTTTCAAGGATCCGATTACCTACGACGACTTCGCGAAGATCGACCTGCGCGTGGCCACCGTCCGCGCCGCCGCCCACCATCCCAATGCCGACAAACTCCTCGTCCTCCAACTCGACGACGGCAGCGAAGGCGGCCGGCAGATCTGCGCCGGCATACGCGGCCACTACGAGCCCGAGCAACTCGTCGGGCGGCAGATTGTCATCGTCGCCAACCTCGAGCCGCGCAAGATCCGCGGCGAAATGAGTAACGGGATGCTCTGCGCCGCGAGCGACCTGTCCGAAGGCGAAGCCGCCCGCAAGGTCATTCTGCTGGGTGTGGATCGGCTGGTGCCGCCTGGTTCGCCGATCAGTTGAGCGCGCGGATCAGTTGAAGGTATGCATGACGACGTGGCTGACCTTGCAGTGCTTCGACACGACGGCCTGGAACATGACGGTCATGCCGCGCGCCCGGGCGGGGATGAAGAGGTCGAACTGTCCGGTCCCCTGGCCGTTGCTTCGCGCCGACTCGATCATCTGCGGCTGGCGCAGGAGGATTGTCGCGCCGGGGCATGCACCGGAAATCGGGCTTGCGCCGCTCGACGCCGACCACAGCAGGTAGACCATCTCGTTGGGCGCCACGCCGCTGAGGTCAAACGTGTTTCGCACTCCCGCCCCTCCCGGCACGGGCGAGGCCATCTCGAAGTGATAGGGATTGAGAAGCACCCCGCGCCGGTTGCCGTCCGTCAGCTTTCCGACGGCCGCGATCTGGCCCGCTTCGTTGATGTCGCGCGCCTGAGTCAGTTCCAGGCCGGTCACCCGGGGGATGTGGTCATTGAGGTCGATGGCGACGTGGCTCTGCCCGTCGGGCGCCCAGAGCAGCGCATGCTCAAAGCCCGCGCGGCATTGGGGGTCGATGCTGTACTCCCCGACAATCAGGCCCCGGTCATTGAGGCCGTAAGGAATCGTCCAGCACGAACTCGGGGCATCGAGGGCGATGCGCTGCCCGTTGCGCCAGAGGAACGGACCGACGCCGCTGAGTTGGCCGACCACTTCGCCGTAATTGTTGACCGCGTAGGCGCTGCCCGAGGCGTTGGTCGGCTCGCCGCCGAGGTCGATTCTCTCGCTCCCGCGCCACATGACAGGCCTCGTGACGCCCTGTCCGTTGCGCCAGGTGCCGACCACGTCGCGCGCCTTGTTGATGCCCGTGGCGGCGCTGGCCGCTCCGCCGATCTCGCGCGCCCGGCCTTCAAGCCATATCGTGGCCCAGTCGGGTCCGAAGGCGGCGCATCGGCCCACGATCGCGCTGTCGGGCCAGGGCGTGTCCTCAACGGCCATGGCGATGCCGCTGAACGTGTCGGGGAGATTGGGCAGGATGAAAACTCCCGCCTTGATCACCCATGCCGCCGCATGCTCGTAGGCGTCCTGTTCGCGCACGGCATAGCCGACAATCACGCCGCTGCTCGGGCTGATGCCGTTGGCTGCGGGATTGCGGTATCCCGGCGGCACCGGCAGTTCGAGACGCTGGCCGTTGATCCACGCGATCGCCGTCGAGCCTCCACTGAACGGGGTGGAGCGCCCCACGAGACGTGCGAATTCGTCGAGCGAAACGGCAGATGAGGACCGGTGTCCGTCAAGCGGCGCAACCACGCTTGCGTCGTAGCCGATCACCCCTTCAGGCTGGGCAAGTGCTGCCAAGGCGAGGCAGAGCGCGGGCAAAGAGCCGACGACATGAAGCCGACGACTGCTCATCTCTTGATTCCCCTCATTGGAGCGTACCGCGTGGGCTTTTCAACGTTCTCGCAATGCAGGGCACGCCTCTTGAGAGTATACCACGATGCGGAGGATTGGGCCGCAATTGGGCCTTTCCGCTGCAAGGATCCCTCCAGTTTGACGCTGTAGAGGATAAGTTGAACCGGAATTGAGCATGGGTCAGGGGGTGATTTAAGATTTTCTGTAGTTTTCCCAACTTACCCCTTGCGTTTTATCGGAGTAAGAGTTATTCTCTATGCGGTTGGAGTGCCGGGGGCGGCGTATGGCGTGAGTTACGGTGGCTCACACACAATTTGAGGCCACGCCGATCGAAAGCCTCTGTTACACGAAGGAGAATAGCCATGGTTCCCGCGAACAACCTGCTGCGGCGATTTTGCTCTGCGCTCGGGGTGCTCGTCTGCGCCTCGAGTACGCTGGCGCAGTCCCGGCCCAACCTGATTTTCATCATCACGGATGATCAGGGTATCGACGCGATCGAAGGTCCGCACTGGCCCGGCGCGCCGAACATCTCGACCCCCACGCTCCGCCGCATGGCCGAGCAGGGCGTCTCGTTCACCAACTGCCGCATGAACCCGAACTGCTCGCCGACGCGCGCGGCCCTGATGACCGGGCGCAGCGCTCTGCAATGCGGCGTGCCGGGTGTCGTCGGCCGCTGGCCCAGCGGCCAGACGCCTCCTCCCCTGCCCATCGAGAGCAACCCCGACTCCACGGATCTGCCCATCGACGTGCATCTCCTCTCGATGGCCACGGAAGAGCGCACCATCGCCGAGGTTCTGCGCGACCGCGGCTACTACACGGTGCTGATCGACAAGTGGCACGTCGGCTACAACGCGGAGCGCGGCCAGTTGCCGACGCAGCAGGGCTTCGACGTCTTCCACGACTGGGGCGCCAACCTCAACTTCGACAACCCCGACGTCGTGGGCGACGAACACATGGTCCGCATGGCAGAGTTGGCGCGGCAGGCGATTCAGAACCGCGAACCGCAGCACAATGGCAAGCCCTACGCGCTGTTCTACTGCACCATCACGCCGCACCGGCGCGACCCGGATTCGGGCGGAAAAGCATGGTGGGCGGTCGATCCAAGCCTTACGCCCAACACAGGCGGCCTGGGCGACAGCAATGCCGCCCGCTTCCGTCAGAACATCGAGGCCTTCGACACCACGCTCCGCCGCCTCATGCGTCAACTGGACGTGATCGACTCCAACGACCTCTACAACCCCGACAGCCGCTCCGTCGTCTTCTTCGCCGGCGACAACGGGACCGACGGACAGGTGTCGGCCTACGGGCAGCGCGCCAAGAACACGCTCTTTGAGGGCGGCGTGCGAGTGCCGTGCTTTGTCTTCGGCGAGAACGTGCCTCGCAACCTGAACAATCCGATTGCCGACGACCGGCAGATCACGCCCGTGGACTGGTACGACACCATCTGCGACATCATCGAGGCGCCGCCGAACGTCCGGGACAACCCGATGGGCTACTTCCCGCGTCAGAGCATGAGTTTCGCCGATTCGATCGGCTGGGCGGCGCCCGGCTCGAAGCCGCGCCGCGAGTTTTCGATGCTCAGCCTCGGCAATGCCGTGATGCAGAACGGCGCCTACCAGCAGATCTGGCGCGTCGCGCTCGTTGGCGAGCGGTACAAACTCATCTGCAACTCGGGCGGCGCGTTCGCCGACGACATGTCTGCCGACGAGTTCTACGACCTCGACTCCGATCCGTTCGAGTTCAACAACCTCCTCGCCAACGGCATGAGCCACGAAGCCGCGACCGCCTACTACGACATGCGCGACCGCATCGTGGACCAGTGGCCTTCGGCCGTCTCCGTTGCTTTCAACCCCGGCATGATCGCGCGATACTCCGTTGAGCACTTCGATCCGACGCGCCGCTTCGTCCTCGTCGCCTTCATCGAGAACGGACAACTGACGAGCGAGCACGAGTTCTACGACCTCGTCGCCGATCCCGACCGCCTCAACAACCTGGTCGGCCAGTCGATGAGCGGCGAACAGGCCAACGCCTACAACACCCTCCAGGGCGAAGCGCTCGTGCTCTTCAACGAAGGACAGTTCTCGCCTGACGTGCGCGTCATCGACCTGCCTCTCTCCGCGACGCTGGTGATCGCGGGCGGCAACTCGACCGTGAGCGGGCCGCTGACCCTCGGGCACTCCGGCGTCGGGTCCAACCCGCGCGAATACCGTGCCTTCCTCAAGTTCAACATCAACGGCGTCCTGCCCCAGGGCTTCACCATCAACGACGTGCGGGCGGCCCATCTGATCGTGGGCTTCAAGGAAGACTCGCGACCTTCGTCCGACTCGCTCTATTCGACCGTGGACAAGAACACGGGCGCGATCCGTGTGCACAAGGTCAACGGGCCGTGGACGTCCAATCCGTGGGCGAACTATTCGCCGACGGTGCTGGGCGTGCTCGACCTCCCGCCGCACATCATCTGGCAGCCGTCGCATGCCAAGATAAGGGGCGTGCCTCTGCCGCCGCAGACGCCCGTCAGTTTCGGCCACAACGCCGCCCTGCTCGACGTGGTGCGCGGCTGGTTCAACAGCCCGCAGACCAACTACGGCGTCGCACTGGTCGTCGAACGCCTGCCGGGACTCAACGGCGATCAGCACGTTCACTTCCTTCGCGCCGCGGGTCTGAGACTCACGCTCGACCGCAGGCCTTAACGGCGCAACAGGTTGAACCTCTCCGCCCCACCGGCGGATCTGATCCTGAGGCGCGGCTGACGGAACCCGTCAGCCGCGCCTCTTTCTCTGACCGATGAGATGACCCCCGCGCTGCTCGCGCGGCAGGGGCGGACCGGCGCCCTGCGCCTATTCGGCCGAACCCGGCTCGATGAGGCGAACGCTGGTGTATTGCGCGCGCAGACACGCGTTGAGGGCTTCGATCGTGTGCTCCCAGCGCGTGGCCGGCGTGGGGATGATGTGGATCGGGTTGTCGCTCATGAAAAGGCCCGTCGGGTTGCCCGGGCGCACGCGATGATCCTCCAGCCTTCGGTAGAGCGCCTCAAAGGTCGGCGTGGCGGCCAGCCCCGGCAGGTCGATGCGGATTGAACAATCGGCGCGGCCCGGGCCGATCGTCGCGATGCGGATGGCCAGAGGCCTCTCCGGCAGTTCGAACGGGTCATCCAGCCCCGCCGCCCGCGTCTGCGGCACGTCGATGAGGTACACCTCCTCGCCGAGCGTGAAGTTCGCCGTCAGCAGGAAGTACATGAACAGCAGAAACACGACGTCGATCATGGAGACGAGGTTGAGGCGCAGATCAAACTCGCCGCGGTGCCGGCGCGAGAGTGGCTGGTGGTAGGCGCTGGATTCGCCTTCCTGTTCAAGCAGGGGCGTCCGTGAGAAGGGCGTATCGAGGGCGGACGTCACCGCTCGACCTCCTCGTCCCCTCGGCCCGGCAGCGTCGCCGACACCACCAGGTCGATCCGCTTCGCGCCGCTCGACGAGGCCAGGCTCATTACCGGGTATACCTCGCTGTAGAGCGCCTGGCGGTCGGCGCGGATGTCGATCTTCAGGTCCGGATCGCTCTGCGCCGCCGCGAGCAACTCGGCCCGCAGGCGCGACCGGCCCGGTGCGTCGGCGGTGAATGTCCGGAACCCCACCCGCATTGAGGACAGCCGCCGCCGGTCTGACGCATCGGGAATCAGGTTGATCACCAGCCGATGCTCCTCATCCGGCTCGGCCGCGACGGAACGCTCGGGCTCCGGCAACTCGATCTCCTCGGCCACCTCGACGTTGCTGATCTGGCTCGTCAGGATGAAGAAGACGATGAGCAGAAAAGTCATGTCGATCATCGGCGTGAGGTTCATGCGAACCCTCGCGGCTCCCGGCTGGATGGCGCGTGCGCGGCTCATGGCGGGTCGATCTCAGGCGCTCGGGCGATTGGGTCCGGGAGAGGAGGCCGCACCCGGCGGCGATGCGGGGCGACCGAGGCGCGGCGCCGGCGCGGCCGCGGTCGTCGGCGTCGCTGTGGACGGCGCGCCGGCCTGGCTCGGGCGGAAGCGGTTCACGAGGTCCTGCGCTTCGAGCATCGCTTCGCTCGTGAGCGCATCGACATTGTTGCGGATGAGGGCATATGCCGCAACTGAGGGGATCGCGATGATGAGACCCCAGAAGGTGGTGACGAGGGCGGTGCCGATGCCCGCGGCGAGATCGACGGGGCTGGGCCGCCCGCCCGCGGCGACGATGCTCTGGAAGGCGAGGATCATGCCGTAGACCGTCCCGAAGAGGCCGATCATCGGCGCCACATTGCCGATCACGTTGAGGATCTCGATCTGGCGCAGGCGGCGGGTGGTGTATTCATCCGCCGCCTGTTCGAGCGCGCGGAGCATCGCACCGAAGCCGTGCGATGACTCATGCAGCGCCGCGGAGAGGACGCGGCCGAAGTAACTCACGTCGGCCGACAGCAGGCCGAGCAGTTCGCGGTATTGCTGCGCGACGACGAGTTGGCGGGAGCGTTCGGCGAGGCCTTCGGGCAGGATGTGTACGCGGCGGTTGATGAGCCACATGTAGCCCATCAGTCCGACGCTGAAAACGGAGAGCGCGAGGAGGAACCAGATGATCGCCGTGCCGAGGATCGACCCGCGCGAGATGAAGAACGCGGCGGCGAAGGACGTGCTCTCGGCCTCGGCGGCGGCGGGCTGAGCGCCTTGCGCGAGGGCGCTGGCGGTGAAGAAGAGCGAAGGCATGGCCGCAAAGGAGCACAGAAGGCGCGAAGAAGGACGGAGGCGAATCGACCGTGATCGCATGTGTTTCATGGAGTCTCCTGGATGCCGGTGTGGCCGTCGTCGCGCTCCCCTTCGCGGAGCCTCCGGGTCGCGGCTAAACAAGTGCCCGTTGCCTTCCCTCGTCCCTCGTCCCTAGTGCCTAGTGCCTA
>CAADHA010000144.1 GCA_900696685.1 uncultured Planctomycetota bacterium
AAGGTGTGGTGATAGGTGTCGCGGCCGACGTCGTCGAGGTCGTTGTGCTTGCCCCCGGCGCGGATGCACTTCTGCGTGTCCACGGCCCGGGTGTATGGCCGCGTGCCCGTGCCGAGGAAGACATCCTTGAACTGGTTCATCCCCGCGTTGGTGAACAGGAGCGTCGGGTCGTCATGCGGGACCACGGGCGAGGAGGGTACGGCCGTGTGGCCGTGGCGCTGCTCGAAGAACTCGATGAACTGCCTGCGGATGTCGGACGCCTGTCGTGACATGTCTTCTCCGGTCCCGTTGGCGGGCGGGTTCGTACCATCGTGTCGGGCACGGCGACGGCCGGGTCGCGTGGCGGGCGGCGGCCGAAATGCCCTGAATGCTCGAATCGTAACCGCCCGGCGGAGCAATTCCGAAGACTCCCATGACCTGGCCCCCGACGAGACCGGTGCGACGATGGCTCTTCGGAGTCGTGTTTCTCGCGGTGTGGGTGGGGGGGACGTTCATGTGTTGGGCGTGGACGATGGTTCCCTTCACGTCCGATGCCGTCGTTGATCGCGCGGGGGAATCTCATGCGGTTTACGATCAGAGGTTCGGATTCAGCGAGTGGCTCGTGCGCTGGGAGGTGGTGAATGTGAACTCCAAAGCGATCATGATCGAGTGGCACGTTGCCCCACGCGGCCTGGCGGTTGCCCTGATCGTGACCGCCGTGTCCAGCCTGATCCTCTACGTCGGCTGGCGCGTCGCGGTACACGCTTTCACCTGCGCCGCCGGCACGTGCGACGCCTGCGGCTACGACCTCACCGGCCTCGCCCAGCCGCGCTGCCCGGAGTGCGGGGAGACGCCGCGCCGCCCCATCATCGCGCAGCAATGATCCGAGCCCCGACCGTGAGGGAGGGTCTTCGCCGAGCACCGGCCTTCGCCGCTTGAATCGACAACGTCGCGCTCACAGGCATGACCCGCCGCACGCCGGAGACCGCGCCACATCCAACACCCGTGCTGGCGCGCGGGGCCTCGTTCCAATCATCACGGAAGCGATGAGTCCTGTGCTCACGCGCGAGGCGCGGATGCGGAGAGGACGAGTTCAACGGAGGAGCGCGGCAGCCAGGTTTCGCGGCCGTCGCGCAGGCGGACGAGCAGCCAGGGGCCGCGGTCCTCCACCACTGCGAACTCCACGCCCTCGGCGAGGGGTTCTGTGAAACTCGGCTCGTAGCCGATGTCCGAAGGCCCCTTGCGTCCGATGGTCTCGCGCATGACCACCCCTCCCCTGTCGGGACCGGCCGCAAGGTCGGCTGCGAGCGAGGCGGAGAAGACGAGCGCCAGCGCCAGCGCCGCCCAGCCCGGCCAGCGCGGCGCCGCGGAGAGCCTGCCATTCAGTCGCGCCAGCGTCCACAGCCAGCCGGCGCCCCACAGGATCGTCATGAGCATCATCCGCGTGCGCTGCGACCACGACTCGTGCCAGAAGAGGAGCATGCCGCGCGCCCGGGCGGCGCCGGAAGTTTCGACGCTCGTGCGCACGCGCCGCCTTGCCAGATCGAGGTTGGCGGCGAGGTGCCGGTCTCCGGCGATGTAGCGCTCGGCCCTTCGGTAGGCGAGGATGGCCGGCCCGACGTCGCCGGCGAGGAGGTGCGCGTTGCCGATGTTGTAGAGCAGGCGGCCGTTGCGGATACCGTGATCGTCGGCGAGGCTCTGCCAGATCGAGGCGGCGGCACGGAAGAAATCGGCCGCGGCAACCGGATCGCCGGCGTGCTTCGCAAGCGCTTCGTCAAAGGCCTGCTGCCCCTGCGCGAAGAGGGACTCGGCGGCCGTTCCGCCGGCCTGCGCGGCGGCACGGCTCGCTCCCGGCAGGACGGCGATCACCATGGCGACGAGAATGACCGTAACGGTCTTCATGCCTTCGTCTCCACTGCGGCGGCCGCCTCTTCAATCGCGGCGAGCAGCGATGCGGCCCGTTCGACGAGTTCGTCCGCCGCGCCGCCACGGACGCCGCCGCAACGGCCGGCGTCGCACCGTTCAAGCAGGGCGGCCAGTTGCTCGCCGAGGGCCGCATCGATCGGCGCAACGATCTCGACACAATCGGCGGCCGTGAGCGAAGCAGCGGACCGGCCGAAGCGGTCGGCAAGGTAGTGGCGCACGGCGAGTCCGGCGCGGTCCGCCCCCCCCAGGGCTTCATTGCTGGCGCCGAGCAGGCGCATCGCCTCGTGCAGCGCTCGCTTGCGCCGGCGCGACGGCTGCTTTTCAGCGCTGCGGCGGCGCCATGTCAGGGTGAGGAGGGTGAGGACGTGGGCCGCCGGAGGAGCGCCGAGCGCCATCAGCCACGCCGGCGAGTGCAGCGCCGCCGCCAGGTCGAACCGTTGATCGGCGAGCGCCGCCGCTGCGCCGTAGTTGTGCGCGATGCCGCCCGCCGCATCTTCGATCGCGCTCGACGCCGTCGTCCCCTCCGCATCGCCCGCCGTCACGATCCGGGTGGGGCGCACGTTCAGCGCGATGGGGTTGCTCCGCGCGATCGCATACTCGCCTGTCCTGGTGTCGAAGTAGGGCGCCTCGATCGGCGGGACCTCTCTCACGTCTTCACTCAGCGGGCGGATGGTCTCCTCAATCACGATCGCGTCGCGCTCGCGCCTCGGCTCGCGGCGCGACTCGCTGATGCGGAAGCGCCCGGCCAGGCCCGGCTGCTTCGCCAGATCGAGCCGCGGGTCGCGCAGCACGCCGCCCGTCGAAGTGATCCGCACCGTGAGCGTGATCGGATCGCCCACGTTCACGTCCGTCGGCGAAGCGCTCACCGTGATTCGATACTGCCCGACCAGTCCCGAGTAGTGCGCCGGCCGGCCGGATTCGGGCAGGGGCCGCACGTCCAGCCTGATCTCGTTGGTCGGCACCGTGATGCGCTCGACCTGGTCGTTCTCGAACACGGATCGCGCGCGGCGGACGACGACCTCTCCCGAAAGCGAACCGGGGCCGAGACGCTGCTCGCCGGGCGCGAGCGGCACGAGCCACTTGCGCAGAGTGAAGGTGTCATACTGCACACCGTCGAGCGTGCCCTGCCCGCGCTCCAGCGGCGTGGCCGACCCGAGAAAGTCAATCGTGGTCCGTTGTCCCGAGCGGAAGGGGTCGTCCGGCGCATCGAGAATCTCGAAGCGCCCCTCGAGGCTGCCCAATCGCGCCGAGGGTCGCTGGATCGCCGTGCGCAGGTAGAGGATGAAGCGCAGTTCGATCGCCTCTCCCACCCACGGGGTGGAGTTGTCCACCTCGATCCGCGCCCGCACCTCGCCGCGCTCCTGCGGCTCGCGCACGCGCACGGAGACGGGGTTGGTCCGGTAGTCGCGCCCGTCCACGGCCACGGTGAGGGGGGGGATCGTGTACACACCTTGCCGCGGGAAGGTGAGCACGTAATGAAAGACGTAGCCCTCGAATCGCGTTTCCTGCATGCGGCCGTTGATGATCGTCGTCATCGACTGCGACGTGACCTGCCCGCCCTGCGAACGGACCTCGACGCCGTCAAGCGTCGGCCAGATGGGCTCGGCGGGAGACTGCGAGCCGTTGACGCTCACAGTGAAGCGCAGCGGCTCACCGACGTAGACCTGCGTGCTCGACGCGCCGGCGACGACGGTGATATCCTGCCGCGCGAGTGCTGCGGCGCCGGCGGCCAGGGCGCCCGCGAAGCACGCCGCCGCGAGCAGCCGGACCGATCGAAGTTGGAATCGTGGGACGAGGAGCATCACCAGTCCTTCTCCACGGGCTGCTGGCGGCGGATGCGCATCCGCTCGGCGCGGTCACGGAACTCGCGCGTGCGCCTCTCGCGTTCGAGAAGTCGCTCGACGAGGCTGTCCCGGTCGTCGGTCTCGCCTTCGCCGGACTGTGGCGCGGCGGAGGCCTGCGGCTGCTCGGGCTGCTCGGGCGGCTGCTGATCCGGCTGAGGATTCTGCGACTGATCTGCGGGCGCCTGCTGATCCGGCCGTTCCTGCTGCGACTGCGCAGGCGGCGGCTCGGGCGAATCGGGACGGAGATGCTCCGCCGCCTCACGCAGGTGCTCGGCCGCCTGCCGCTGATGCCCGCGGGCGGCATCGAGGTCATCGCGGCCGAGCGCCTCGGACGCCTGGTCCTGCTCACGCCGCGCTTCTTCCAGCGACTGCCGCGCGCTGTCGAGCGCTTCTCGGAGGTCCGCGTCGGACGGGCGGGGCAGATCGGCGCCTTCCTGAGAGGGGGGGGGCGGCGCGGGCGCTTCACTCTCGCGCGGCTCGGCGGGGGGCGCGCCTTGCGTGGACGGCGGCTGCTGCGCCTCCTGCGGCTGCTGCCCGTGAGACCCGTCACCCTCCACCTGCCTGCGCATCTGCTCCAGTTGCGCCTGCAACTGCTCCGTCATGTCGTTCAGGAGCGACTGCATCTGCTCGAGTTGCTCCCGCGTGAGGGGCGGTTCACCCTCGGGCGGCTGCTCCGGCTGTGCGGGCGCCTGCTGACCCTGCTGCTGAGGCTCCGCCGGCGGCGCCTGCCCCTGCTGCGGCTGTCCCTGCTGCGGCTGCGCCTCCGGCGGCTGAGCACGCGGCGGTTGCTGGTCCGCCTGCGGCTGCCGGTCTGTTTGCGACCGGGCCTGGTGCCGCGTCGCCTCGGCCGCCTGCTGCTGCTGCTGCGCGAGTTGTTCGGCCTGATCGGCGAGTTCGCTCCGCTGCCGGTTCATCTCCTGCATCCGTTCGAGGCTGCGCTGAATCTGCCGCCTCGCCATGCGGGTGAATTCGAGGTTGCGGGCGGCGTCGCGGTCGCGCGGGTCGCGCCGGACCACGTCGCGGAAGGCCCCTTCCGCGCGCGAGAGCGTGCCCATCGCCTCCTGCGGATCGCCGGAGACTTTCGCCAGCCCCTGGTCCAGCAGGAGGCGGCCGATGTTGTAACGGGCGGACTGCGCGAGCGCCGCCGGGCAGCCGCGCGTCGCCTCGACGTTGCGGAAGAGGTCGATCGCCTCATCGACGGCGCCGAGTTGAGCGAGCGTGACGGCCTTGTTGAACATTGCCTCGATGGGCGCATGGTCGAGCCGGAGGGCCTCGTCGAAGAGCGTCGCCGCCTGGCGCAGGTCGCCCGCGCGGTACTGCTCGACGCCTTGCGCCGTGAGATCGTGGGCGTCCGGCTGCGCGGCGGCGAACCGGGCGCCCGGTCCGAAGGCGATCACCGCGGCCGCGGCCAGGGCCGGCCACGCGTCGCACCACGCTGCGTCGGCCCGCTCGCGCCGCCTCTCACTCTGTCGCACGTCTGCGGCCACTTATCAGTCCCTCCAGAAAAAGCAACGCCAGGCCAAGACCGACAAACAACTGAAACCTTTCCTCATATCGCACGGCCGCAGAAGAATCCATATCGCGCTGCGGCGCCTGCCGGATGAGACGCTCATACACGCGGTCAAGTTCGATTGTGCCCGTCGCCACGTTGAGGTACTGCCCGTCGCGGGTTGCAAGGGCGACCTGGCGCAGGGTTGCGGCATCGAGGCGCGTGCGGACCTCTTCGCCCTCGTGCGTCAGGTGCGTGCGCCGGCCGAACTCGTCAGTGATGGGGATGGGGCTTCCGGCGCTCTCGTCGCCGATGCCGATGGCGAGGATGCGGATACCCGTCTCGCCCGCGGCGCGGGCGGCCTCGACGGGAAAGCTCTCCATGTCTTCGCCGTCGGTGATGAGGATGAGGTCCTTGTGGCTTGCTTCATCCGTGTCAAAGACTTCGCGCGTGGCAAGGCGGATCGCGTCGCCGATCAGCGTCCCGCCGCGAAGCACGCTGTCGGGCGAGAGATCGTCCAGCGCCAGGCGCGCAAAGCCGTAGTCGTGCGTCAGCGGGCACTTGACCACGGCCGAACCGGCGAAGGCGACGAGGGCGACGCGATCGCCCTTCATCGCCGCGAGCGCATCGCGCACCCAGATCTTCGCGCGTTCAAGGCGGTTGGGTGCGAGGTCTTCGGCGAGCATGCTGCGCGACACGTCGAGAACGAAGCACACGTCGCGCCCGAGGCGGCGGACCTCCTGCGGCTTCTGATCCCATTGCGGCCGGGCCAGGGCGAACACGACCGCGCCCAGCGCCGCGAGCATGAGCAGCGCCTTGACCGAAGCGCGTGCGAGGCTGGTCGACGCGGCCAGGGCGGGCAGGAGAGGCGTTTCGGCGAGACGGCGAAGAAGCACGCGCCGCCGATGCAGCCCCCACGCCGCGATCAGCGCCGCCGGAGGCAGCATCCACAGCGCCATGAGCCAGCGATCGTCGCCGAGGTGGATCACGGCGCCCTCCTCAGCCACGTCGAACCCAGCAGCATCTCCGCGAGAAGCAGCCCCGCCGCCGCCACCGCCCACGGACCGAACTGCTCCTCATAGGACGTGTACTCCTTCGAGCGGATCTCCGTCTTCTCGAGACGGTCGATCTCGCGGTAGATGTCGTCGAGCGAACGGCGATCGGTCGCGCCGCGGTACAGCCCGCCCGTCGTCTCGGCGATGCCCTTGAGCAGTTGCTCGTTGAAGCCCCCCCCCATCGGGAGGCGCTGTTCGCCGCGCGGCGTCTGAACCGTCAGAACGCGCGAGCCGCCGATGCCCACGGCATAGATCCGGATTCCCCATTCGGCGCAGCGCGCGGCCGCATGGGTCGCGGGAATCTCGCCCGTGTTCTCATCCCCGTCTGTGAGGAGGACGATCACCTTGCTGCGAATGCGGAAGTCGGGATCAGACTCGGTCGCGTTCCGTCTCGCGAGGTCCGCCTCGGCGTCCTGGAGGCGCGCCGCCGCCAGCGCCAGCCCCTCGCCGATCGCCGTCCCCGCATCCACCGACTGCGGATGCGCGAGTTCGATCGCGTCGATCAGTTTCACGAGCGTATCGTGGATGCGCACGAGCGGGCAGACCGTCTCGGCGAAGCGGCCGAAGGTGACCAGGCCGATGAGATCCTCCGGCCGGCCCCTGAGGCCGCGATCATTGCCCGAGATGAACTCGCGGCTGAGGCGCTTGACGACCTCGATGCGCGTCGTCGGCTCGTTGGGGTCGAGGCGCTCATTCATGCTCCACGATCGATCGACGACGAACATGAGCGCAAGGCCCTCGGCGGAAGTGCGGATCTCGCCGATGCCTCGCTGCGGCCGGGCGAGTGCGACGATCAGGCACGCCAGGGCGCCGGCGCGGAGCAGGGGCAGCAGCGGCAGCAATCGCGCCCGCCACGTCGGCCGCACGCAAGCCGCCAACTGCCGCGCGGAGAACCGCACCGCCGCACGGCGACGACGCCATGACCCCCACCACGCCGCCAGCGCCGCCAGCGGCAGTAACCACAGAAGCCACGGCATGTCGAAGTGGGGCATCATGCCGCTGCCTCCACCGCATGCGTCTGGCCATCCGGCCTGACCTCCACCAGCGAATCGTCCGACCGCGTCCGCTCGATGAACGCCCGAACCGTGTCGAGCGATTCATTCATGCGCACGGCATCGGGTCTGAACTCGGCGAACTTGACGAGATCGCAGTGAGTGAGGAACTCCTCCAGCAAGGCGAGGTCGCCGGGACCGAAGCATTGAGCGTGCCGTGACTCGTCGAGGAACTCCTCGGTGGTGCGCTCGGGCGCCCGCAGGCCGAAGCGGTTCTCGATGTAGCGCCGCAGGACATTTGAGAGGCGCTGGTAGAAGGTCTTGCACAACCCGCGCTCGATGAGTTGTTCGGCGATCAGTCGGCCGAGATCAATGAGCGCGATCTCGTGCGCAGTCCTGTAGACCGGAAGCGCCACGACCGGCCGCCGCGCCCGCGCCACCAGCCACGCCGCCGCCGCCAGCAGCAGCGCAACTCCTCCCGCCAGGCCTGTCCACATCCACCATGCCCAGGGACGCCGCGGCGCTTCCACCACCTCGCGCAGCGACGCCGGCTGCCGCGACGAATCACCCGCCGGCCACTCCGACACCACCTCGACCGGCACCGCGATCGAGTGCAGCGCAATGCGTTCGCCCGCATCGCCCTTCACGTCGCAGATGATCTCGAACGATGCAATCTCGTGCCGGCCGGGGAGATACGGCTCGATCGTAAACTCGAAACGCTCACTCCTCTGCCCGGCGCCCGCCGAGCGAGCCGTGCGGCCGCGGTCGGTGATGACCCAGTCTCGCGGCAGGGCGCCATCGAGCGCGATCTCCTCGACTCGCGCCCCGGCCGGAGCGGTGACATCCACCACCAGCCGCATCGACCCCGACGTGCGCACCTCGCGCGGCGAGAGCGTCACCGTCGCCCGAACGGGCCCCTCCTCGACGCGGTGCGAAGTCGACTGCGCTGCGGGATCGCCGCCGTTCCCTGCCGTCCCGCGATCGCATCCGACCAGAAGCGGGAGCAACAACAGCAGCACTGCCGCGAGCACATGCTGCGATCGACAAGTCAGCCCTCTCCAGAACCGGTCCGGGGAAGCGCCTGCACGTGAAATTCTTCTGCGAGCGGCGCACAGATCGTTCTCCCGCGCCGGGACGCGGGGCTTGTGGATTTGCCGACGCCTTCGACGCGCCATCACCGCCTCCGCTCCCTTCTGCGGAACAGCTGCATCAGCGTGTGGATGAAGGGCCGGCCCGTGTACACCTCGACAAAGTCCACTCCCGTGCGCCGGAAGCGATCCGCGACGGCGCGATCCATCTCGTGCATCCTGCGTTCATAGTCGCGCCGGGCGCGGCGTGAGCCGGCGTCGAAGCAGAAGCGCTCGCCGGTCTCCGCGTCCTCGAACTCGATGAGACCCGCGGGCGGCATGGCATGCTCAAGGCGGTCCGTGATGCGCACTGCGATGACGTCGTGGCGCCGATCGAGCAGTCGCAAGGCCGTGTCAACCCCCCCCCTTCTGTGCGCAAGGCGCCCGTTGGTCCGCCCGGCCGTGTGCGGCGCCGCCGCGGGCTCAAGAAAGTCGGAGACCACGAAGACGACCGCGCGCCGCTTGAGCACCCGGCCGAGGTACTCGAGCGTGCCGGCGATGTTCGTGCCCCGTCGCCGCGGATTGAAGTCCAGCAGTTCACGGATCAGCCGCTGCACATGCCGCGAGCCTTTCTTGGGGGGGATGAAGTGCTCGACGTGGTCCGTGAAGATCAGCAGGCCGACCTTGTCGTTGTTCGCGATCGCCGTGAACGCGAGCACGGCGCACAACTCGGCCGCGGTGCGGTTCTTCGTCCGATCGACCGAGCCGAAGTGGCCCGAGGCGCTCAGATCCACGGCGAAGATGATGGTCAGTTCACGCTCCTCGACGTACTTCTTGACGAAGGGAGTGCCGGTCCGGGCGGTCACGTTCCAGTCGATGGTGCGCCCGTCGTCGCCGGGCTGGTACTCGCGCACCTCGGCGAACTCCATGCCCCGCCCCTTGAACGCGCTCGAATACTCGCCGGCGAAATCCTCGTTCACCGCACGCCGGGTGAGGATCTGCAACTGCCGGACCTGTCGCATCAGTTCTTCGGGGAGCATTGCTTCATCACGGAGTCAGGGCACCGGAACGTGGTCGAAAATCCGCTTCACGATCGCGTCATTGTCCAGCCCCTCCGCCTCGGCTTCGTAACTGGCGATGACGCGGTGGCGCAGCACGTCCAGGCCGATGCTCTTGACGTCCTGCGGCGTGACGTAGCCTCGCCGCTGCAGAAACGCCCGCGCCTTGCCCGCCAGCGTCAGCGCCAGCGTGGCGCGCGGCGAGGCACCGTAATCGATCAGGCGCCCGATGTCCAGGCCGTATTCCTGCGGCCGGCGCGTCGCGTGAACCACGTCCACAATGTAGTCCTTGATCTTGTCGTCGATGAAGACCTGATCGACCACCCGACGCGCCTCGCGGATCTCCTCGAGCGTGATGACAGGCTCGATCGGCCCGCGGCCCTGCGTCGTCGCCATGCGATCGAGCACCTGCCTCTCCTCCGCCTTGCTCGGGTACGTCACCTTCAACTTGAGCATGAAGCGATCGACCTGCGCCTCGGGCAGCGGGTAGGTCCCCTCCTGCTCGATGGGATTCTGCGTGGCGAGCACGAGGAAGGGATCATCGAGGGGATACGTTGTCTCGCCGATCGTCACCTGCCGCTCCTGCATCGCTTCGAGAAGGGCGCTTTGCACCTTGGCGGGCGCGCGGTTGATCTCGTCGGCGAGGACGATATTGGCGAAGATCGGCCCCTTGCGCGGCGTGAAGACGCCCTCGCGCGGGTTGTAGATCAGCGTGCCGATCAGATCCGCCGGCAGCAGGTCCGGCGTGAATTGGAGACGCTGAAACTTCGCGTGAATCGCCTGGGCGAGCGTGCTGACCGTCAGCGTCTTGGCCAGCCCCGGCACCCCCTCCAGCAGCACGTGGCCGTTGGTCAGCAGGCCGATCAGCAGGCCGTCGATCATGTACCGCTGACCGACGATGCGCTGCTCGACGGCGTCGATGATTCGGCCCACGAAGGCGCTCTTGTCCTCCACGGTGCGGGCGATTCCTATGACGTCTACGGCCATCGGTTCATTCTCCATCAGGATGGGGCCGGGGGATTGTTGCGCCGCCGGGCCGGCCGGTCCGCGCGCGGCAGAATGCCGGCGCGACGATCGGCCGCTCAGCCTCAACTTCTACTGACGCACACGCGCCCGGGTTCCGTCAGCGGACGGGCCATCCGCGCCTACCGTCCCCATCATGCAGGTCTGGCTCAACGGGCGGTTCATCGAGCGCGACGAGGCGAAGATCAGCGTCTTTGACGCAGGACTCCAGCACGGCGTGGGACTCTTCGAGACCATGCTCGCCGCCGGGGCCGACGTCTTCCGCCTCGACGACCACCTCGCTCGCCTCGCCGAGTCCGCACGCCTCCTGCGCCTGACCGACTCGCTGCGCACGCGGCCCCTCGCCGAGGCCGTGCTGGCCGTCGTCGAGAGGGCGGCGCTGCCCAAAGCCCGCATCCGCCTCACGCTCACCGGCGGCGATCTCAACCTCCTCCAGGCGCAGCGCATCGCGCCTGTCGATCCGACGATTCTCATCGTCGCCCAGCCCGCGACGGAGTACCCCGGCTCGTTCTTCGAGCGAGGCGTCCGCGTGACGATCGCCGACGGCCGCCTCAACCCCCTCGACCCGGACGCGGGCCACAAGACGCTCAACTGCTGGTCGCGCCTCCGCGCTCTCCAGCAGGCCGCCGCCGCGGGCGCCGGCGAGGCGCTCTGGTTCAGCGTCACCAACCACGTCATGTCCGGCTCGGTCAGCAACCTCTTCCTCGTCAAGGATGGATCGCTGCACACCCCCTTTGCCCGCGGCGAGGAAGAGAAAGGCTCGATGACTGCTCCGGTGCTGCCCGGCATCACCCGCGCCTTCATCATCGAGGCGGCCCAGTCCATGGGAATCGGCACCGCCCGGCGAATGCTCGACATCAACGCCCTGCTTGACGCCGACGAGGTGTTCCTGACCAACGCGAGTTGGGGCGTCCTGCCGGTCGTCGCCGTCGAGGCCGAAGCGATCGCAGATGCCCACCCGGGCGACGTAACCAGGCGCCTGCGCGCCGCCTGGCTCGAAGCCATCGCGGCATGACCGCCCTCCTACGGCCTTTCCCCTTGACACTCCGCCCAATTTCGTGTACCTTCAAGATGTGATCCTGCGCCAGCGTGACGCCAACTCGGGCTGGACCTCGGCGAGCGACGGCACCCCCGAGGAGCGGCGCTACTACTGCCAGAACTGGCGAAATGACGTGAGCGTCGTCATCACCAGCGCCGCGGTCATGGTCGAGTGGGCGAAGTTCAGCGCCTACGGCGTTCCCATCGGCCTGCCCGCGGGGGACATCGACTCCGACTTCGTGACCGACACCGGCGACGTGGACGCGATCAAGACCTGGGTCGCCGCCTACGATGTGCGCGCCGACCTCGATCTCGACGGCGACATCGACGCGACCGACGGCACCCTCGCCGAAGGCTACGAGGGCACGACCCTCGGCTGGACCGTCCTCAGCGCCGCCAACGTCGCCAACCGCGCCGGCTACGCCGGATACCAGAAGGACGTCAACCTCGACATCTCACACGTCCGCAACCGTGTGCTCGAACCCCACCTCGGCCGGTGGACCCGACGCGATCCCCTCGGGTACGTCGATGGGATAAATGTGTATGAGTACACGGCTAGCTGTAGCGTCAAATGGACGGATCCCAGTGGACTGTGTATTCGATCGTGTATTGCTTGCATTGCAGTAAGTGGATTCGGTGCTGCAGGTTGTACTCTGGCGTGCTTTACCGCAGGTGTCTTTACTGGGGGAGCTGCCTGTTGGGTGTGCCTTGGATCCTACGTTGGTGCAATGGCTTGGCTCTGGCCGGAATGTCAAGCGTGTTGCAATTGCATAGGGTGCAATAACCCACGCCGACGTCCGACTCCGATTGAGCATCCGGGCATTCCTGGAGTGCCGATTTGGAGACCTTCACCTGGAGACACAACGATGCCTCCTGGGTGTTACGATCCTGTTCGACGTGTCTACAGTGGCCTTGAATGTGGCCGTTACGGTAATTCGTGAGGACAGCGCTGACTTGATACCCATTAGGAGTCTGTTGACTACAACTGGCCACGCTTGCGAAACGACCGTCGGCGCACTTACTTTCCGCTGATGGCAAACCATTGATTCGTGATTACAGAGCTCCGATCTGATGTTCTGGAGAACTACCTTGATCAATTGGCTTGCGACAATCTCATTGGCTATTGGCATTATTATTGGTTTTGTATTCGCGATCCTCGGTCCGCACGGCTTAATGTACAGGATTACAGGAGTTGTACTTTGCACTAGAGCCTATCCCAAAACCACTCGAAGTAACAGAATGGCACAGCCGAGATGCAGGTAGCCCTCGAACATCCTCGTCGACTTCTCCCAGCGGATGCACAGCCGCCTGAAGTTCTCGAACCACGAGAT
>CAADHA010000145.1 GCA_900696685.1 uncultured Planctomycetota bacterium
GCGATCAACGTCGATCGGCTGCGGATCATCACCTACGCGCTCATCGGGCTTTGCAGCGGCATCGCGGCGCTGCTGCTCGCCTCGCGCCTCAACAGCATCGGCGCATCGAACGCCGGCTCCCTCTACGAACTCGACGCAATCGCGGCCGTGGTCATCGGCGGCACGCGCATGAGCGGGGGCAAGGGGCGCATCTGGGGCACCGTCGTCGGCGTGCTGATCCTCGGCATCATCGACAACGTCCTGATTCTGGCCGAAGTGTCAACCTATTGGCAGGGTCTGGTCAAGGCGGGAGTCATCCTGCTCGCGGTGCTGCTGCAGAGGAGTCGGACGGAGGGGTAGCGAATCCCCACGTTCGCGTCTCTCGCGCCAAGTCCACTGTTGCGATGCCGACCGTCGGCAATCTGGGCAAACGAGGCGGACTAGGGAGTAGTGGCTGAGTCTTACGCGGCATGAGACTGCATTGTAAGAAGATTCCCTTCCTGCGACATAGACTGGATGTACCTATCCAGTAGAACGCTCACCGAGCGAGCACCTTGTTGTGGTGGTCGCCATCCCGTGGCCAGCCGCATCGAGCCCGCGCACGCGGAGTTCCATTCGTGGCTTCTCATCGAGGGAGGCAAAGATGCGATTACGGTTTGCACTCAGTCCGGTGAGCACGTGTGTGATCACGACGCTGGTGGTCGTCAACGCTGCCTTGGCCAGCCCTGTCGAAGTCACACTCTATGTGGATTCTGCACCAGACGTCTACGGCTCACCCGGTTTCGCGCCATGGTGGTCGGCGGCGAAAACGGACGTCGACGGCGGAACATTCACCGACATGCGCAACGGGATCTTCCCCGGCACGCATACGCTGCATCCAAGTGATGAAATCGTCTATTCCTAAGGCGATCTCGGCAAGCGTGTGCACTGGATTTACTGGATCGAATCTGCCACGAAGGCCGGTCTCGATGACCTCTTCCAGGTCAAGTGGGTCGTGGACTGGGACGGTGTCGAGTACACGAATGACTGGAACACCAATGCGCTCGTTGCCGACAGCGCTGAAACCGGCTGGATTCAACCCGCATCATGGGAGGACTACTCCGGTGGCGTGATCGGCTCGTTCGGCTTCGCGTGGTGGGCCGTGTTGCCCCAGACGCCCGAGGAACTCGCGGATGAAGTCTTCATGTACCAGGCGCATCTCAAGGGACTCGTGCGCATCCGCGAAGACTTCAACTCGGCATGGTGCGAGCAGGAACTGAACCTGACGACGATTCCGCTGCCCGCTCCGGGGGCGCTGGCCGGCGTCGGCCTGCTCAGCGTGGGAGGCATCTCTTTCGCGCGCCGGCGACGTATTGCCCGCCGCTGATGAGCGGTTCGCCATGTCCTGATGGAAAATCAGCGGGCCCGCGATTCGAATCGCGGGCCTGTGTGCGCGCAGTCGAGGCGTGCACATGGTCACCAACGTTTGGCTCCAGCGCAGTCGTGGATTCACCATCCAGGCGTTCAAGCGCGCCCCCCCTGCGCGTCGCGGCCATATACTCACCCAACAACCGGAGGAGATCAACTATGGCCCGCATCACGTCACGTCGTCTGTCACTTGCTGTTGCCGCTGGGGCCCTGGCCGCACTCGCGCTGCCGGCGTGGCGGGCCGTTGAGGAGCCGGCGGTCACTTCGCCTGCACTCTCCGGCGCCGCCGAAGCGAGCACCGTCCAGCCCTCCGCATCCAAACTTCGCATCGGCATCTCCATTCCCGCCGCCGATCACGGCTGGACGGCCGGCGTCGTGTGGTGGGCGAAGCAGGCGCAGGCGCTCTATCCCGAGGTGGATTTCGCGCTTGCCACGGCGACCACGCCGCAGAAGCAGATCAGCGACATCGAGAACATGATGGTCAAGGGGATCGACGGCCTGGTCATCCTCGCCACCGAGAGCGCGCCCCTCACTCCCATCGCCAAGCGGGCGCACGAGCGCGGCATCTACATCGTCAACGTCGATCGCGGCTTTCTCGAGCCTGTCGCAGACGTCTTTCTCGAGGGCGACAACAAGGCCTTCGGCCGCAAGAGCGCCCAGTACATGGTGCAGCGCCTCGGCGGCAAGGGCAAGATCGTCATCCTCGAAGGCATCCCCTGCACGGTGAACACTGACCGCGTCGAGGCGGCCAAGGAGGTCTTCGCCCAGCATCCAGGCATCGAGATTCTCGGTCAGCAGCCCGCGATGTGGAACCGCCAGAAGGGTCTTGAAGTCATGCAGACCTTCCTCGTCAAGCACAAGCAGATCGACGCGGTGTGGGCGCAGGATGATGACATTGCGCTCGGTGCGCACAAGGCGATCAAGGAAGCCGGCCGCGAGAAGGAGATGTGGATGCTCGGCGGCGCGGGGATGAAGGAAGTCGTCAAGATGGTGATGGACAGGCACCCGATGTTCCCGGCGAACATCACCTATCCGCCCTCGATGATCGCCACCGGCATTCACCTGTGCGTGTCCAACCTGCGCGACGGCCACCGGGCGAAGGTGAGCCAGTTCATGCCGCGCCACCTGATGATCGACGTGGAACTCATCACCCCGGAGAACGCGAAGGATTATTACTTCCCGGATTCGGTCTATTGAAAGGGGTTCGTGGTCAGCCGCGACGCGATGGTCTCAGAGCGAGGCGCTCGGAGGTGATGGCGGCAACCGCCAGCGCCGCGCGTGCGAACAGGCCGGCAAGCGATGCGGCTGAAACTCATCAC
>CAADHA010000146.1 GCA_900696685.1 uncultured Planctomycetota bacterium
CCGCCGATCTTGTTCAGCGCCAGCACCTGCTCGTGGAAGTGGTCCACCATGATCTCGGCCTTGAGCCGGATCGCGTGGTCGTGGCTCTCGACGTAGCGGCGCAGCTTCTTCTTCGCCCGCTTGGTGTCGAACTCCGGGTCCCCTTCGACCTTCTTGACGAGCTTGTAGTAGCTGTCGACCGGCGTGTAGTGCTCGAGCACGTCCAGGATAAAGCCCTCCTGGATGGCCTGCTTCATCGTGTAGCTGTGGAACGGCCGGTGCTTCACCGTGCCGTCGGCCTGCGGGTCGGGTTCGCCGAAGATCTCCAGCGTCTTGTTCTTCGGCGTGGCGGTGAACGCGAAGTAGCTGGCGTTGGGCAGCAGCTTCTTGGCCTCCATCAGCCGGTTGATCCTGTCCTCCAGCGACTCGTCGTCTTCTTCGGTGCCCGCCGCGGAGAGTGCCATCGACACCGCGGCCGACGTGCGCCCGCCCTGGCTCGAATGCGCCTCGTCGATGACGATGGCGAACCGGCGCCCGCGGTGCTCGGCGCCGATCTCGTCGAGGATGAACGGGAACTTCTGTACGGTGGAAATGATGATCTTCTTGCCCTCGGCGATGAACCTGCGCAGATCGCCCGAGCGCTCGGCGTGGCCGACGGTGGCGCCCACCTGCGCGAACTGCTTGATCGTGTCGCGGATCTGCTCGTCCAGGATGCGCCGGTCGGTGACGACGATGATCGAGTCGAACACCGTTGCCCCGTCCTTCTCCAGGCTGATGAGCTGGTGCGCGAGCCAGGCGATCGAGTTGGACTTGCCGCTGCCGGCCGAGTGCTGGATCAGATAGCGCCGGCCCGCGCCGTTCGCCCGCGCGTCGGCGAGCAGCCGGCGCACCACGTCGAGCTGGTGATAGCGCGGCCAGATCTGCAGCGCCTTCTTCCTGCCGGTCTTCTCGTCCTTGGTCTCGACGACTTGCGCGTAGTTTTCGAGGATGTCCGTCAAGCCCGCGCGGGTCAGGATGTGTTTCCACAGGTAGTCGGTCTTCAGCCCGTTGGAGTTGGGCGGGTTGCCGGCGCCGTCGTTCCAGCCCAGGTTGAACGGCAGGAACCACGAGCCCTTGCCCTTCAGGTGCGTGCAGAAGCGCACCTCGTGGTCATCCACGGCGAAGTGCACCACGCAGCGCCCGAACTCGAAGAGCTTCTCGCGCGGATCGCGATCGCGCTGGTACTGCTGGATGGCGTCTTCGACCGTCTGCTTGGTCAGGCTGTTCTTCAGCTCGAACGTCGCGACCGGCAGTCCGTTGATGAACAGCCCCAGATCGAGCGCGCGCTGCGTCTCGTCGCGGCTGTAGCGCAGTTGCCGTGTGACGCTGAAGCGGTTGGCCGCGAAGCGCTCGGCCGCCTTGGCGTTGCCCGGCGAGGGCGTGCCGTAGAACAGGTCGATGTGGTGCGGCCCGTGCTTGAGCCCGTGGCGCAGCACGTCGATCGTGCCGCGCTTGCTGATCTCGCCTTGCAGCCGTGCCAGGAACTTGCGGCGTGTCGGCCCGTCCTGACCGAGATCGAGCGCCTCGCACACGTCCGGCTGCGTCTCGCGCAGAAAGGCCGAGAGCTGCGCGAGGTCGACGCAGTACTCGCGGTCATGGTCCTCCGCCGCGCCGCCGATCCAGCCCGCGGCATAGGTCGCCGGGCGCTGCTGGACCATGTTGGCCGGCACGCCCGGATCGCACGGCGCGCCGGTCAGCGCCGTGCAGATCAGGCGTTCGAGGCCGCGCTCGGACGTGTCGGTCGTCAAGTCCAGCGCTCCGAGTGCGGACGGGCTCCGATCAAGCAACCGTCAAACAACGGCCTGTCGAAAAACCCCATACCAATCAACGAGTTATCCCCTATCTGCGGCGTCGCGTCGCCGATCTGCCGTGCTGCCATCAAGCATTCCCCGCCGCCTGCGGCCGGGCCGGAGCGGCCCAGAACGGCAAGTAGCTTCGCGCCCGGGTTCCAACCGCGGGATCCTCGTTCGGGCGATCCGGCTCGTTTGCTAAAACCTTTGCTAAAACCTTTGCTAAGCGAGCGGATCGGGCCACCTCCTAGCAAAGCCGTAGGTGCCCGGTCGCGAATGACTTTCGCACCACCAGGGCGGCCGTGACCTGCGTTTTCATCTGAATGGCTTCTCCAAGTCATCGGGAACCCTCGGGTGGCACCGGTGAGACGGCCACCCACTGGGGCTTCGACCGACTGCCGCGGTTGTCGATCAGGCCGGATCGGCGCAGCTCCTGCAGCAGGTTGTGGACTTTGCGGAGCTTCTGCTCCTGCGAGAGGCGGTCCGGCAGCTTGGTGAGCAGGAGCTGATCCACGTCCTTCCGATCGACCGGCTGGTGCTCGCGCACCAAAGCCAGAATGAGATCGAGGTAGTACCGCTTGTCGAAGCCGCGCTCGCGGATGTGGCGGCCCGCCTCGCCGGCCGCCCGCGCCACCGCACTGGCCACGATCACGTTCGGATAGCGGCCTTCGATGAGGCCCGAAGACTTCAGCCGACGGTGCTCGTCACGATCGATTCGTTGCCCCTTCTGCACCCGATCGAGGAGCATCACCTGCTCAAGGTCGAGGTCGGTTCGCTCCATCAGCAGGCGCGTGTAGCGCTCGTCCAGGATCCGGCCGCTCAGGCTCACCGCCACCTGACCCGGTGCGCTCAGGTCGTAGTCCGGCAGCGGGAACCAGCGCCGTCGCTGTGTCTCGAACATGCGCTTGATGCCGCCGCCCTGGGTGTCGATCAGGTTCAGCTCGACCATCGCATCGGCGAGGCACGGGTTGCGGTAGAGAGCCTGCGGCGCGTCCTGGCGAATCACCGTCTCGACGTCGCCCGGCAGAAAGTCTCCGACATTCGTGACCAGCACCCGGTCCGGGAACTCGACCACCACGATGCGCCCGTGGCGACGGTAATCCTGATGGGCAACGGCGTTGTGCAACGCCTCGCGGATCACCCAGGGGTCGTACTGCGCGATCTCTTGGGGAAACAGCGTGCCGCTCGGCAGCGCGCGCACGATGAGATTGCGGATGCGCTTGAGCAGCCTGTCGCCGACGAGCAGGAACGGTGGCCCGAAGTGCTCGTAGTCGAGCTCGCGATTGTTCGCGTCCTTGAGAATCCACGAAATCTTGGCGACTGCCGGCGACAGCAGGGTCGCCGATTCAGGGCGCCCGAGCAGCAGCAGCGCCGTGTTCGTCACCGCCCCCTGCTTCAAGACGCGGGCCTTGTTCAGGAAGGTCGTGTCGTCCCAGCCGGCGACGGTGGCGGCCTGGCCGGGATGCTTGACCACGAACTGCTCGCGGGCCTTGGCCACGGCGTCCGGATCCAGGTCCGCCAGCGATGCCGCCGCGCACACCCCCGCGGACCAGTCGCTGCCCCGCGTCCAGAGCGCGCGGGCCTTCTCCGGGTGCTTGCCGAGTTCGGTCTTGCTGGTGCCGACGCGAATGTAGGGCGTGCCATAGAACCCGACCGGCTCGCCGTTGGCGGGTCCGATCTCGAACAGGACGACGCGGCCGTCGGGATGCGCGACGACTTGCAGTTCGAAGCCGGTGTTCGGTCGCAGCCCCGCGGCCAGCCAGGGCAACAGGTCCTGGTTGCCCTTGGCCTTCGTCGCGTAGGGGGCGAAGTCCGTGCCGACCACGTCGTGCGTGGCGTCGTCGATGCCGAACACCAGATAGCCCCGCGGCTGGCCCGCCAGGCAGGCCGCGTTGGCGAGCGCGGACAGGTACTCGCCGAGCTGCTGCGGCTCGTACCGGTTGCGCTTGAACTCGAACCACTCCGTCTCGGTCGGCAGCGCGCGCAGCCGATCGATGAGCGCGATCCGCTCGCGGTCGGTCATGCCTCGGCCCCCTCGGGTACGCCGTCGCCGTCGCCGGCTTCGCTTTCTCCGGCATCGCCCTCGACCTCGGCTTCGTCGAGCGGCTCGAGGTCTTCGGCTTCCTGCGGCAACCGCGCCGCCGCCTCGCGCACGTCGAGCTTGCCGGTGACGACGTCGGCGACCAGGCGGGTGCGGTACTCGCGAAGGAGCGAGACTTCGCGGCCGGCCTTGTCGATGGTGCCAGTCAATGAAGCGCTGCTGGCCTCGATCAATCGAACGATGGACTGCTGCTCTACGTCGGGAGGCAGAGCGATTGCCCTCGCTCCGATTCGGTCGACGTTTAGGTTTCCTTGAGTGTTGACGGGAGCCTCTCGCAGAAGCTCGGGCTTCATCGCGACGAACAGGTAGTAGAGGAAGTCGCGCTCGACTCGGGCCCTTGGAACGAACCCGACCACACTGTCAGGAAAACAAGCTTCGAAGTCGAGTATCGCGACGTCACCGATGTTCGCGGCGATTGTCATGACGAGCGTGCCCGCTGGAAACAGCTTGCTCACGGCGAGGCCGCGCTCATTTAGCGTTTGCCGAAAGCTGGTAATCGACTTGCCCGCGCGGGCGACCTCCCCCGTCTGAATGAAGGGGTACGGCCCGTCATAGAGCGATGGGTCGTTTCGCGGTCGGTGCGTGAACTTGCCCCGCAGGACCTGCGCCACCTGCTTTACGCGCATCAACTCCCAATGCTCCGGCACATCCCCCAGCCACTCCACGCCGGAGGGCTTGAGGCGGACGTTGGGGTCGAGGCCACGGGTGACGGCGCGGTGGATGATGGCCTGTTTCTGCTCCTCCAGCAGCTTGATCAGCTTCTGCTTGGCGCGCATGTACCGCCGAATCCGCCGGTCCGCGTGGTCGAGGAAGCGGACGATGGCGGCTTGCTCGGATAGCGTGGGAATTGCGAAGGCGATCTCGCGCATCCGTGGCTCCGCGAGGTCCCACTGGCCAATCCGGACGCCGTCCGATGCCTGCGCGAATGACGGAACGTACGCACGGGAGCGAATGGCCGTGTGAAAGAAGCGACTCTTCACCTCGGCCAGATCGAAGACGAAATACGCAGGGCTCACGATGCCCACGTATTGAGAGACCCCGTACGACCCCTGCCACGCCTTCATCTTGTTCATCGCGAACTGGCCTGTGCGCACGACTTTGTAGTTGCTCAAGTCGTCCGGGATGAAGTTGTGGTTCTCGTCTTCGGCCGTCGTATCGCGGCGGATGACTCCTCGCTCTCGTACGACCGAAAGTAGCGGCAGGTCCGGTCGGTTGCGTTCTGTGACTCTACGAAGGATGCCTCGCAGCTTGCGCACCTCCCACGCTGCTGGAACTTCCCCCAGCCACGGCACGCCGGAGTCCTTCATCACGGGATAGGGTCCGAGCCCGTCGACCATCACAGCGCCTCGAACCAGGTCTTGATCTTGAGCGCCATGCGCCTGCGGCGCTCCGCGAGGAAATCGTCGTAGTCCGGGATCCTGCCGTCGAGCATCGACTCGGGGATACAGCTCGCGCGCAGGTTGGCCCGCAGGTCCGCCTCGTCGGTGATGCCGCCGTACTTCTTCTTGCCGCCGTTCACCTGCTCGGCGAGGTCCTCGAAGTACTTCTCGGGCGGCTTGTCGCCGATGGCGATGTTGATCTCGCTCTGTGCGAGCACGAAGTTGGCGATCTGGTTGTAGCGGCCGCGCGAGAGGCCCTGTCCCTTCAGGTGCTTCTTCGGGTAGACGTGGTGCACGTCGCTTCGGTTCATCAGCAGGTCGAGCACCGTGATGTCGCGCGATAGGAAACCCTTGTCGCCGAGCTTCACCTGCGCCGCCTGGTAGCAGAGGAAGTAGGGGCTGTTCGACGACGAGGTGTCCATGAGCTGCGGCAGCATCCCAGTCCAGAAGCTCGCGGGCAGCTCGTTCTCGATCACCGCGTCGGCGTAGCTCGCGAGCCCGCGCGCCCCGACCTGCCGGATGTCGAAGTCGAAGGCCGTCTCGGGGCTGCCGGTGTAGCGCCCGCGCAGGACCGACATGGCGTACCAGCGCCGCACGAGCCGCTCGAGGTCGGCGGCTGGCATGCTCTCGGTGCGCCCGCGCAGGTAGAGGATGTAGGCGAAGTTGACTGCGTTGCGGCCGCCGATCAGGTCGCTCGTCACGAAGCCTGCCGAGCGCAGGATCATCGTGATGCGGTCGAAGTGGGTCTTGTTGATGAAGGCCAGCACGCCCTTCTTGAGCTTGCCGAAGGACGCCTCGGCGATCGCCTCCTCGAACTGCTTGGTCTCGAAGTTGCGGCCCGAGAGCAG
>CAADHA010000147.1 GCA_900696685.1 uncultured Planctomycetota bacterium
GACCCGAACATTTGCCGTATGCTGTTCCGGGCCGGCGCATCGGATCATCGGCCGATGGGCAGACGCCCGGGCAGCGAGAAGAATGAGCGTTGTGGACCAACAAGACGACACATATCTGAGCCTCATCCGCAACGCGCTGCGCGTCGGCCTGAACTACCGACCCGCCTTCGGCCAGGGAAAGGGCGATGGCATCACCCTGGAGCGATTCCAGGAGGTATACAGAGAGGATGAGTTCTACTCCTGATTCGGGCTTGACTCGCCGCTCGTCTATGCTGCTCACAAGGCAGCCGGTGGCATGACATCCGTGTACCGCCAGATCGGCCACGGCTGCCAACAGGTTTTCCAGAGTGTTCTTCAAGACGCGCTTGGTCTGAGTACGGCCGACGCGACGTGGTCCTACAAGATCAAACCGAAGGGCGAGAAGCCGCGAACGCTCGCGCTGGACGGCCGCATTCCTCTCGCAAGCATCGGGAATCGGGCTGTTCGCAAGCGGGTGGAGTCCTGGTTGCATGAGGCGATAGAAGCGGTCGGGTTGAAGCGACGGAGCGCTCGCCCATTTGACGGCTGCGTGTTCGAGGTGCGTCAGGGGTACAAGAGCAATGACGCCAAGCGACAGAAGGCCGACGTCTCCAACGCAGCCAACGCGTTTGCGCACCAGTACCTGCCGGTGAGGCTGCTTCTGTCCGTTCAGATT
Organism: uncultured Planctomycetota bacterium; assembly: GCA_900696685.1. Lineage (GTDB taxonomy): Bacteria > Planctomycetota > Phycisphaerae > Phycisphaerales > UBA5793 > UBA5793. Next base: position 695 of record CAADHA010000147.1, read on the forward strand.
CCGGACAACCTGGCGGAGCGCTACCAGCGGGCCCATTGGTTGATCCTGCGAGGCACGCTTGCGGGCGCCACAACCGATTCCACCTATGTCTTCTGCCGCGACGTGCTGGGCTACGACCTTGCAGGCTTCTTTCGCCGAAACTCGGCAGTGATCAAGGCCGAAACGCTTGCGGTGTTCGAGGGTCTGCTGCGATGAACACGAATCTCTTCGGCACTCCTGTCGTCGATGCCAAGCCCGGCCTTGGGCAGCGTGCGCACTTGACATTCAGGGGCAACGTCGCGCTCGGGCGGCACGGCTGGCTCCGACTGACGCCCGCGTACTCGCTCGCTCTTGTTCGCGAACTGCTGAAGGACTCCGGCCCAGGCGATCTCATTCTCGACCCGTTCTCAGGCACCGGCACGACGCCGCTGGCGTGCGCTTCGCTGGGCATCCGCTGCCACGCGGTGGACATCAACCCGTTTCTCGTTTGGCTGGGCAATCTCAAACTGACGCGATTCGACGACGGCGCGGCCCGCGCCGTGAAATCAGCGGCCATCCATGTTGCGGAAAGTGCCCGCGAGCGGGGCGCTCACTCATGGAAGCCCGATCTGCACCAGATCGAGAAGTGGTGGGATGCTCCCACGCTCCACGCGCTGGCGGCCTTGTGCGACGCCATTCGCAACCCGTCGCGCGAAAGGTCCGAGGGGGTATCCGACCTTCTGCGTGTGGCTTTTTGTCGCGTGATGATCCAGAGCGCCAACGTCTCCTTCGGCCACCAATCGATGTCCTTCAAGAAGAACGACAATGACGCGAGGCTCGTGAACGACTCCAACGCAGACGGCCAACTGCCTCGCCGACGCCTTCGTGGTCGCGGCCAATAAAATCGCCGACAGCCTGAGCATCGAGCCGCCCGCCGCCGATTGCCGTGTATTTCTCGGAGATTCGCGTGATCTCACCGCCGTTCTCTCCGCGAGGGAGCGCGGCTACACCGGCGTCATCACCTCGCCGCCCTATCCCAACCGGATGTCCTACATCCGCGAACTTCGCCCCTACATGTACCGGCTCGGCTACCTTGCCGACGGCCGCGCAGCCGGCGAACTCGACTGGAAAGCCATCGGCGGCACGTGGGGCTGCGCTACAAGCCTGCTCAACACCTGGACCCCCAATGGTCACGGACAGATCCCCTTCCCGCAGTTCGATCGCATCGTCGATGACATCGGCCGAGGAAACGCCCTTCTCGGCCAATACGTCCATAAGTATTTTGAGGATATCAAGTCCCACATGGCGAGCCTCCGGCAAGTCCTTGCCCCCGGCGCCAATTGCCGCTACATCGTCGGCAACAGCAAGTTCTACGACACGATGCTCCCGGTCGAGGGCATCTATGTCGCGATGTTCGAGGACGCTGGGTTCGTGGATGTGAGCGTCGAGACAATCCGCAAGCGAACGAGCAAGAAGGAACTGTTCGAGTTCATCGTGCATGCTCACACCAGACGTGCAGATGTTCAGCGCCGGCAACATCCCCCGAAATCTCCAGCCGCCCCCGCCCATCGCTCGATATCCTTTGATCGGTGACCAGCCAGACTTCCGGCAGCGTGCGTTCCATCGTCGAAGACCTCGATTGCGAGGTCGAGTTTGATGCGCCCATCGGGCCGGAGATGACGTGGTACCGCGTCGGCGGGCGGGCGGATGTGCTCGTGCGGCCGCGATCGGTCGAGGCGCTGTGCATCCTCACCCGGCGCTGCCGCGATTCCGGGACGACGATCCGGGTGCTCGGGTCAGGGGCAAACCTGCTCGTGGCGGATGAAGGGGTGGACGGCGTCGTCGTGCATCTCGATCAGCATGCGTTCCGCGAAGTGTCCACGATCCACCGCCACCGCGTGCATCGCGCCGGCGTCGAGGGGCGGGCGGGCGATGCGGTGCGCGTCATGGCGGGCAAGAGCCTCGAACAACTCGTCATCTCGACTGCCACGCAGGGCCTGAGCGGGATCGAGTGCATGGCGGGCGTGCCGGCGAGCGTGGGGGGGGCGATCCGCATGAACGCGGGGGGCAAGTACGGCTGCATCGGCGACGCCGTCGCCGCGGTCGGCTGCATCAACGTCAAGGGAGATCTCGTCGTTCACGAGGGAAACGACCTCTGCTTCGAGTATCGGCGCTGCTCGATCATCGATCCGATCATCCTCTGGGCCGAACTGGCGCTGACGCCGGCCGATCCCGAGAAAACGCACGGGCGGGTGAAGGAGATCTTCGCCGAGAAGAAGGCGAGTCAGCCGATGGCGGCGAACAGCGCCGGGTGCGCCTTTCGCAATCCGCTCGCGCCGGACGGATCGGGGCGTCTCATCAGCGCCGGCGAGCTCATCGACCGCGCGGGACTGAAGGGTTATTCCATCGGCGGTGCGACCATCAGTGAACGGCACGCCAACTTCTTCATCGCGGGCGATGGGGCGACGGCGAGCGATCTCATCGAACTCATGGACCGCGCCGCGAGCGCCGTCGCGGATCGGCTGGGGTACGAACTCGTGCGAGAAGTCGTGGTGTGGAGGAGAGGCGCGCACGTTGGTTAGCCGCGACACGGAGACCTTTTGCAAGTGAGCGCGCCGTGGGGGCCGTTCCGATCAATCGCGAAGCCGCAGGCGGCGACGGCTGTGAATGAACATGACAGAACACCGCATCCATGTTGCCGTCCTCGCCGGCGGACCTGACGCCGAGCGCGAGGTAAGCCTCATGTCGGGCCGCGCCATCGCGGCGGCGATCAACGCCTTTGGTCGATTCACCGCGCAACTGCACGTTCTTGATCACCTGACCGCCGATGATCTCAGCGCGATCGAGGGCGATGTGATCTTTCCCGCGCTGCACGGGCCGTGGGGCGAGGGCGGGCCGCTCCAGCGTCTGCTCGAAGCAGACGGCCGCCCCTTCGTCGGCGCCGGCGCCGAGGCGGCCGAGATCGCGATGGACAAGATTCGAACGAAAGAAGTCTCGCGGCGAACAGGAGTGGCGACACCGCCCGCGTGTGTCCTGACTTCGATTGATGACCACTGCGCGATCGAGCCGCCGCTGGTGCTCAAGCCGATCGATGATGGTTCGAGCGTCGACGTGCTCATCTGCCGCAGCACAGAAGAGGTTCGCGGCGGGCGGGCACAACTGCACGCGCGCCGCAGGCGCATCATGGCCGAGACGTTCATCCCCGGCCGGGAACTCACTGTCGGCCTGGTCGGCGATCGCGCCGGCTCGCTTATCGAGATCACCCCCGGCGTTGAGTTCTACGACTACGAGGCGAAGTACACGCGCGACGACACGCGCTACACCGTCAATCCTGATCTGCCCGCCGAACACGCGCGGCTGATAAAGGACGATGCACTGCGGCTGTATCGGGCCATCGGCTGCCGCGACCTGGCGCGGATCGACTTCCGCTACGACGACGTGACGGACCCGTCGCGGCCGACGTGGTGGATGCTCGAGGTGAACACCATGCCGGGGTTCACGAGCCACTCGCTCGTGCCGATGGGTGAGGCGGCCGGCGGGGTGCCGATGCCGCTGCTGTGTACGAGGCTGGTGGAGATGGCGCTGGGGCGCGAGGCCGCTTCAGGCGGAGGCACGAAGCGCTCTCGTGATTGAAGCGAAGACCCGAGTGGTCACGGGCGCCAAGTCATTTCGTGCGATCCCGGTCCGAAGTCCCAGGCCCCAAGTCTCAAGCCCTTTGCGCCTGCCTGCCGACATACTCTGTTGAGTCTGCGCCCGTCGCATCCGGGAGAGAGTTGTGCGATTCTGGACCCAAAGAGGCCGCAAGAACCGCTCGAAGGGCACCGCCAGCGCCAAGGCGCCGGAGGCGAAAAGACCCGCCGCGCCGGGCGATCGCTTCGGTTGGGGCGAGGCGGTGCGATACGTCGGCGGCTTTGTGGTCTTGCTGGCGCTGGGTGTCGGCGCTTGGGCGTGGTGGCGCTACCAGCCGGTCGAGATGATGCGCCAAGTTGTCGCGGCCGCGCAGCCGCAGCGTGCGCATCTCGCCGAGATTGTCTTTGAGGAGCCGGTGGTCCTGGTCGAAGGAGTGCGGGAGACGCTTCTCTCGCGGGCTCACGCGGCGGCACGGGCCGATCCATTTGATGCGCAGGGGCTGCGCGAGATTCACGACATGCTCGCCAAGAGCCGGTGGATGGAGGAGTCGACGATCCGCGTCCGCCGTGATCTCGCCACGGGCGTCGTCCAGGGCCAAACGGTGCGCATTGACAGCATCACGATCGGCGGGAAGTTCCGCCGTCCCTTCGCGCTGGTGAGGCGCGACGGGCGGGATTACGTTGTGGACGCTTCGGGCACGCGCCTGCCCGTGTACTACGACGCGGGCGAGGTGACCGTCCTGCCCGCGATCGTCAACGCGGCCGGCCCGTTGCCGAAGATCGGGGAGATGTGGCGCGGCGGGGACCTCACCGACGGCCTGCTGCTGATCCGATACCTTCGCGCGCAGAACCGCGAATGGTGGCCGCAGGTCCGCGCCATCGACGTGCGCAACTGGGACGGCGGCGACCGGAAGCGGCCCCACCTCGAAATCATCTCCGACCGAGGCTATCGCATCGCCTGGGGTCGGGCCATCGGCCAGGAAGCCGGCATCGAGCATCCCGCAACGGCCAAGGTCCAGGCCCTCGATGCCTACTACCTGACGCGCGGCAAGGTGATCGGAAGCCCGCAGGGCACGCTCTACATCAACCAGCCTCTCCTGACACAAGACCGCCAGGTGCGGCTGGCGAACCCGACGCCCGGCGAACAAGGCACTCCGGGGAGTTGAGTGGAGAGAGCGAAGGCGCGATCGGCCACCTCGCATTGATCGCGCCGATCACGAAGCCGCAGACGGTGAGCGCCCGTCTACACTTGGCCGTGCGTCGCGTCCGACACGTCCGGCTTCCGCGCTTGCTGCTGCTGTGGTGGTCGCTGTGGCTGCTGGCGTCGTGGTTCACGGCGTTCGGCTGGCGATGGTGGATTCAGCCGTCGATCGCGACGTACATCACCGCGGCGCAGCGGATGATGCTGAGCGTGATGCTTGGGATCACGATCGTCTGGCCGATGTATCGCCTCGTGCTGCGGCCCTCGCACACGCCGCGCCTGCTGCCGCTGGTCGATTGGCTGGCGATCTTTGCGACCCTGCAGGTGCTGCTGTGGCCGATGCGCGTTCCAACGCAGTGGTCGGCCATGGATGTGCTGCTCATCGACGCGGCGATCTTCGCATGGGGATGGCTCTACTCCGGTCTCATCGGCCTGGGCATGCTGGATTCAGCGCGGCGCCATCGCGCTGCCGTCATGATCCTGTGCGTCCTGGTCGCGGCGGCGGGCCCGGCGATGGCCGGCTTCACTGCTTCGATTGACAGTCTCACGTCCAGCGCCTGGCTCAACTGGTCGCCCATCACCAGCGTCTGGCTCCACGTGGGGCGCAACTCGATCACGATCGAGGCGGCGGCATGGTGGCGCCTCGCGGCCGTCGGGGCGGCTGCACTTCTCCTGTGGCTGGCCGTGGTGCTCTGGCCCGCGCGCGCGCGGCACGCTGTAGGCCCGAAGCCTCTTGCGGGCTGATCAACGCAGGTTCAATGGGGTCATCCCCCACTCTCAGACGGCGTACGTCGCCGCTCGACCCATAATCGTAGAACAACGCGCTGACCCTTCGAGACGTTCCAGCCTTGCACTACACCGATCTGCCGCAGAAGCAGGTTCAACTCCTGCGCCCGCGCCTCGAAAGCGCCCTGCTGAGCCTCTTCGACAATCGCTCCGCCGACGCTGCCCGCGGCGAGGGCGTCCGCGGCCTGCGCCGGGCCGACAAGGCGCGTGTCCGTGCCGAGGTGGAAGACGAGACTGGGTTCGTGGTAGCCGCAGGCCGCCCACGGCCGCGTCGCAGGCTCTCCCGTTTCGCTGCGTACCAGGCGAGCCGCGCCGCGCGATGGCCAGAGCGCCTCGCAATCCGGCAGGATGCCCGCCATCAGCGGAGCGGCGAACGCCGCGCTGCACAGCACGAGCGTCGACAGGCCCGCCGGCGGCGCATCGGCGCGGCGAACCGCGCTGAACCCCGCCGCAACGGCGACGAGTGCCGCGGCGGCCGGGAGGATGCTCCACGCATTGAAACGACCATCGAGCGCCAGGGGCAGCGCCGCTGCGACGGCGAGCAGCGCGAGCGTGACGATCGACCACACGACCCAGCCGAGCGTAGGCGAGCGCCGTCCCGGCCGCCGCTGTGAGTGGTCGCCGCAATGCTGCTCGCAGCGCATCGCGAAGATCGCCGTCATCGCCGCGAGCGCCGGGTAGAGCGGCAGCACGTAATGCGGCAGTTTCGTCGGGATGACTTCGAATGCGATCCACGATGGAATGAGCCAGGCCAGGAGGAAACGCGCCGCGGGATCGGCGCGATGGCGCCACGCGCTGACGACCGCGAATCCCGCGAGCAGCGATCCGGGCCAGAAGGTGAGGGTCACGAGCAGCAGGTAGAAGCCCGGCGGAAAACCGTGCGACTCGTGGCCCGAGACGAGTTTGGGCAGCAGGTCGCCCAGCCAGGCGTCGCGCAGGAACGATCCGCCCGTGGCGCGCGACACTGCGATGAGCCAGGGCGCGATGATCAGCGCCAGCACCGGCACGCCGATTCGCCAGTGCAGCAGACTCAGCGGCCGCAGGCGGTTGCCTCCGAGGCGCCAGCCGATGAGAGTAAGAATGGAGACAAGCGGCGCGACCGGTCCCTGGATGAGAATGCCCAACGCCTGCACCACCCAGAAGAGCAGCGACCACGCGCGGGGATGATGATCGGGCCGCAGTACGCGGTTCATCAACGCTCCCTGCGCGGCAACGATCGTCGCCAGCAGGAGCGCATCGGTCGTGGCGAGGTGCGCTTCGGCGATCAGCAGCAGTGATGAGGCGAGCAGCGCCGCGGCAAGCAGGGCTGCGCCGACGCCGATGTGCGGCCGAAGCAGCGCGAAACACAGCAGCACGGCCAGCGTCGCGCCGATCGCCGAGGGAACGCGGTAAGGCCAGATTGCACTCTCCGCTGCAAACGGCTGAAACATGCGCACGCTCAGCGCCTGCGCCCAGTGGATCCCGACCGGCTTCTTGTGGCGCGGCTCACTCTGGAAACGGATGCTGACGTAATCGCCCGACTCGATCATCTGCCGCGTCGCCTGCGCGAAGCGCGCTTCATCGCGGTCGGTGACGGGCAGCGACGCGAGACCGGGCAGATAGAGCATCACGCACAGCGCGAGGAGGGCCGCAAACGGAGCGAATCGCACTACCGGCGGAGGGGCGTGCATGGCGCGGGCAGTGTACGCCTCCTGCGGCCTGGCGAGCGGATCTCCGCCGCACCGCATCTCACTCCTCGCCGCGCTTCCCTGCGCCGAGCCTTCGGGTCGCGGCTAAACATGTCAGGCGCGTGCCGCTATCGTGAATCTCGTGCCGCCATGAACGGACCCCGTCCGCGCCAACCTCTCATCGCCTTTCCTCACCCGCACTTCATGGCGCTGGCGCCGCTGGATGCGTGGGCGAGGCTGCTGCTCTCGCCGCCGCTGCTTCCCGCGCCGCGATACTGGCTGCGACTCGCGGCAGGGCTGGGCTGCTCCACCGTCGGCACGGGGCTCACCCTGCCCGAGCGACTCCTGCTCGCGCCGTGGCTGGCGCTGGGGTACCAGGGCAGCGGCGGCGCGATCGACCATCCGCCCGGCGCGCTGGTCATCCTCGGCTACTTCCGCACAGGCACGACGCACCTGCATTACCTGCTCAACTGCGATCCTCGTTTCATCACGCCGCGCTGGGCGCAAGCGACGGCGCCGCAGGGCTTCCATGCGAGTTGGCTCTTCCTGCGCCTCTTTCTCGTGCCTTTTCTCGCCGGCCGCCGGCCGCAGGATGACGTCGCCATCGGCCCCGACTGGCCTGCGGAAGACGACTTCGCCTGCCACAACTGGGCGTGCGCTTCGAGCCTTCGCGGCCGGCTGATCGCGCCTTCGCGCTATGACTCGGACCGGCGCTTTCACTTCCTCGACGGCCTGACGGCGCGCGAGATGGAGCGCTGGCGCTACGTTCAGTGGGCATTTGTGCGCAAGGTGCTGACAGCCGCGCGAGGCCGAATGCTCCTGCTCAAGAGTCCCAGCCACACGGCGCACGTGCCCGAACTCCAGCGACTCCTCGGCCGCGAGCGCGTGCGCTTCATTCACATCAGCCGCGACCCCGCCGACGTCGTCGACTCGAACGTCGCGATGCTCAGGCGCCTGCACATCTACCGCCTCGAAGATCCGCCGGATGAAGAGGTGCTGCGCGAGCGCATCATTGAGGAGTATGCGGCGACGGAGCGGGCCTGTCTCGAATCGCGGGCAATCATGCCGCCGGGTCAATGGCACGAAATTCGCTACGAAGACCTGAGGGCCGACCCGCTGGGCGAACTGAAGCGGGCGTATGCGGCGCTCGATCTGGCGTGGACCCGCGACTTCGAGTCTCGCGCAGCGCGCTACCTGCACTCCGTGCGCGACTACCAGCCGGGGTCGGAGACGCGGCGCGGCTTGGGCGAGTCCTGGTCGCGCGACGAGCGGCTTGATTTTGTCGCGGAGATTTTCGGGCACGATCGCCCCGCCGCGGCGCCGTCCTCGCTTCCGCCGCGCGCCGTTCTGCCCGACGAAGCGCGCAGTCGCGGGCGGGCCTGGATCGGCGCCGTGGTCGCGGCCGCCTCTCTCGCGCTGCTCTGGCACCTGCTGGCGCGGCAGACGCTCAACCGGCACGACTGGCTCGCCTGGCCCGCCGGCGTGCTCATCGGCGCAATCGCCCTGCGCCTGGCCCGGGCGGGCAGCTCGCGCCTCGGCTGGTGGTGCGCGGCGCTGACGATTCTTGTCGCCGTCTGCGTGAGCGTGCCCAACTCGCGCTGGGCCTACTACAAGCGCTACGACCCCGCGCGCGAGCACATCACCTGGAGCGACCTGCTCACCACCTCGCGCCACGAGTTCTTCGCGGGCATGAGCCTCTTCTGGCTCTTCATGGGCGCGGCGACGGCGTATCGCTTCGGCTCGCGCCCGCCCGTCCGTCCGCGCTGAGTGCCGCCGCGATCGTCAGTTCTCTCGCTTCGGTTCGGCCTTTGCCTCGCCTTCCTTGACCAGCGCCCTGATCTCGTCGGGAAGGTTGAACACCTCATCCTTCACCGTGTCGATCTCGATGGCGGTGAAGCGCAGCGACTGCACGCGGCCAGCCATCTCGACCTCGGTGTGGACCGGGAACTTCACGCCGCCGAATTCCTTGTACTCCTTATTGACGCTCGTCATCTTCATTGGTCCGATGGCAGTCTCCTGCACTTGCGTCATCCCGCGCAGCAGTCCGGACTCGACCTCGAAGAAGAAGGTGGACTCTTCGTCGCCTTGTGAGACCATTCTGAGCGAGTAGCACTTCACGCCGTCGTACTCGCGTTCGTCAAGCGACTCCATTGTCTTGAAGCGCTTGTCGAAACTGATGTCGCCGTAGAAGTCCGCCTCGCGGCGCGACTGTTCGAGCGTCTCTTGACCGAAGATCATCGGGCCGTGTTCCGGATCGATCATCCAGCCGACCTCGCCGTCGAAGCCCCGCCGCACGACGCCGACTTCGGGCAGGGTGATCTCGACGAGCATGCGGTGGGGGGGGGCGGAGTAGAGCACGAGCGGCGCTTTGAAGGCGCCGCGCACCTCCATCTCGCCGCGCATGAGGCGCGACCTGTGGGCGCGCACGGCCTGCTCGCCGCCGATGGCGCGGACGTAGCGCGCGATGACATCCTTCGCCTCGGGCAAGCGGGTCGCCGGCTCGGCGGACGGCGGCGGCGCTCCGCCGCCTTCCTGCGCGCTGCACGGCAACGCCTGAAAAAACGCCAGGCAGAGTGTGAACAGGAACACGCCGCACCGGCGCCCCGCCGGGCACGTCGCAGTGTGAGAGTTCATGGTGAGTTGTCCTTTCGAGGTGATTCGCAAATTGTAGCGGGGTGCCGGCCGCGCGGACCAACCTGGTGAGGTCGGCGGACCGCGGCGATCCGCCTGCGCGGATTGCGGCCGCTCGCTGCTCCGCCCGTGGCTGCGATCGCGCGACCAGCCCGGGCCAAAGGCATTGGGGAACGATCTCATGTGCCCGACCTCGGGCCGGCGCCTCCTGGTGATTGAGCCAGCGTCAGAATCCTGGACCGCACACGCGTTGTATCGCGCATTCTCCTGCTGCGCCCCCCGCCCCTACCATTGTCGATGATCCGGCGGGACCGATTCCTTGACTATGTCGATCGTTTCCGCGCTGCGCGGGTGCTCGTCATCGGGCCCGCCGTGGCGGAGCGCGATGTGCATTGCGCCGTCAACCGCCTCGCGCCGGACTGGCCCATGCCGGTGTACCGCGTCGAGCACGCCAGCGTCCATCCCGGCGCGGCGGCGCTGACAGCCGCGACGGCGGCCAATCTCGGCGTGCAGGTCACTCTCCTCGCCCCCGTCGGCCGGGCCGCGGCCGGGACCGCCCTGCGCGAGGCCCTTGCCGATGCCCGCGTGCGCCTCATCGACGGCTGCGAGGCGCCCGAATGCCGCACAGCCGAACTCTTCCGCTACCTTGCGCAGGGGCGGCAGCTGCTGCAGATCCGCAGGGGCTGGACGCCGCGCCTGTTCACGAAACTCCCGGCGACGCTCGACCGGATCGGCGGGGAGGACAAGGCGGATGCCGACGGGCGGATGTTTGATTGCGTCTGCATCGTCGCGGGCGAGCCGGAGGCGCTGACGGCGGCAGACCTGGCAATGGTCGCGTCGTGGTGCCGGGCTCGGCAGATCCCGCTGGTGTACGACGCTGCCGGTGCGAGAGTCAGCCCGGCGGCGCAGGGCGCCGATCATCTCATCGTCAACGAGCGCGAGTCGCGCCAGGCCGCGGCCGCGGCGGCGTGCGGCGAGCACGAAGACCACATCGACCGCCTGCGCCTGTTGGGCCGGACCGTCGCGCCCAACGTGCTGCTCACTCTCGGGCGGCAGGGAGCGGTGATCGCCTGCCGCGATGGCGCGGCGGGCAATGTCGAAGTGCATCCGCTCACCGTGCCGGCGCACGCTCTGGCGGATCGGCGCGGCCTGGGCTTCGTCGTCTCGGGCGTCTACGCGGCGCTCGTGGCGGTCGGCGCTTCCGCGCAGGAAGCGGCCCTGCTCGCGTGCAGCGGGGCGAGCCTCGCGGCGTCATTGCCCGGACCCAAGCGTCTCAATCTCGATGACCTGCTGCGCCTGACCTACCGCGAGATCGAGTCGCACGTGGCCGACGGCATCGAAGTCTTCTCGCGCATCCGCGATGAGCACCTGCCGGTGATCGACCGGGCCGCGCGCCTGCTCATGGAGGCGTACAACGAGGGCCGGCAGGCGCTGGTCTTCGGCAACGGCGGCAGCGCGGCCGAGGCGAATCACCTCGTCGGTGAACTCACCGGACGCTTCAAGGAGAGCCGGCCGGGCCTGCCGAGCATCTCGCTCAGCGCCAACGACTCCCTCACCACCTGCCTCGCGAACGACTATGGCTACGAGGATGTTTTTGCCCGGCAGATTGAGACCTTCTGCCGCGAGGGGGATGTCGTGATCGGCCTCTCGACGAGCGGGCGCTCGGTCAACGTGGTCCGCGCCATGGAGCGGGCGCGTCAGCGCGGGGCGCGGATCATCGCCTTCACAGGGCGCGACGGCGGCGCGATGGCGGAACTGGCCGACGTCGCCATCATCGTGCCTTCCGACAGCACCGCGCGCATCCAGGAAGCGCACCTCTTCATCATTCACGTGCTGTGCGACATGCTCGATCGGCGCCTCGATTCGCGGGGCCGCCTGCACCCCTCGGCCTCGGAGATGTGAGCGTGAGCAACGCCCGCGACATGCTGGTGATCGGCGACGCGATGGTCGATGCGTACCTGCACACCACGCCGGCGGGCGTCTCCGACGAAGCCCCAGTTGCGGTGCTCGATTACGTCGCGGTGCGGCGCACGCCGGGCGGGATGATGAACGTCGCGGCGTCGTGTGCCGTCTGCGGCGCGGTGCGCGTGATCGGCCTGATCGGCGACGATGAATCCGGTAACTTCCTGCGGACCGAAGCCGCGCGCCTCGGGATCGAAGCCCACTGGTTCTCGGATGGGCGGCCGACGATCGAGAAGATGCGAGTCCTCGCCGGCGAGCAGGAGGCGATGCTGGCGCGGGTTGACGTCGAAGCGACGGAGGCGGTGGATGAGGCCTTGACGCGCGCGATGCTCGATCAGGTGGAGCGGGCGCTGCCGCACTGCGGGGCGATCCTCGTGTCGGATTATGCAAAGGGCCTGGTGACGGCGGACCTGGCGCGCGGACTGCTCGCGGCAGCGCGCGAGCACGGCGTGCCTGTCATCGTGGACGCCAAGCCTCAGACGATGGAGTGGTTCAGGGGCGCGACGCTCTTCACACCCAACGAGCGCGAGGCGCGGGAGTTTGCGGCGCAGCGCGGCATCGAGTGCGGCGGAATCGACGATCTCGGCGCGACACTGGCGAATGCGCTCGACGCGGCGGTGCTCATCACCCGCAGCGCCGAGGGGATGACGCTCTTTGACCGCGGCGGATCGCGCCTCATGCACTTTGAGGGGGGCGCGGCGCGGGCGGCCTCGACGAGCGGGGCGGGCGATGTGGTCGTGGCGGCGGTGGGCCACGCGCTGGGGCGCGGGCAAACTCTCGTCGAGGCGGTGCAGTTCGCAGGAAGGTGCGCGGCCCGGGCGGTCGGCCGCGCGGGGACGTGCCGCCTCGAGCCGGGCGACCTGTAGACCGAAGCGGGCAGAGCATCCCACGATTCGCAGAGCCTCATCGTGGGCGTCAAAGCACTGCATGCAAGGACGACCACGATTCGCAGAGCCTCATCTTGGGCGTCAAAGCACTGCATGCAGGGACGACCACGATTCGCAGAGCCTCATCGTGGGCGTCAGATCACTGCACCACACATCCCCGAAATGAGCCATTCACCCTACCCGCCGCGCTTCGCCCGGCGCGCGTGCGTTCTGTACACTACTCGTGGCGATTCCGCCTCGATTGAAACAGAAGGTGTCGCATGACCGCAACGCGCGTTGAGAAGGATTCGATGGGCGAGATGACCGTCCCGGCCGAGGCGCTCTACGGCGCCACGACGCAGCGGGCCGTTGAGAACTTTCCCATCTCGTCGCGCCCCGTGCCCGCCGAGGTGATTCACGCCTTCGGCCTGCTCAAGCGGGCGTGTGCCGAGGCGAACCTCGCGCTCAAGAAACTCGATGAGCCGCGCGGCAAAGCAATCATCAAGGCCGCCGAGGCCATCGCGCAGGGCAAGCACGACCGCGAGTTCCCCATCGACATTTTCCAGACCGGCTCGGGCACGAGCACGAACATGAACGTCAACGAGGTGATCGCCAACCTCACCTGCCTGGCGGCGAAGAAGCCGATCGGCTCGCGCGACCACAGGAACGCAGTCCACCGGAACGACCACGTGAACATGGGCCAGTCGAGCAACGACACCTTTCCGACGGCGATGCAGGTTGCCGCGGCTGTCTCCATCGACAGGAACCTCATCCCCGCGCTCACGCGCCTCGCGAAGGAACTCAGGAAGAAGGCGAAGCAGTGGGACAGGATCGTGAAAGTCGGCCGCACGCACCTGATGGACGCGACGCCGATCCGTCTCGGGCAGGAGTTTTCCGGCTATGCGGCGGCGGCCGAGTATTGCGTGATGCGCGGCAAGCGCGCCATGCAGCGGCTCGCCGAGAACCTGCCCATCGGCGGCACGGCCGTCGGCACCGGCATCAACACGCATCCGAAGTTCGGCCGGATGGTTTGCGACGCGCTGAGCAAGTCCACCGGCGTCAAGTTCGCCGAGGCGCCCAACCACTTCGAGGCCCAGGCCACGCGCGACTGCGTCGTCGAGGCTTCGGGCGAACTCAAGACCATCGCCGTGGCGCTGAGCAAGATCGCCAACGACATCCGCTGGCTCGGCTCGGGCCCGCGCTGCGGCCTGTTTGAACTCGCCCTGCCGGCCACCCAGCCCGGCTCATCCATCATGCCCGGAAAGGTGAATCCCGTGATCTGCGAGTCGATGATGCAGGTCGCCTGCCAGGTCATCGGCAACGACGCGGCGATCACGCTCGGCGGAATGGGCGGCATCGGTTCGCTCTTCGAACTCAACGTCGCCATGCCCATGATGGCCGACAACATGCAGACGAGCATCCGCCTGCTCGCCAACGCGAGCAACGTCTTCGTGGACAAACTGCTCATCGGTCTCGAAGTCAACGAGAAGATCGCGACGGGCTTCGTCGAGCGATCGCTGATGCTGTGCACGAAACTGGCGCCGGTGATCGGCTACGACGCCGCGGCCAAGGCCGCCAAGGCGGCGTTCAACGAGGGCGTGACGATCCGCGAGTACTGCCGGATGCACAACCTCGTTGATGAGAAGACACTCGACCGGCTGCTGGACGCGAAGTCGATGACGGAGCCGGACAAGGCATGAAGGCGCCGGCCGCGATGTCGCAGGCGCGCCTGCAGCGCTAGAGACACGTGCGCATCAGGTAGTCGGCCGCGTCGCGCGCGGTGAGGCGTGAGACGTCGATCGTAAAGTCGGCGCAACTGCGGTACACGCCGTCGCGCGCGGCGGCGACGGCCTCGATCTCGTCGAGCGCATCGACACCCGTGAGCGAAGGTCGATCGCCCGGCGCGGCTGCAAGACGCTCGCGCAGGATGCGAGGCTCGCACTGAAGGTAGATCACGCGCGCGCGCCCCGACTTTCTCGCTTCGGTGAGCATGGCCTGGACCTCCGCGACCGTCGGCGCCCCGCCCCCGGCCGCGATCACCTGGTCATCGCCCGCGAGAAGTTGCCGCATCACTTCAGCCTCCGCGGCGCGCCACGCGCTCTCGCCGTGAACTCTCCACACGTCGGAAACGCGCGGCTCGGTGAATCGGGCGAGGACGAGGTCGTCCATGTCCACGGCCTTCCGCCACAGGGCATAGGCAATGATCATCGCCAGCGTGCTCTTGCCGCTGCCGCGGCAGCCGATGAGGATGATGTTCATCGATTGGCTCCGGCGACCGGGCGCGGGGAAGCGGGTCGGGGCGCCGGGCAGGTGAAGTCGCCCGAGGACGGTGCCTGGGCCTCGGCCGCCGCCAGACGCTCGCACAGGCGCGGGCTGAGACGCCGACCGATCGCATGGCGCCACGCGCGGAAGCGAACAGCACGCGGCGGATCCGCCGGATGCTCGGCCTGCACATGCGGCGGATGCATGTAGTCAAGAAGCATCTCGCCCCAGCATCCGGCAAAGGCGGCGAGAGCACGCCCGTGCTTCGGATCGGGCGACTCGATCAGGCCTGCGCCGGCTGCGAGGTGCGCCAGGGCGGCGTCGGTCTGCGACCGCATGAGTCGCAAGCAGCGCTTCTCGAGGTCGGGTGGGAAGGAATGACCATCCGCCGCATCCGAAGTGAGCCACTGCCCGAGGTCGATGTCGCGCAGACCGCAGGCCGCGAGGTCTTCGAGAGAGATGAGGCAGCGCTGCTCCCGGCTCCACGCCTGTCGCAGGGCGAGCAGTTGCCGCGCACGGAGGATGAACGCGGCGATCATGGTCCCCTGTCGCAGCACTTCGGCCGCTGGAGTCCTTTCGGTGAGGAGGTCGAGGACGAGTTGCGCCGATGCTTCGCCCGCCCTCGCATTCAGGCGGTCGATGGCCGCACGCGTGGCGAAGCGCTTCACCGCCGCGAGCGCGGCCCACGCGTCCACGAGTTCGTCGAACGGCTCGCGCGCGACGTCGCGCACTGCGCGCACGGCGGCGAAGGACTCGATCTCCACGCGTCCGACTTTGCACGCCGCCTGTTCTTCAAACACGAACGCGATGACGTTGTGCGCGACCTGCACGCGTCCGTGCAGCGAGGCCGCTCCGCACGCGCAGGACGTCGCACCATGCGAAGGTGCAGCGCCGCCGTCTGTCTCTTCGCCACTGTTCGCCGATTCCTCCGGGCCGCGCTCGCCCGGCGGCGCACTTCCACCCGAGTCAGGATCCCATCCCGCGACAATGTCGGCGAGCATCTGCACGAATGCCCCGGCCGCCAGCAAGGCGTCGCGGTCGCGTCGATCGAGGAAACGGGCAGCCAGCCAGAGGACGGGCGAGCGCCCGCGGACAGAGCGGATGAGGCCGGACGCATGACGCCGATCGAGGTGAGTTGTGCGAAGGGGAGTCGATTGCGGCATTAGGCCCCCCGCTCCCGGGGGGCCGAGGATAGCCCCATAACTGGACATCGCCCGTCGAACAGACCGGGAAAATGGGTTCGGGGCGGCCAGGAAGCCCGTTGTCCGACCCTTTTTTCCGGAAAAAGCGGGTTTTCCTTTTGCATTCGGCCCACCTGGATGCCATAGTATATGGGTTGGTCCGCTGGACGCAGGTCTGAGCAGGCCAACAACTTACGAACGTGCCATCCACCCGCCGCCGACTCGGAGTTTCTCCGGTCGGCGGTTTTTTTCACGAGATCATCCACAGTTCATCCGCAGAATGCCGGCGCGATTCAGGTGATCACTCTATTTCAACGGCCGCGAAGACGCGGTCATATCCGACGAATCTCCCCGAAGCGTCGAGCATGCGCCGACGGACGGTGAAACGGAAGATGCTTCCCGCCTCCGCGCGCTCGAGCGTCTCGTAGAGCCAGCGGGCGCTGCTGCGCACGACCATTCCCATTCGGTCTCTTCGGTTGCTCTGCGTGTCTGCGACGGAGCGCAGCGCCTCGCCGTTGACCTCGACGATGATGTCGCCTTCGGTCAGGCCGCTGAGTTGCCCGAGGCGTCCGGGAGCGAGTTGGGCGATGAGCACACCGCTCTGTTCTCCGAGGCTGCGCAGGTCGCCGTCGCCGAGGTCCTCGAATCGTGCGCCCAGCCGCCCCCCCCACGCGGGGTTGATCATCGGCCGGCGCTCCGACTCGGGCGTGTTCATCTCGGCCAGGACGACCTCGAAGGCGCGCTTGCGCCCCTCGCGGTACGCATCGACGGTGACGCGCCGGCCCGGCTCCATCGCGGCGACCTGGTTGCGCAGGTCCTCGACGTTGCGCACCGTCTGTCCGTTGATCGAGACGAGCACGTCCTGCGGAAGCAGTCCGGCGCGGCCGGCCGGCTCGTCCGGGTTGACCGACGTCAGCAGCACGCCGTTCTGGTCACGCGCCAGGCCGTAACTCAGCGCCAGCGCCGGCGTGAGGTCCTGGAGGCCGATGCCAAGCCAGGCCCGCACCACGCGGCGTTTGCTCATCAGTTCGCCGGTGATGTAGCCGGCGAGACGCGCGGGGATGGCGAAGCCCAGGCCGTCCGAGCCGCCCGTCTGCGTCACGATTGCCGCGTTCACGCCCACCACCTCGCCGCGCAGGTTGAGCAGCGGCCCCCCGGAGTTGCCGCGGTTGATCGCCGCGTCCGTCTGAATGAAGTCTTCGTATCCGCGCCGGCCCACGGACGTGCCAACGATGTTCAGCCGCCGGTTCGTCGCGCTGATCACGCCGACCGTCACGGTCTGATCCAGGCCGAGGGGAAAGCCGACGGCAACCACCCACTGCCCCACCTCGATGTGGTTGGTCGAGTCGAAGGCCAATGCGCTCAGGCCCTCCGCATTGACGCGGATGACCGCCAGGTCGGTCAGGGGATCGGCGCCGACGAGGGTGGCGGGGATGATGCGCCCGTCGCTGAACTCAGCGATCAGGCTCGCCGCCGACTCGACCACGTGGTTGTTGGTCACGAGGTAGCCGCGAGGGTCGATCACGAAGCCGGACCCGCCGACCTTCGCGCCGGAGGCGGTGTAGCCGGTGATGCGGGCCACGCTGGGTCGAGCCGCCTGGGCGACGGCCCTGAACGCCTCGCTGATCTCCAGCGCCTTCACTACCGCAGGGTGATCATCCTGGGCCTGCGCCGCGCTGCGCCACGGCCCAGGCACGGCGGCAAGCACGGCAAATACGACAGCCAGGGTCCGATGGTGTCCGAATCTCGTTGCGATGCTCATGATAACGTACGGTGTCCTTTCAACTCGATGGCGGCGGTTCCGCAAAGAGGACGCTTCAACTCACTGATACCTTCCCGGTCATGCGCCGGTTCGTCGGCGAGCGCGTCCCGTGCTTCCGGGCGCGCGAGCGGGCGAGGCCGCTGCAGCCGGTTTTTCGAGACCTACGGCCAGTGCGGGCGTCCCGAGCCGCTCCGACGCCGCGGCGGCCAGCGCGTCCGCCTCCATCTCGTCTCCGCACGCCACGAAGAGGGTCGAGCCGCTGCCCGTGACATGCACAGGCCGCTCCGCGAGTTCGGCCAGAGCCGCGGCGAGTCTGGCCAGTTGCGGCTGGTGGTCAAAAGCGGCCTGCGCCAGATCGTTGAAGGGATCGCTCGATCCGACGCGGCCTTCGCGCGCCATGGCCCGCACGCGCCCCGCGGCCGTCTCGAATCCCGCCGGCGTGGCTCCGCGGCGGTCGAAGAGGCGATACACCTCGGCCGTCGCACAACCGTACGGCGGCAGGCAGAGCACAAGGTGGAGATCGCCGGGGTCACTCACCTCCGCCAGACGTTCGCCGAAGCCTTCGATGACCGCACATCGTCCGGCGATGAAGAAGGGCACATCACTGCCCAGCGACGCCGCCAGTTGAACAAGCTGGGCGGCCGGAAGTCGCAGGTCAAAAAGGTCGTTGCAGGCGAGGAGCATGGCCGCGGCATCGCTTGAGCCGCCGCCAAGGCCGGCGCCGAGCGGAATGCGCTTCTCGATCTTCATCTGCAGCGGCAGGTCGCGCCCCACCGCCTCGCGCAGAAGGAGGTGCGCCCTTACGGCGAGGTCCTTGAGGATCGGCCAGTTGATCTCCGGCTTGTGGCGGGCGTCTTCCGCCCAGAACAGGCCGTAGCGCGAGAGCGAGCCGGGCGGCAGGCGCACCACCGTCAGATCGTCGCACAACGACACCGGCGCCATCCACGAGCAGATCGGGTGGCGATGGTCTCCGCTCGCCGGATCGGGCGGGCCGACCGCCAGAGCGAGATTCACCTTCGCGGGCGCGCGGCGTGACAGCGATTCAGTCATGCGCCAAGAGGGTAGCGCGATCGCGCGCCGCCGAGGCGCAAGACCCTGCCGCATGCGAACCTCCCGCACGCCGCGAGACCGCTCACGGCATCGCTTCCGGCGACCATTGCGGCTAACCTCACGCGCCGTTTGCCCCGATATGCGATGTGACCCCGACGCGCGTGTGAGCGACATGGCGAAAAGACGCCCCTCGAAGAACACCAGGATGCGCCGAAGCAGACGCACGCGCCCCGGATTGGCCGCGAAGCCGCAGGCGGCGGAGGAGCGCACGCCCAACGCGCGCGTGCTGGGCAGTCAGTCCCTCGCAACGATTCCAACGACCGGCCCGCTCATCGGGCGCGACAAGCCTGTGCAGGTGAGGACCGCGATCCTCGGCGCCGGGATTGCCGGCATGTCCGCCGCACTCCACCTCAGGCAGGACTACGCCATTTTCGAGCAGGCCGAACGCATCGGCGGACTGTGCTGCACGGAGAACTTCGGCGGCTTTCTCTTTGACCGCTCGATCCACATCCTCTATACCAGGCAGCCCTACGCCAAGAAGTTCATCACCGGCGTCCTCGGGAGCAACTTCAGCCTGCGCCCCAAGTACTCCTACATCTTCTCTCACGGCGCGTACACGGCCTATCCATATCAATCCAACACCTTCGGCCTGCCGCATGATGTGGTGGTGCGCAACCTCATGGGTCTGATTGAGGCGACGTACACGAAGCCGCAGCGCGAGCCGCGCAACTTCAAGGAGTGGGCCTACGCGACCTTCGGCGCGGGCATCACCGAAGAGTTCTTCCTGCCGTTCAATTACAAGGTCTGGGCGATCGATCAGGAGGAGATGAGTTACGACTGGATCGCCGACCGCGTGCTCACGCCTCCGATCAGGACGGCCATCGAAGGCGCCATCGCGCCGAGCAAGGGCGAGTACGGCCCCAACGCGAAGTTCTGGTATCCGAAGAAGGGCGGCATGGAGAGCCTGCCGCGCGCGATGGGAAGCCACTTGAATGACGGCTCGGTCCACACGTTCACACGCGTCAAGACCATCCACGTCGCCAGGCACATCCTCGAGTTTGAGGACGGCTCGACGTGCAGGTACGACTCGCTCATCTCGACGGCCCCGATCAGCAGACTGGCGCAACTGGCCGACGAAGTGCCCGCCGAGGTGCAGGCGGCGGTGGGCAAACTCAAGTGGAACACCGTCTACACCGTGAACATCGGCCTGGAGATTCCGAATCTCACGCCGATGCACTGGGCGTACTACCCCGATCCGAAACTCATCTTCCACCGCCTGAGTTGGCCCAAGAACTTCGCCGCGAGCATGGCCCCGCCCAACTGCTCGTCGGTGGCGGCGGAGATCTCGGTGAGCCAGTGGAAGGACGTCGGCCCGACGGACGCAAAGACGCTTCTGCGCAGAACAATCGACGGCCTGATCCGCATCGGCCTCATCACGCGCAAGCAGGCGGGCAGGATCAAGCCGGCGCACTGCGGCGTGGTGCGCCTCGAACCCGCCTACGTCATCTACACCTGGGACCACCGGGCCGCGACGAAAGCCATTCACGACTGGCTCGAAAGCCATGACATCTACGCCTGCGGGCGCTTCGGCGACTTCGAGTACCTCAACATGGATCACTCGATCCTCTCGGGCAGGCGCGCGGCCGAGAAACTGTTGAAGCGCGACCTGAGCGCCTTTCCATTGAAGGGCGTCGATGAAGCGGCGCTGGAGCGCTGGATCGCCGCCGACTTCCAGGTCGGCGTCGCGCACACCGACGCCGCGATCGATGCGAAGTTGAAGGCGCAGGGGGCGTAGGCTGCTCACGGTCCCGCGAGGATCCCCGGCGGCTCCGCCGCCTCGGGTGAATCCCCGGATTTCGCGATGTTTTGCGAACATCTTCATATATAGTGTACTATTGATATGTCTATGATCGTATACTATGGGCAAGGAGAACTCCATGCCGCGCGCCGCCGCCCGCCCCGCCCCGCGACCCATCGCCGACGCCACCTTCGACCGCGCCGCAGCCGTTCTCCGCATCCTCGCCCACCCCGTGCGACTGCGGCTGCTCGACCGGCTCCTTCGCGGCCCGGTGCATGTCGGCCGCCTGGCCGAGCAACTCGACCTCCCCCAGGCCGTCGTCAGCCAGCACCTCGCCCAGATGCGCTCCTACGGCATCGTCGAATCGCGGCGAGAGGAGCGCCGGGTTTACTACCACGTCATCAACCCCCACGCTCGTCACCTGCTCGCCTGCATCCGCAGGCACGGCGACGGGCGCTGACGCAACGTTGAATCGCGCGGCCCGCGGGCCGCAGAAAGGAGCCGCCATGCTCAATCTTCTCAATCGCTCGCGCTGGTCACCTTATGTCGTCGGCGCGGGCATCGGCATCCTCTCGTGGATCACCTTCGGCCTGATGCACAAGGCGCTGGGCACAAGCACGAGTTTCGTCTCCGCCGCGGGCGCGATTGAGTCGCTGGTCGCGCCGGATCACGTCAGGGCCAACGAGTACTTCGTCAAGACCTTCCTCGGCGAGGGCAAGTTCTTCCTCGACTGGCAGATGATGCTCGTCATCGGGCTGTTCCTGGGTGCGCTGATCTCGGCGCGGCTGGGTCGCTCCTACCACGTTGAGAAGGTGCCCGAGTTGTGGGCCTCCCGCTTCGGGCCCGGCAGGGCGCGGCGCTACGCGGCCGCGTTCCTCGGCGGCGTGCTCGTGCTCTTCGGCGCCCGCCTCGCGGACGGGTGCACCTCCGGCCACGGCATCAGTGGCGGGCTGCAACTGGCCGTCAGCAGTTGGACCTTCTTCATCTCCTTCTTCGCCGCGGGCCTAATCACCGCGATGCTCGTCTACGGAAAGGCAGGCCGCCGTCATGCTCAAGGCTGATCCCAATCTCTGGAACCTCATCACCGGACTTCTCACCGGACTGGTCTTCGGCTTCCTCCTCCAGCGCGGAGCCGTCACTCGCTTCCGCACCATCGTCGGCCAGTTCCTCTGGACCGATCACACGGTTCTGCGGACAATGCTGACGGCGGTGGTCGTCGGCTCGATCGGTGTGTACGCGATGCACCAGTTGTGGGACGTTCCGCTGCACCTCAAGAGCGCGACGCTCCTGGCCAATGCGCTTGGCGGTCTGATCTTCGGCATCGGCATGGCTGTCCTCGGCTACTGCCCCGGCACGGGCGTCGGGGCGATGGGCGAAGGCTCGCGCCACGCGATCTTCGGCGTCCTCGGAATGCTCACGGGCGCTGCGCTCTACGCCGAGGTCTACCCCTGGGTGAAGGCGACGATTCTCCCCGTCGGCGACCTCGGCAAGACGACGCTGGCGGTGCAGACGGGCCTCTCGCCGTGGATCATCATCCTTGTGCTCGCGGCCGCAGCGGGCGCGCTCTTTGCGATCCTCGCGTGCCGGGGGCACTGCTCGCACCATCGCGCTGAGCCGCGACTGTCGCCGCGATGAGCAGGGGACGCAGAACGCATGCGCGAGCGACTCGCTGCCCCGGGGATCTCGCGCGTCTCCGAATGCGCGCTTCGGGACATGCGGACCAGTCGCGGCGCAGCAGGATGATGCCATACCCACGCCCGCGTCCATGCTGACTTCCGTGCGGCCTGGCACATCGCCCGAGTCGCTTGATGATCTCGTGCCGGAGTATCTCGAAGCGGTCCCGATCGATCCGGCCTCCGGAAAGGCCTACGGCTATCGCCTGCTCACCGACGACCCCGATGGCCGCCCCTACCTGCACTACTCGTTCGGCGTCGATGGCGCGGATGACGGTGGTGAAGAAGGATGGATCATGGACTGGTACAACCCTGAGAAGTAGGGCGCGGATCACGTGATCAACCGGCCGCGCAACATTCCGGGCGAGTCGCATCGCGGTCGCCTGCCGCGCGGGGTTCGGAGGCGGCGCCCGTTCGTCCTCGCTGGCGCGTCGGTCTGGTTCCTGCGTCGCCGCCGATTCTGTTTCCCTCCGCGGTCTCTGCGGTGGATGGGATTTTCCCGGTTCGTTTGCGGGCGCCCGCCCAGTGCGCTCCCCTGCGCTGAGCCTCCGAGTCACGGCTCAACGGCTCGATGCCATTCCCTGGTGCCTGGTGCCAATTGCCTCGTGCCCGCCTCAGGCATCACCCTTACTGGCAGTTTAACCCCCCCGCGCTATACTCCCGCCCGTTGCAGCCGAGGCAGACCGCCTTGCGCGCTGCACGTATCCGCATCATTGCGACCCGCGTTTTCGCGAAACGGAGAGGATTGTTACGATGTCCAATGGTCTGATTGCCGCCCATGGCGGAAAGCTCATCAACCGCCTGGTGGACTCGGCCACGGCCGGGAAACTCAAGTCCGAGGCCCAGGGACTGCCGCGCCTCAACCTCACTCCCAAGCAGTCCTGCGACCTCGAACTCATCGGCAACGGCGGCTACAGCCCGCTCACCGGCTTCATGGGCAAGGCCGACTTCGAGAGCGTCTGTACGAAGATGACCCTCGCCGGCGGCGATGTCTGGGCCATTCCCGTCCTCCTCTCCGTGGACAAGGCCAAGGCCCCGAAGGTCGGCGACCGCGTCGCCCTCCACGCCCCCAATGGAGTGCTCCAGGGCGTCATGAGCGTCACCGAAGTCTTCTCCCACGATAAGAAACTCGAGATTCCCAATGTCTTCCGCACCGAAGACCCTGCCCACCCCGGCGCGGCCAAGGTGCTCGAAGAAGGCGACACCTGCGTCGCCGGGCCGGTCGATGTCGTGACACTTTGCGTCGATCCCGATGGGCCCGAGGCGTTTCTGGACATGCGCCTCACCCCCCTCCAGACCCGCGATCAGTTCAAGCAGCGCGGCTGGAAGACGGTCGTCGCCTTTCAGACCCGCAACCCCATCCACCGCGCCCACGAGTACGTGTGCAAGTGCGCTCAGGAGATCGTGGACGGCCTTCTCATTCACCCGCTGGTGGGCGAGACGAAGGCCGGCGACATTCCCGCCGATGTGCGAATGGAGTGCATCAACATCCTCGTCGAGGGCTATTTCCATCCGAAGAACACGATGGTGAGCGTGCTGCCCGCGGCGATGCGCTACGCCGGGCCGCGCGAAGCCATTCATCATGCCATCATGCGCAAGAACTACGGCTGTTCGCACTTCATCGTCGGCCGCGACCACGCCGGCGTGGGCAACTACTACGGCACCTACGACGCCCAGAAGATCTTCGACGAAGTGGACATGGACAACCTCGCGATCCAGCCGCTCAAGTTCGAGCACTCCGCGTGGTCGAAGAAGTACGGCGGCATGGTCAGCCAGAAAACCTTCCCCTGGACGGACGGAGACATCATCAACCTCTCGGGCACGAAGGTGCGCGACATGCTCAAGGCGGGCGAGAGGCCGCCGGCGGAGTTCAGCCGTCCGGAAGTCGCCGACGTGCTCATCCGGTGGGCGCAGAGCGCGGGGTGAGCAGATCAAGCGCGTCGCGCATTCGCTCACAAATCACGAATCGCATGCCGAAGCCCAGGTTCAATGAACGTGGGCTTCGGCGTCTGATGCAACCCCGCCTTCCCGAACTTCCCACGCCGCCCCGTCGCGCGTGATCGGACGGTACAGTGTGTCGCGCTCGATCGGGTTCAAGCCGCTTCGCGACTGTCCCTGCCTTGACACCTGTTCGTGCGCTCAATAGTGTTGAACAAGATGCCAGGCGGGCAGTCAGCACGTTCGCTCGGAGACGCCGTGTTTCGCGCAAGGCGGGAACAGCGGTTGACATTGCGTGCGCTGAGCGCGAAGGCGGGGCTCTCCGCCGCGCTCCTGAGCATGATCGAGCAGGACGACCATACGCCGCCGAAGCAGACCATCGAAGCAATTGCCCGAGCGCTGAGCGCCGATGTTGATTTGTGGTGTGGTTTGGCCGGAACCGTCTCATCTGAATCTGAGCGGACCTTCGCTAAACTTGCTGCCGAGGATCCGTTATACTTCCGTCGACTCCGGTCCAAGGTTGACCAGAGGAGGTAGTCATGTCTGTAGCACAGGATGCTGCTGGACGTCTGCTCACTGAGTACTGTCGTTCTCAAGGACGTGAAACGCCGGCCGTTGAGGCCGCCAGACTGCTCAGCAGGATTCGAGTGTGCAAGGCTCGTTGGGCAAATCGCGACACGGCATCGAGCGCGCTGAGGCTCCTTGGCAACGCTGCGATCGACGTGGATGACCTCGCCGAGAATCACCTAGGCGTCACGCTGAGTGTTGAGTGTTTGGAGCGGTTTGATCGGTACTCCGGCGCCCCAGTGTACGGAGTCGCACGGCCCAACTCCCGCCATGTGACGGTCTGCACGCGCGCTCTCAAGTATGAGCCACTCTACCGGGCGACGATCGCTCACGAACTTGGACACACCGTACTTCACCAGCGGGATAGTGGCCTCCACGCTTACTCGCCCCAGTCTCCGCATCGTCCATCGATCGAATCAGAAGCCGATGAGTTCATGACTGCGATCCTGCTCCCGGACCCCGTATTCCATCTGTCGCTGGCCTTCGTTGCTCACTTCCACCGAATCGACATCAGAGAGATCGGGTCTCGCGCCGATTCGAACAGAGGGCGCGAGCAATGGAGGCGGTATCTCCTGCCGTTCTGCGTCAACTCGCTGTGCGTCTCTCGGCACCTTGTTTGTGTCTGGGCGTTGAAGCGCGGGTTCGTCAATCGTGAGACCCTCGCGTATCACTTGACGTATGCGATGCCGAATCGCTGGCTAGATCCTTCGAGTTCCTACTCGCGAAGTGCGTGCGAATGGCAGGTTGATTGGAACGAGTCTGTCCGGCGTATCAGCAAGCCTGGACTTATGGAGGCATGACTGAGTGCCTCGGGGCACCTGCTACGCCTCCGCCACCTCCCACGTTGCTCCGTCGCGCATCACCGGTCGATACAGTGTGTCGCGCTCGATGGGCTCGAAACCCGCATCTCGAATCGCGCGGCGGAGGCGGTTGACGTCCGTCTCCTGGTGCGTGCCGGCGCCGCCCACCTTTGTGATGTCGTACCACACCACCGTGCCGTCGATGTCATCGGCCCCGGCCTGGAGCATCAGTTCCGCCATCTCCAGCGTCTGCATGATCCAGAACGCCTTGACGTGCGGGAAGTTGTCGAGCATCAGTCGGCACACCGCAAGCATGCGCAGGTTCTCGACGCCGCTCGGGCCGGGCAGGTATTCGAGTTCGCTCTCATCGGGAATGAAGGGCAGGGGGATGATCGTCTGAAAGCGCCCTGAGCCGGCGCCCGCGGCGATCGCATCATCCTGCTGCGTGCGCAGCAGGTCCATGTGATGCAGTCGGTCTTCGAGCGACTCGATGTGGCCGTAGAGGATCGTGGCGTTGGTGTTCATGCCGAGGCGATGGGCTTCGCGGTGGACTTCCAGCCACTTGTCGCTGCGGATCTTGCCCTTGAATGCTTCATCGTGGACGCGATCGTCGAAGACCTCCGCCCCCCCGCCGGGCAGCGAGCCCAGGCCGGCGTCGCGCAGGTCGCGCAGCACGCCGGCAATGTCGTTGGGTCGCCTGGCGATGCGCGCGAGATGCACGACCTCGACGGCCGTGAAGGCCTTGATGTGCAGGCGCGGCGCGCTCTCGCGGATGGCGCGGAGCATGTCGATGTAATAGGAGAAGGGAAGCCAGGGGTGCAGGCCGCCGACGATGTGAATCTCCGTCGCCCCTGCCTCCTGCGCGCGGCCCGCCTCGTCGCGGATCGCGTCCACGTCGAACTCGTATGCGCCCTCGTCCTCCTTCTTGCGGTAGAAGGAGCAGAACTTGCACGAGAGGGCGCAGATGTTGGTGTAGTTGACGTGGCGGTTGATGTTGTAATACGCCCGCCGGCCGTGTAACCGCTCGCGGACGCGCTGCGCCAGGCGGCAGACTTCCCAGAGGTCGGGGGAGCGAAAGAGGGCCAGGCCCTCGTCGAGGCTGAGGCGAGCCCCGGCGTCAATTCTGTTCGCAATGTGCCGTAGTGAAGTGGTCATGGGAGCGTGCCGCCGGTTCGAGAGGCGGGCGGCGAGGGGCCTGAAATCGTAGGACAGGCCGCATCATCGGTCGTACCGGAAACGGCGTCAATCTCGAAGCCGACTTCGACGCCGCCGGTTCAGTCTCTCCCCCTTCACGCCGATAACGCGGAGGAGCGCCCGGCTCGCCCCACCCCGCCGCATCGCGGCCTGCGAGGAGATGAAAATGTCCGATCTGCACGACGCTGAGAAGTCCAGGCCGCAGGTCCCGCAGACCACAGGTCAGGCGGACGCGGAAGCCGGCGATGTGCTTGACATCATCGCCGACGTGGAAGGGCGGCTCGAACGCCTGCGCAAGGTCTCGCGCGAGAGCGGCGCGGTCGTTGACTCACTCCACCACCAGCAGGCGGCCCTTCGCCAGAAGACGGCGGAGATCGAGCAGCGCGCCCGGGAACTCGAGCAGGCCGCCGAGGCGCTGCGGCAGCGAACCGGCGAACTCGACCAGCGCGAGAAGCACGCCGAGTCGCTGTGCGAACTGGCAGACTCGGAGCGGCGCGAAATCGAGCAGGCTCGCGCAGAACTCGCCGCCGCACGAGAGTCGCTCGAGCGCGATCGCCTCGCGTTCGAGCAGCAGAGAGGCGAGATCGAGCGAACGAAGGCAGAGGTCGCCGCCAGGGAGCAGGCGCTGGAGCGCGAAGAGGCCGAAGCGAAGAGGCTGGCCGAGAAGTTGAACGAGCAGCGCGCCCGGCTGGAGACCGAGCACCAGGCTGCGATGCAGAGTACACAGCAGCGCATCGCCGAGATTCAGAATCAGCGGCAGGAGCGCGCCGAGACGCTCGCCGCGGAACTGGCGGACGCCCGATCGCAGGCGGCGGCCCTT
The DNA here is from genome assembly GCA_900696685.1 of uncultured Planctomycetota bacterium. GTDB lineage: Bacteria > Planctomycetota > Phycisphaerae > Phycisphaerales > UBA5793 > UBA5793. The sequence goes on from CAADHA010000147.1 coordinate 28,440, forward strand.
TCGGAGCACCTCGAGTCTCTCCGCGCCGAGACGAAGAAGGCGGAGCAGGCGCATCGGGCGGAAGCGGAGCGTGCAGCGCTGCGCGCGGATTCGCTCCAGGCCGACCTTGATGCCGCGCAGAGGCGATCGGACGAATGGGAGCAGGCCGCAGCCGCGGCGAAGCGCGACCTCGATTCCCGCCATCAGCAACTCGAGGCGGCCAAGCGCAAACTCGTGGAACTCGGCAAGGCGCTCGACGGGCAGGCCGAGCAGATCGAGGCCGGCGTCGCCGCGCTCGCCGCGCTCGCGGAGCGCGACGCACGCATCGCGGACCTCGAGTCGCAACTCGCCGCCGGCCGCGGCGCAGGCGGCGATTCCGGCGGCGCCGATCCCGCCGAACTTGCAGCACGCGATCAGCGCATTGCTGAACTCGAACAGGAGATCAGGAGTCTCGAATCTCAGGCGAAGGCGGCCGCACAGACCGCCTCCACCCCCGGCGAGGACACGGACGAGGAGATCGCCAAGCGTGATCAGGCGATCGAGCAACTCAGCGAACACATCCGCTCGCTGCAGAAGTCGCTCAAGGAAGCGCAGTCGGAGACTGCTCATCGGGCCGGCGAGGTCGAGCAACTCAGAGCGGCGATCGGCAAACTGAAGTCGCCCTCCGCCGGTTCATCGGGCCGCGACGACGAGTTCACCGCACGCCGACGCCAGCGCATCGGGCGCATGCGGCAGGCCATCCGCGAGCGCTCGCGCCGCCTCAACAAGGCCCGCGATGTCGTCAAGCAGCATGCGCAGCAGGCGCGCGAGATCGAGGATGAGAAGCGCACGCTCTCGGATGTGCGGCGCAACCTCGAACTCGCTGAGCAGCGGATGATCAGGCGCTGGGCGCGTTCGAGCGTCGTCACGCACCTCTTCCTGCTCACGCTCACCATCGCCGTGCTCGGCGCCGTCAGTTACTTCGGCGTGATGACCTTCTGGCCGACCTCGTACACCGCGCGCGCCGCGATCGAAGCCAAGGGCAAGCCCGGCTTCCCCCTCACGGAGACGCAGACGAACCTCTGGCAGACCGTGCATGAGCAGATGGTGCTCAGCGACGGCGTCATCAACGCCGTGGCCGAGCGTCTGCGGCAGCGCGGCTACACCGATCTCGCCGAGCCGGATCAACTCCGCCGATTCCTCGAGGCCAATCTCGCTGCAACCTCCTCGAAGCCCGGCACGATCAACTTCGAACTGACCACGGTCGGCCGCGACGAGGCCCAGCGCCTCCTCGAAACCTACTCCATCGGCTTCGTGAGCGCCTCGAACGCGGAGCGCGGCCGGCGCACCGACGGCGCCACGACCAACCTCTCCGCGCCTGCGACAGTCGATTCATTGCCGGTGAAGGACAGCCGGGGTCAGATCGCAGGCATCGCCTTCGGCTCATCCGTCGGCGCGCTGCTCCTGCTCGGCCTGCCGCTGTACCTGAAACTGCGCCGGTCCGCCTCGGTGTTTGACGACGGCGACCTCGACAGCCCGCTCCTGGATACCGAGCGATGGAGGCAGATCGGGCATGGCGCCAGCCCGGTCACCGAGCATGTGATCAGCTGAAGGGGGCGGAGGTTCAGGCGCGGGCGGCTCGGGGTCACCCGCCGCCTGTCCCGCTCCCTGGCGCGCGGGCCGTCAACTTCGCTTCGATTCGCTCGATCATCGCGTCCACCGACGTGCCAGGAACGGATTGCGGCGGGGCGTCCGCAGTGCGACCCGCTTCCGTCACCAGCCCGCTGGCGACGGCGCGGAAGGCCGTCTCCATCTCGTAGCCGTCGCGGATCAGGGCGATGAAATCGGTGCTGCGCCGGCTGGTGATGAATTCAGCGGCGATGAGCCGCGTGGTCAGGCGCGCCGCGGCCGATGGATCACCGTCGAATGCCCGAAGCCATGCCTTCTCCGTAAGGGCCGGCTGATCGGCGCGCAGGCGGGCGTAGTCGCGCCACGCCTCCTCTGGGAGATCCGGCATCAGGGCAACGGCCATCATCTCGCCGGCGAGCATGGCATACGACTCAGGCACGAGGCGCAACCTCTCCTGCAACTGCTGTTCGAGCAGCGCCCGGCCGAGGAGGTGCGCCACTTCAGCAGCCTGCGCATGGACATCGAGATCGGCCACCGGCCTGGCGTCGTAGAGCACGAAGGCGGCCCGGCCCACGCCGCGCACGCCCCGGCGGCGATCATCGCGGCCGAAGACCTGAATCCACACCTGGCGGATCTGGACCTCGTCATCGAGGAGCGCGATCTCGACGGCCTGCGGCGTGTCGGGGCAGAGAATAGACGCGGCGCCCCGGTAGCGAGCCAGCATCGCCGCCACCGCCCCGGTCAGCGGCGAGTCGGCGCGGCCGTAAAGCGTTACGCCCGACTCCACGCCGGCCTTGTCCGGGAACAACTCGCGGGCGCTGACGCTGAGCGTTGGAATCCGAGGCGTCGTCAGACGGACAATCAGAGGCGTGAGCGCGAGGATCACGGCAAGGGCGATGAACGTGCCGAGCGTGGCGCGGTTGCGGCGGCGAATCTCCGGTGAGAACGACTGGGCGCCGGGCATGGCAGGGTCCGGGGCGGCGAGGCCGCAGTGCGGAAAACGAGCGTCGGCCCGAGAACCTTGCCCGGGCCGACTCAACGCAATGCGGATGAGAGGATTTGAACCTCCACGGGATTTTACTCCCACCAGAACCTGAATCTGGCGCGTCTGCCAGTTCCGCCACATCCGCAGTCCGGGCGCGCCGGGCGCGCCGGCGAGGATAGGCGGATCGGCCAGTGTTTCAAGCGCATCGCGCCGCAAAGGGGCCTCGTCCTGAAAACGGGGTCGGACCCCGCCTTCCGTCGTCAGCCGCCCCTGAACAGGCTTATCCGGTCCCCTTGGATGGTCGATGAGACCCGCCGGACCGGACGTGCAACCACGCGCCTGTCGCCCGCGAACAGGCTATCATCACTGATCGTTCGTTGCGGGCCTTCGCCCGCATCCGGACGGTTCCGGCCGATGAGGGCCGGATTATTCGAGTTGGCCGAAGGGAGTCTTCCATTGAACGACGAAGACGACTTCCGGTTCACGCCGAGGCCCTGACCCGCCCTGGTGTGAACCCGGGGCGGTTGAAGAACTGAACGACGGGGCCTGTCAACCCTCTCTTCATCCGCGGGCGGCGCGAGTCTCGCCACCGCCCCGGCAACCGCAGGACAACACGTGTTTCATCCGTGCCCGTCGAATGGACGTGCACCGGTGTTCGTAAAGCCCGACGGACCCGTCGGTAACGAGTTTGCAATGCAGCGGGGCCAGGCTCCCGGACGGAGCCGGCGCCCGACGCATCGGATATCCAAGGACGATCGACCATGACTTCCGACCTTCATATGACCCGCAACATCGGCATCTGCGCCCACATCGACGCGGGGAAGACCACGGTGACGGAACGCATCCTGTTCTACACCGGCAAGAACTACAAGATGGGCGAGGTCCACGAAGGCACCGCCACGATGGACTTCCTTGTCGAGGAGCAGGAGCGCGGCATCACGATCCAGTCCGCCGCCACCACCTGCCCCTGGGTCGTCAACGGCAAGGAGTACAAGATCAACCTCATCGACACGCCCGGCCACGTCGACTTCACCATCGAGGTCGAGCGCTCGCTGCGCGTGCTCGACGGGGCGGTGGCCGTGTTCGACGGCAAGGAAGGCGTCGAGGCGCAGAGCGAGACGGTCTGGCGTCAGGCCGACCGCTACCGCGTGCCTCGCCTGTGCTTCATCAACAAGATGGACAAGCTCGGGGCGGACTTCGAGTTCAGTTTCAAGTCCATCGGCGAGCGCCTCGGCGCCAACGCCATCGCGGTGCAGATTCCCATCGGCCAGGCGGACACGTTCGAGGGACTCATCGATCTGATCCTGATGAAGGCGTATTACTTCGACAGCCACGAACTCGGCGCCGTTGTCGAGGAGCGCGAGATTCCCTCGGAGATGCGCGACATGGCCGAACTGTGGCGCCACGAGATGATCGAAAAGGCGGCGGAACTCGACGACGACCTCGCCGAGATTTTCCTCGCCGACCGGGAGCCGACGGCGGCGCAGATCAAGGCGGCGATCCGCAAGGGCACCATTGAACGCAAGTGCTACCCGGTGTTCTGCGGGTCAGCACTGAAATACATCGGCGTGCAGCGGCTGCTCAACGGAGTGGTCGATTACCTCCCCAGCCCGCCGGAAGCAGGCGACGTGCATGGCGTCAATCCGAAGGACCGCAAGCAGGAACTGACGCGCCCGCCCGACCCGGACGCGCCCTTCTCCGCCCTCGTCTTCAAGGTCGTCGCCGACAGCCACGGCGACCTCACCTACCTGCGCATCTACTCCGGGACGCTCGAGCGCGGCTCGCGCGTCCTCAACCCCGGCAACGGCCGCAAGGAGAACATCGCGCGCATCTTCGAGATGCACGCCAAGGACCGTATCGCGCTCGACTCCGCATCCGCCGGCAGCATCGTCGGCGTTATCGGCTGCAAGAACTCCATCACCGGCGAAACGCTCTGCGATCCCGATGAGCCGATCCTCCTCGAAACCATGACCTTCCCCGAGCCGGTCATCTCCATGTCCATCGAGCCCAAGACCGCTGAGGACAAGCGCAAACTCGGCGAGGCGCTCGTCACCATCCGCCGCGAGGATCCGTCCTTCCGCTCGCACTTCGATGACGAAACGGGGCAGACCATCATCGCCGGCATGGGCGAACTTCACCTCGAAATCATCAAGAACAAACTCGTGCGCGACATGAAGATCGGCGTCGAGGTCGGCAAGCCGCGCGTCACCTACCGCGAAGCCATCATCGGCTGTGCCGAGGGCATCCGCGGCAAGTTCGTCAAGCAGACCGGCGGACGCGGGCAGTACGGCGACTGCACCATCAACGTCTACCCATGCACGCGCGAAGAGGCCGAAGCCCTCGAGATCGACTTCACCGATTCGATCGGCTTCGAAAACAAGATCGTCGGCGGCAAGATTCCCAAGGAGTATGTCCCATCCGTCGAGCACGGCTGCCGTCAGGCCGCGCTCTCGGGCATTCTCGGCGGGTATCAACTCCTCAACGTCCGCATCGAACTCGTGGACGGCTCGACGCACCCGGTGGACTCCTCGCAGATCGCCTTCGAGCAGGCCGGCGCCCTGGCCATGCGCGACGCCTGCACCAAGGCCGGGCTGTGCCTGCTTGAACCCATCATGAAGGTCATCATCATCACCCCCGAGGACTACGTCGGCTCGGTTACCGGCGACATCAACTCCCGCCGCGGCCACATCATCAACATGGAACAGCGCGGCAACACGCGCATCCTCACGACCGAAGTGCCGCTGAGCGAGATGTTCGGCTACACGACGGCGCTGCGGTCGCTCACCCAGGGCCGCGCGACGAGCACAATGGAGCCGTGCACCTATCGCCGCATCCCCGAAAGCCTGACGAAGGAGATTCTCGCGGCGGTGTAACGGGTCGAGCGACCATCTCATTCTGGAACCAACGAGCCCCCGGCGATGTCGCCGGGGGTTTTCGCCTGGGGATCCCCGCCTCGGGCAAAACAAACGGGACAGGTACATTTTATGTCTTTGACTGCCAAGCAGTTACGCACGATTTCTCGGCAGAAATAAATGTACCTGTCCCTTTTGTTTTCGCGCGGGTTCGGCTCGCGAGGGCGGCGCTCGCGCTTCGCATCACTCGCGGCTGCACTCGCGTGCGCCGGTGGGGCAAGCGGCTTTGCGCGAATCGTTCAACCATGACTTCACGCCGATCCCTCCTGGTGATAGATCAAGCGCCTTGATCCCGGACGGCGCCGGGCGCTCCGCCCATGAGCCGCGTCGCGGTTCATCGACCTATCATTCCACCGATGGATCGACCCGCCCGGCTCCGCCGTTTCGGAAGGGTGGCGCGCCGTCGCAGGAGTTTCCCTTGACCACAACCATTGCGTCCGTCCAGCCGCCGCGACTCAAGTTCAACGGCAGCGATCGATTCGTGCGCGAACTGCGCCGCCGCGTCGACGCCTACTTCGAGCAGACCGGCCGCCGCCGCCGTGACTGTCCGCAGATGTATTTCAAGACCGTGACGATCCTCGCGTGGTTCTTCGGCGCCTACTTCCTGCTGCTCTTCGCCGTAACGAATCCGTGGCTCGTCATCCCGCTGGCGATGGTGCTCGGCGTCGCGATGGCCGCGATCGGATTCAACATCCAGCACGACGGCGGGCACAGCGGCTACAGCGAGTCCACCTGGATCAACAAGATCATGGCGATGAACCTCGATCTCATGGGGGGCAGTTCGTATCTCTGGGCGTGGAAGCACAACACTTTTCACCACACCTACCCGAACATTGACGGCCATGACGACGACATCGACCTCGGCCTGCTCGCCCGCCTTTCGCCCCATCAAAGGCATCTCTGGTTTCATCGCGCGCAGGGCATCTACCTGTGGATCCTCTACGGCTTCCTCGCCATCAAGTGGCACTTCTACGACGACTTTCGCCAGCTGGCCACCGGGCACATCGGCGGCCACAGGATTCCTCGGCCGCTCGGGCTCGACCTGCTCGTCTTCGTCCTCGGCAAGGTCGCGTTCTTTTCACTTGCCTTCTTCATCCCCATGCTCCTTCACCCGTGGTGGGCGGTGGTCGGAGTCTACGCGATCGCGGCGTTCGTGAGCGGAGTCGTGCTCAGCATCGTTTTCCAACTGGCGCACTGCGTGGAGGAGGCGGAATTTCCCGCGCCTGCCGATCTCAGCGACGGGCTTGTGCGCATGGACTCGGAGTGGGCGGTTCACCAGGTTCAGACGACCGTCAACTTTGCACGGGGCAACCGTGTGCTTTCCTGGTTTCTCGGCGGGCTGAACTTTCAGATCGAGCACCACCTGCTCGCGCGCATCTGCCACGTTCACTACCCGGCGCTTTCCAAGGTCGTGGAAGAGGTTTGCCGCGAGTTCGGCGTGCGCTATGCCGAACATCGCACGGTGTGGTCTGCGCTGTGCTCGCATGCGCGGTGGATCCACACGATGGGCTGTCCGGTCGCGACGACGGATTGAGATTTGGTCCCGGGCCTGTCGCGCGTCGCACCCTGAGGAATCCACGCGTCTGTCTTCGGGCTTCGGGCCGGCGGTTGCAGAGTCGGCCCGAGCGCGCAGACCTCTCGCGCCGAGAAAACAAACGGGACAGGTACATTTGTTTCTGCCCCGAATTCTCTCGTAAGTTGTTGGTAATCAGCGACATAAAATGTACCTGTCCCGTTTGTTTCTCGCGGAGACGGCCCCGGCGCGACCAACGAACTCATCGCCACCAGGGCCGAGCCGGGCCGCCGCATCTTCTTCATCTACGGCTTCTCGACCAGCCGACAGAATGTACCGGGCTGCCCGGGCGTCCAGGTCGGCATCCGCGGGGCGCAGATCATCGGCAGCGCGATGGCGGACGCCAACTCCGAGGCGAGGCTGAGTCTCTTCGCTCCGCGCGCGGCGTCGGCCGCATTGTCCATCTCCAGGCGGTTGACTCGGCGGGATGCGAAGTGAGCAATGTTCTGAGGCACGGCTTTCCGTAGCGGTTGAAGTCACGAACGCCCCTCCTCGAGGCACGGGCCGGTCCACGGACATGGCGGCCGATCGCCGCCGCGCCCGCCTGGCCGGTGTCTCATTCGCCGGCGCGGCACACGCGGGGCGCGGTCGGGGAAATGCGGGCGGCCTGCCCTCTACCATTGCGCCTCGGTCTTCGGCGCGGGAGGAGCAGAGTCGTCATGGGAACGGAAGTCATCGATCTTCGCAGCGACACGGTCACGAAGCCGACGGCGGCGATGCGCGAGGCGATGGCGCGTGCGGAAGTCGGCGATGATGTGCTCGGCGATGAGCCGACCGTGCGGGCGCTCCAGGAGAAGGCGTCGGACCTGCTGGGCAAGGGCGCGGCCGTCTACGTCCCCTCAGGCACCATGGCCAATCTCTGCGCCATCCGCAGCCAGACGAGCCACGGCGACGAGATCATCGCTCACAACGAGAGCCACTTCTACTTCTACGAGACCGGCGCGTTTGCCGCCGTCGCGGGCTGCTCGGTGCGCTTCGTGAGCGGCCTCCGCGGCCTCTTCAGAGCCGATGACCTCGACCCGCTCGTGCGCCCGCCGCAGATTCATTTCCCGCAGTCGCGTCTCGTCGTGATCGAGAACACGCACAACCGCGGCGGCGGTTCGATCTGGCCCGTCGAGCAGGTCGCGGCCGTGGCCCAGCGGGCGCACTCGCTGGGCCTGCGCGTGCACATGGACGGCGCGCGGCTGATGAACGCGTGCATCGCGCTGGGCGTCGAGCCGACGGCGTACACGCGCCACGTCGACACCGTTTCGATGTGCTTCTCCAAGGGACTCGGCGCGCCGGTCGGGTCGGTTGTCGCGGGAGACCGTGAGACGATCGAGCGCGTCCACCGTTTCCGCAAGATGTTCGGGGGGACGATGCGGCAGTCGGGCATCATTGCCGCCGGCGCCATCTACGCGCTGGACCATCACGTGAAGCGGCTCGCAGAGGATCACGCCAATGCAAAGCGCTTCGCGGCGCGGATCGCGCGCGTGCCGGGCATTTCGCTCAATGCCGCAGAAGTCGAGACGAACATGGTCTTCTTCGACGTCGATGCGCAGTGGGGCACGGGCCGGCAGTTCGCCAGGAGACTCGAACGCGAGGGAGTGCGGATGTTCGATACGGGCCCGCAGCGGCTGCGAGCCGTGTTTCACCTTGATGTGTCGGCCGCGCAGACGGACCGCGCCGCCGAGATCATCGCGCAGGTCATGCTGAGCAGCGCCGTCGCGTGAGTTTGACTCTCATCACCGCAATGCAAGGAATCGGGCGTGCTGGAACACTTCTCTTCACCGGGCCTCGGCGGGATCGCGATGCTGCGGAATGCCGAGACGCGATCGATTTCAGCCGAGAATCCCGACGGCGCGAAAGGCGGCGGCGCGAAGGCGACGCCGGGACAGGATGAACATTGCACTCCCGCCGCCTCCGAACTCGGCCGGGGCTGGAAGGTGCGGCCGTGCATCCGCGTGCGCAGCGGCGAGACGGCGGTGCTGGCGGACGTTGCCGGGCCGGGCGTCGTGCAGCACATCTGGATGACCGTCCTGCACGAGCGCTTGCGCATGATCGCCCTCCGCGTGTACTACGACGACCAGTCGACGCCGAGCATCGAAACCCCGCTGGGCGATTTCTTCGCCAACGGTCTCGACGGCTGCGCGCTCATCGGCTCGATCCCGGTGGCGGTGAATCCGCGCGGGGGAATGAACTCCTACTGGCCCATGCCCTTCGCGAGGCGCCTGCGCATCACCATCACCAACGACGGGCCGCACGACCTGAGCGAGTTCTTCTACCAGGTCACCTACGCGCTCACCGACGTGCCGGCCGAGGCGGCGTACCTCCATTCCCAGTGGCGGCGGTCGATGACCACGCGCGCGCATCCCGAGCACACGATTCTCGACGGCGTGCGCGGGCGCGGGCATTACGTCGGCACGTACCTCGTCTGGAACCAGTTCTCGAACCAGTGGTGGGGCGAGGGGGAGGTCAAGTTCTACCTCGACGGCGACGGCGAGCACCCCACCATCTGCGGCACGGGCACCGAGGACTACTTCGGCGGCGCCTGGGGATTCCGCGCCGCGGTCAATCCCGAAACGAGCGGGCCGGTGACCTACAGCACGCCGTACCTCGGCTATCCGCAGGCGCTCATCGGCGGCGAGCGCGTGCCGTGCCACGGCCTGTACCGCTGGCACATCCCCGATCCGATCTGCTTTGCGCGCGACCTGCGCGTCACGGTCCAGGCGCTGGGGTGGTATCCGACGCGCAAGTACCAACCGCTCACCGATGACATCGCGAGCACGGCCTACTGGTACCAGGCGCTGCCCACGGCGCCCATGCCGGGTTTGCCTTCGATGAGCAACCGGCTGTCTCGCTGATCGGTGCGCGCGGAACGCCAACAATCGACATGCGAATTGCACTTGTCACGGACGCCTGGCTGCCACAGGTCAACGGCGTCGTCACGACGCTCGGCCACGTCGTCCGGCAACTCGAAGCCATCGGCGACGAAGTGCTCGTGATCCAGCCGCGACTGTTTCGCACCTGGCCCTGCCCGCGCTACCCGGAGATCCGGCTCGCCTGGATGCCGGGTCGGAAGGTGCGGCGTCTGCTGCGCGAGTTTACGCCGGACGCCATACACATTGCCACGGAAGGGCCGCTCGGAATCGCGGCGCGCCTGTATTGCGGCCGGCGGCGCCTGCGGTTCAACACGTCGTACCACACGCAGTTTCCGCAGTATCTGCGCCGATACGCGCTGATCCCCGAAGGCTGGACGTACCGCCTCATGCGCTGGTTCCACGGCCGGGCGAAGGCGACGCTCGTGCCGACGGCCCGGGTGAAGGACGAACTCGATGCGCGCGGGTTCACCAACGTGCGCGTCTGGACGCGCGGCGTGGACACCGACCTCTTCAGGCCGGGCGACAAGTCGTTTCTCCCCGGTGAGAGGCCCATCAGCCTCTACGTCGGCCGCATCGCGCGCGAGAAGAACATCGAAGCGTTTCTCGAGGCCGACGTGCCCGGCACGAAGTACCTCGTCGGCGACGGCCCGGTCCGCGCTTCCCTGGAGAAGAAGTACCCGGCGGCGCGCTTCGTCGGCGTGAAGAAGGGCGCCGAACTCGCTCGTCACTACGCCGCGGCCGACGTCTTCGTCTTCCCCAGCCGCACCGACACCTTCGGCGTGGTCATGCTCGAGGCGATGGCGTGCGGCGTGCCCGTCGCGGCCTATCCCGTCACCGGACCCATTGACGTGGTGAAGTCCGGTGCGTCCGGCGTGCTGCACGATGATCTCGCGACGGCCATCCGCGACGCGCTGAAGATCGACCCGGCCTCGTGCCTGAGGTACGCGCAGGGCTTTTCGTGGCGGCGCTGCGCCGAGATGTTCCGGGAGGCACTGCGGGATCAGCCCGCCGCTACGCCGTAGCCAGTGTGTTGCCCGCACCCGTGAGCGCATCGCGGATCGAACCGGGGGCGTGCTCGGGCATGAGGACGTCGGTTCCTCGGATGAGTTCAATGCGCCCGTCCTGGAGTTCGACGAGGGCGGAGCAGTGCTCGATCCAGTCTCCGCAGTTGTAATAGGCGGCCGGGCCGTCGATCGCGGCCGGCTTGTGGATGTGGCCGCAGATGACGCCCTGCAGGCCACGCCGGTTCGCCTCGCCCAGCAGCGTTTCCTCGAAGGCGCTGATGAACCTGCACGCACTCTTGACCTTCATCTTGACCGTCTGCGAGAACGAGGAGCGGCTCAGCCCGCACGCCGCCCGCAGGTGGTTGTACCAGCGGTTGAGCACGATGAGCCACTCGTAGGCGGTGGACCCGAGCAGCGAGATGAGGCGAGAGTGTCTGACAACAAGGTCGTACTCGTCGCCGTGCGTGACGAAGAGCCGGCGCCCGTCCGCCAGCGGGTGTTCGGCATGGCGAAGGATGCGCACGCCCCCGATTTCCAGGCCGATGTACTGCCGCGCCGCCTCGTCGTGGTTGCCGGGGATGAAGATGATCTCGGCTCCGCGCTGGTGCAGGGCGAGAAGGCGCTGGAGAGCGTCGTTGTGCGGCTGGGGCCAGTAGGGACGGCCGCGCAGGCGCCAGAAGTCGATGATGTCTCCGACGAGGTAGAGGCGCTCGCACGAGACGCGGTCGAGGAAGCGGCAGAGTTCGACGGCCTGGCATCCCCGGCTGCCGAGGTGAATGTCGCTGATCCAGATTGTGCGGAAGGCGAATCGCATCATCGCCGGCCTCGCGTGGGTCGTTGTGTTGTGATGCACATCGACCCAATGGAAGCCGCGGCGACGGTTGATTGCCGTCAGAGTTTCGTGAGAGAAAGGTCAGGCTCGGAGCGATAACCGATCGCTTCAGTCTTCGCTCTTCCTGCCCTTCTTTGAAGGAGCCTTTTTCCTGGTTGTCTTCTTCTGGGCCGATTCGCCCCCGCCGTCACCGCCGCCGGAGCCGGCCTTGGCGGCTTCGCGCTCCGCATCCATCTCCTTGTTCCACTCCTTGGCTGTGACCTCGGTGATATTCGCCATCTCGATGAGGCGGTCGGCGGCCTTCTCGTGGCGGAGCTGGCTGACGAGCATCGGACCGCGGCCCGAGCGGATGAGCTCCTGGCGCAACTTCTCGGGGCGCATATTCTGGCTCATGGCGATCTGGGCGATGCGGCCGTTCACTTCATCCTCACTCGTCTCGACGTTGAGGATCTCGCAGAGGCGCTCCATGATGAACATGAGCTTGAGGTCGCGCTTGGCCCGCTCGGCGCCGGCTTCGCGGATCTCGGCCATGCGCTCCTCGACGAGGTACGCCGGCATGCCCTCGTTGAGCAGGCGCAGGCGGAAGGACTCGATGGTGCGTGCAGTCTGCGCGGCGCTGGCGCGCTGCGGCAGTTCCATCTCCGTATGCTCGTCGAGGTACTTCGCCACCTGCCGATGCAGGATGCTGCGCTGCTCGCTCGCGATCTTCGCCTCGAGCGCCTTCTCGATCTGCTCGCGCAACTGCCCTTCGATCTGCAGGCCGAAGACCTGGAGCAGTTCGTCAATGGTAAGCGGAATGAGGCGGCCGACATTGGCGATGCGCAACTCGATGGTGATCGCCTTGCCGCGCACCGCTTCGAGTTCATGATTCTCCGGGCCGGTGGTCTGGACGGTCACGACCTCGCCTGCCTTGCGGCCGGTGAGAAGGGCGCGAAGGCCGTCGACCTGGATGCCCGCGATCGGTCCGCGATCCTCGCCACCCTCGAGAGGAAGGCGGCTGACGGTCTCGGCCACGGTTCCGACGACTTCGCCCTTCTCGTCCTTGAGTGTGGCGCTGCCGAAGAAGTAGTCGCCGGGCTGCGGCTCGCCCTCGACCGCGACGACGTGGCCGCGGCGCTCCCGCTGGATGCGCAGTTCGTTGTCCACCATGTCGCGGGTGATTTCGATCGTGGGCCGGCGAAGCGAGAGGCCGTCATACTTCGGCAGTTCAAACTCGGGCAACACCTCGACCTCGAAGGTGAAGGTGAAAGCCCTGCCCGGCTCGAGGCGGAGGCTCTTCTCGTCGGCGACGACGGGTTCGCCGATGATTCTCAGGTCGTGGTCCTTGAGAACCTTGGTGTAGGCCTCGCGCATGAGGCGGTTGCGCGTCTCCTCGGCCATTCCCTTCGCGAATCGGCGTTCCACGAGGCGACGCGGCGCCTTGCCGGGCCGGAAACCGGGGAGCCGAACCTCCGACACCAGGGAGGAAAAGCCCGTATTCATCCGCGCATCGATGACCGAGGCGGGAATCTCGATGGTGACCTTCCTGCACGCGGCGCCGGAGTCTTCGATGTCGACGCGGGAGAGGGTGATTTCATCGGCCTGTTGAGGGGTTTCGGTGGTGGCGGCCATGTCAAGGGCTTTCGCGGCAGGCGGCGCCGCCTGTGCGGCGCGCCGGGTCAATGGACGGGTTCAGACAAGGCTGTGAGGGTAGCGCGCTGCGCGGAAGGGGCCAAGGCCGGACAGACGTGCGGAAAACACCCTGATTCGTCGCGGCAGCGTGCGCGGAGCGCGAATACAAGATACGATTGTCCGGATACATGCCGGGACCGCCCGGCGACGAAAGGAACCACGCCATGCCGCGCCGCCACTCCTGGGCCGAACCATTCAAGATCAAGATGGTCGAGCACCTCCGAATGACCACCCGTACCGAGAGAGAGGAGGCGATCCGCGAAGCCGGCTTCAACACCTTCCTCCTGCGCAGCGAAGATGTCTACATCGACCTCCTCACCGACTCGGGCACGAGCGCCATGAGCGACCGGCAGTGGGCGGGCCTGATGATGGGCGACGAGGCCTACGCCGGCAGCCGCAACTTCTACCACCTCGAGTCGGCCGTGCGGCGTTTCTACGGCTACCGGCACGTCATCCCGACTCACCAGGGGCGCGGGGCAGAGCACATCCTCAGCAGGATGTGCATCAAGCCCGGCGACTTCGTACCCGGCAACATGTACTTCACGACCACCAAGGCCCACCAGGAACTCGCCGGCGCCACCTTCGTCGACGTGATCATCGACGAGGCCCACGACCCGCAAAGCGAACTGCCCTTCAAGGGCAACGTCGATCTCGTCAAACTTGAATCCCTCATCCAGCGAGTCGGGCCGCGGCGCATTCCCTATCTCTGCCTCCAGACGAACGTGAACATGGCCGGCGGCCAGCCCATCAGCCTCGAGAACCTCAAGGCGACCTGCGACCTCTGCCACCGCCAAGGCATCCGGGTCATGCTCGACGCCACCCGGGCCGTCGAGAACGCCTACTTCATCCGGATGCGCGAGAAGGGCCAGGGCCACCGCACCATCGCCGAAATCCTCCTCGACATGTGCTCGCACACCGACGGGTGTACAAACTCGGCCAAGAAGGACTCTCTCGTCAACATCGGCGGGTGGCTGGCGGTGAATGATGACGCCCTCGCCGACGAGGCGCGCAACCTCGTCGTCGTCTACGAAGGGCTGCACACCTACGGCGGCCTGGCGGGGCGCGACATGGAGGCCATGGCCATCGGCATCGAGGAGTCCGTGCAGTTTGATCACATCCGCGCGCGCATCGGGCAGGTCGAGTACCTCGGCGAATCGCTCATCCGCGCCGGCGTGCCGATCGTCCGGCCGATCGGCGGGCACGGCATCTTCGTCGATGCCGCGCGCTTCCTCCCTCACATCCCGCGCGAGGAGTTTCCCGCGCAGGCACTGGCCGCCGCCCTCTACGTCCAGTCGGGCGTGCGGGCAATGGAGCGCGGCGCCGTCTCCGCCGGACGCCATCATGACACCGGCGAGAACCTCTTCCCGAAACTCGAACTCATCCGCCTTACCATCCCCCGCCGCGTCTACACCCAGGCGCACATGGACGTGACGGCAGAAGCGGTCATCGACCTCTTCGAACAAGCCGAGAAGATCGTCGGCCTGCGGTTCACCTTCGAGCCAAAGCACCTGCGCTTCTTCCAGGCGCGATTCGAGCCGGTCGTCGGCGCGAGCGTGCTCAGGACCGATGCCATCGACGAACCCGTCGCGGTCGGCGCGATGGGAGATGGGATCTGACGCACGCCCACGATGAGGCTCGGCGAATCGTGGGGTGCGCGAGCGCAGCGCCGTAAGGTGCCGTTGACGCTCTGCCAAACGCACCGCGTTGGGCGCGTGAGGCGCGTTGGACGTCCGGCATGCGGTCCACGCTGGATTGTTGCGTTTCGCAAAGCCTTAACGCGCCCTACCTGATCTCCGCCGTGTTGCTCGTGCCGCACGTCGTCAGGTCAAGGAGTTGCAGGAAGCCGCCGCAGACGCCCGGGCCGATGCTGCCCTGGATCATGCGCGAACCGCCCTGTCCGGCGCCGCCGGTGAAGGCGACCTGCAACTGGTTGCTCGACAGGCCGAGCACCGTCCCGGCGCAGGGCCGGTTGTTGGGGATGATGAAGTTGCCCGTGCCGCGCGCAAAGAGCAGCGCCACCTGCCCGCTGGGCGACGCACCTCCCCACTCGACGATGATCCCGCCCCCGCCCGGACATTGCGCCGAGACGGCCAGCGTGATCTGCGAAGGCGAGACGGCGATAACGCGGCTCATGAAGTTGATGGGCCGGCCGTTCGGATCGTTCAGTTCCGTCCACGTCTGCCCGTTGCCGAACCAGGCGCGGCCGGGGCTTGAGCCGACGCCGGGCGGGTGGTAGTGCGGCAGTCCGGCGGCGACGGGCCGGGCGTCGCTGATCTGCACCGTCCACGTGAACGTGCCGGGGACTTCGACGCGCGGCACGTCGAAGCGGATGAGGTCGTCGCCGCCCGTGAGCGATACGTTGTCGAGGACCGGCCCCTCCCAGAGGAGCGAGCCGGGCGAGCCGCCGCGGCCGTCGTTGGCGTAGACGCGCGCCTGAAGGTCGGCCGTGCCCGCCTGCCCCTGCATGGAGACGCCGATGTACAGTTCGGT
Organism: uncultured Planctomycetota bacterium; assembly: GCA_900696685.1. Lineage (GTDB taxonomy): Bacteria > Planctomycetota > Phycisphaerae > Phycisphaerales > UBA5793 > UBA5793. The sequence goes on from CAADHA010000147.1 coordinate 44,355, forward strand.
CACCAGCCGCGCCGACCCGGCTGCATCAACCTCATCGCCGATCTGGAGTTGCGTGAAGGAACGCGATCCCGCAGGGGTCGTAGTGTTGTCATAAATCACATCGGCCGCGGCGGGAAGCGCCGCGGCGGTGAAGCCGACGCAAGCAATGACGATACGGCAATTCATGGGACTCTCCTCACCTGCGGTTCATTCGAGCATACTCGTTAACCGACAGCGCGGTCGGGGCATTCCGTCAGAGACACCGTGCTGCGATGCGAAGCGGCCGCTACTTCGTCCGCACCGCCATGTAGCGGCAGAGGTCGATGAGGCCCTGCGCCCCCTGCCCCAGCGGCCCGAGCGATTCGATCGCCTGCGTGCCGAGCGACTCGGCGAGCCGCGTTGATTCATCGAGGCCGAGGATGGACGGATAGGTCAGTTTGCCCGCGGCGTGATCCTTGTTCGATCGCTTCCCGAGATGCTCGGCGGACTGGGTCACGTCGAGGATGTCATCGACGACCTGGAAGAGAAGGCCGATCGACTCGCCGTAGGCCGTCAGCGCCGCCAGTTGCGATTCGGTCGCCTCGCCGGCGATTGCTCCGAGACGGCAGGCGCAGCGGATCAGCGCGCCGGTCTTGGAGCGGTGTGTCAGTTCGAGGCGCTGGCACGGCGTAAGGCCGTCGGCAAAACCGCCGAGGGTGTCGAGTGTCTGCCCGGCGATCATCGCCAGAGTCGCGGCGGCGAGTTCTTCGATGAGCCGGCTGCGAATGGCGGCGTCCTTGACGTGTCGCGCGATGTGCAGGTAGGGCGCGGTCGCCAGGACGTCGCCGGCCAGAATCGCCATCGCCTGCCCGAACCTGATGTGGCAGGTCGGCTGGCCCCGCCTCAGGTCATCATCATCCATCGCGGGCAGGTCGTCGTGGACGAGGCTGAAGGCGTGGATCATCTCGATCGCAGCCGCGGCGGGCAGGGCACGGTCGCGCGGCGCTCCGACGGCCTCGCAACTGAGCAGGGCGAGCGTCGGCCGAAGGCGTTTGCCCCCCTGGAGAAGCGAGTATTCGACTGCCTGCGCAAGATTTGCCGGAAGGTCCATCTCCGCCACGGCCCGGGCGAGGTGCGCATCGACGGCCGCGACAATGACGGCGTGCAGAGGAGGCGGGGCGGGAGATGGCAAGCGGCAGGCTCCGTCGGAACATCGAAAAGGGTTGAAATCTTAGCCGCATCGCCGATCAGGGAGTCATGTCACGTGCCATTCAATCCACGCGCGATCATGGCGCGCCGCGCCGCGCGATCCTCATCGGTACGGTCGAATCGCTCTTGCAGGTCCACGCGCAGTTGACGCTGCTTGCCGAGGCCGCGCGGCCGCACGTCGTGGGCGCGTTGCTCTGGCGCGACGCCGGCCGCGAGGCGCGCCGCGAGATCGAGAACCAGGGCGTACGCGTGCTCGGCCTCGCCCATCAGATCGAGGAATTCGTGAGTCGCGAGACCGTGGACGCGGTCATCCTCTCCCTGCCCGCGGCGATGGCGGAGGCGCTTGCGGCGCTGCGCACGGGCGTGCGGCGCCTGGGCGTGCCGGACCGCTTCTTTCCGATGATCGAGGATCAACTTGCGGGCGTCGGGCCGCGCAGCCAGTTCGAGATTGATGTGGCCGACCTCATCGGCCGCAGCCCGCAGCGCATCGACGAGGCGGCGATTGCCGGGGTCATCACGGGCCGTCGCGTGCTCATTACCGGCGCCGGCGGTTCGATCGGCTCGGAACTGGCGCGGCGCTGCGCCGCGTTCGACCCGGCTGAACTCATCCTCATGGAGCGCAGCGAGAACGCACTTTTCGAGATTGATCGGCAGATTGCACGGCGCGCGCCACACCTGCGCCGGCGAGCGCTGCTGCACGACGTCACTGATGCGCCGCGCACGCTGGCGCTGTGCCGCGAGATTCGGCCGCAGGTCGTCTTCCACTCCGCCGCGCACAAGCACGTGCCGATGATGCAGGATCATCCGGTCGAGGCGATCCGCAACAACGTCTTCGGCACCGTCGCCATCGCGGACGCTGCGGCCGAGTCCGGCTGCGAACGCTTTGTCATGATCAGCACGGACAAGGCCGTCAACCCCACTTCGACGATGGGCGCGACCAAGCGCCTCGCCGAGTTGTACGTGCAGCACATGAACCAGCAGAGCAGCGCGGTCTTCCGCATGGTGCGCTTCGGCAACGTGCTGGCGTCGTCGGGCTCAGTCCTGCCCATCTGGGCCGACCAGATCCGCCAGGGCGGGCCCGTGACGGTGACGCACCCGGACATGACGCGCTACTTCATGACGATTCCCGAGGCGGCGTCGCTCGTCATTCAGGCCGCGGCTCTTGACGACCGCAAGGGCGGCGAAGTGCTGCTCCTGGACATGGGCGAGCCGATCAGGATTCTTGATCTGGCCAGGCGATTCATCAGCGCGCATGGGCTGGAGGCGCGCGTCGACGACGTCGCAGGTCGATCGTCACGAGGACGCGAAGGTTCGCCGGGCAGCATGCCCATCATCTTCACCGGCATTCGGCCGGGGGAAAAACTCTTCGAGGAACTCGCGTGCGACGGCGAGTCAATGCAGCCGACGACGCACCCGGGCATTCACGTCTGGACGATGCCGCCGCCCGAGCCTGGGCAGGTCCGCAAAATGCTGGACCTGCTGCAGCGCTGCTGCGAGCGGAACGATGCCGGCGAGGCCGAGCGCCTGGTCTTCTCACTCGTGCCCGAGCGCTGCGAGACGCCCGTGAGCATTGAACCGCGGATCGTGACGCGCCCCGAGTCCCTCGTGGCGTGAACAGTTCACTCCGGCCCTCATCCTGTCGATAGCGGATCTGCGTCCGCCGGTCCGGTCTTGCGGGCCAGGGTTTATCGGGCGCTGGAGGGGCGGAGATGGATGGACCGAATCCCAATCGTTTCGGCAGCCGGCTGCGCGTGCTGATCGAGACCAATGCAGCGCGTGACAAGGCGGAAGTGCTGCTTTCGAGCCTGCTGAGCGCACAGCAGGCCGTGGACCGTCACCAGCCGCCGCCCTTCGCCGGCCGGATCGTCAGCCGACGCAGCATGGATCAGGCGATCAGTTCCACCAAGCGCCTCATCGCCTCGCTCAACCAGGCGCTGGAGATGGCGCAGCACGACCTGCGCGACGCCGATCTTGATCTGCTCGATGAGATCGCGGACAGCGAGTAGCGGGGGACGCCGGTGCAGAGCCGCGGCCCCGCCCCGTGAGAAAACAAACGGGACAGGTACATTTGTTTTGTGCGAGAAAACCTGCGCAACATCTTATTTCACAAGCACATAAAATGTACCTGTCCCGTTTATTTCCATGAGACTTCGGTCCGGCGCAGCGCGGCGTCGAGGCGCGTGAGGCATGTCTCTCGCGAGATCGCTGCGCACCCGAACTGCGCAAGATGCTCGTTGACGAACTGCGTGTCGAGGAGCGAGAAGCCGCGCGCCTTGAGGCGATCGACAAGCGCGACGAGGCAGACTTTGCTCGCGTCGGTGCCGCCGAGGTCGGGGCGACTGAACATCGACTCGCCGAAGAAGGCTGCGTGAATCGACATGCCGTAAAGCCCGCCGACCAGACGCCCCTGCCGCCACGCCTCCACGCTGTGCGCGAAGCCTCGCCGGTGCGCATCGACATACGCGCGAATGATTTCCTCGTTGATCCACGTCTCGGGTTGACCGCGCCGCGGCCGGGCGCACTGCCGCATCACTTCCTCAAACTCCGTGTCTAGGCGGATCTCGAAAACCCCGCTGCGCACGCGCTTGCGCAGCGAGTCCGGAACGTGGAACGAATCGAGCGGCAGGTGGCCGCGCGGATCGGGGCTATACCAGTGAATCTCTCCCGACTCCGGATCACCCATTGGGAAATATCCCTGTGCATAGGCGCTCAGGAGCATTCGCGGCGTCAACGGCGGCGTAGGCAATGCACTCATCGGCGTGTCCGGGCTTCAGGACGATAGAATGGCACCGGACACCGCGGAACTCGACCGCGACGGGAGGTTTCGATGAAGTATCGCCTGCTGGGCCAATGGGGCGTCCAGGTTTCCACGATCAGTTTCGGGTCGTGGCTGACGATCCGCAACAAGGGGGCCGAACTCGCCCAGCGCCTCCACCGCGCCGCCTACGAGAACGGCATCAACTTCTTCGACACCGCCAACGTCTACGGCAACGGCGAGACCGAGGCCCTCGTCGGCCAGTCCCTCGCCCCCTTCCGCCGCGACACGATCGTCCTCGCCACCAAGGTCTACTTCCCCTACGGCGAGCACCCCTTCCCCGGCGTCAACGACCGCGGCCTGTCGCGCAAACACATCTTCGAGCAGTGCCATCATTCGCTGAGCGAGTTGCGCACGGATTACATCGACCTCTACCAGTGCCACCGCTACGACGTGAACGCGCCGCTGCACGAGACGTGCCGGGCGTTCAACGACCTCATCGCACAGGGCAAGGTGCTCTACTGGGGCGTGAGCGAGTGGACGAGCGACCAGATCTGCGAAGCGGTCTCGATCTGCGATGAGCACGACTGGCCGCGGCCGGCGTCCAACCAGCCCGTCTACAACATGCTCGAACGCGGCGTCGAGAAGAACATCCTGCAGACGTGCGCGAGCCTGGGTCTGGGCGTGGTCGTCTTCAGCCCGCTGGCGCAGGGCATCCTGACGGGCAAGTACAGGCCGGGCCAGGCGCCCCCTGCCGGCACCCGGGCGGCCGATGAGAAGCAGGGGCAGTGGATGCGGCCGCGCATGACGGAGGAGAATCTCCGCAAGGCCGCCGAACTTGCCAAGGTGGCCGAAGGCATGGGCTGCACCGCCTCCCAACTCGCGCTGGCGTGGTGCCTGCGTCGCAGCGAACTGAGCAGTTGCATCGTCGGCGCGACGAAGGTCGAGCAACTGCTCGAGAACATCGGCGCGGCCGAAATCGATCTCCACGAAACCGTGCTCGACCGCATCAACATGATCCTGGGCGTGTGATGTGACCGGCGCACGGGCGTCTCACTCGTGCGAAGGGCGCTCCGACTGCACGCGTCGCCCCATCGCCTCGCGGACCGCCCGCCGCAGCGCGCCCCCCGCTACGATTGTCCTATGAACAACCACTCGATCTCGCGCCGTGACGCGCTGGCCGTTGGCGGCGCCGCCGTCGTCCTGGGCGCGGCGGGCACGCTTCGCGCCGCCGCCAGTTCCGCCGCCGCCGCTCCCCTTTCGCCCGGCAGCGCCGCGCAACCCGCCCGCTCCATCTCGCCGTCGGATCCGCTCGAGTTGCGCTTCGCCGTCAAGTACGGCATGGTCAACGTGGACACTCCGCTGGCCGAGAAATTCGCACTGCTCAAAGCCCTCGGGTACGACGGCATCGAACTCGACAGCCCGACGTCCCTGCGCGCCGAAGAGGTCCGCGCCGCCAGTGCGCAGACGGGACTGCCGGTGCACGGCGTCGTGGACGGCGTGCACTGGAACACTCGCCTCAGCGACCCCGACCCCGCCGTGCGCGAGAAGGGACGCGCCGCCCTCGAACACGCCATCCGCGACAGCAAGACCTTCGGCGGCTCGAGCGTCCTGCTCGTCCCCGGCGTCGCCGGCAACGCGGAGACGGAGAATCACGAGCACGTCCGGGAGCGCTCGATCGAGCAGATTCACCGCGTGCTGCCCCTCGCGGCCGAACTGGGTGTTCACATCCTCATCGAAAACGTCTGGAACCGATTCTGCTACGACCACGACGGCGGCGACGACCAGAGCGCCGATCAACTCGCGCGGTACATCGACGCGATCAGCAGCCCCTGGGTCGGCGTCTACTTCGACATCGGCAATCACCGCAAGTACGGCCGGCCCGAGGAGTGGAGCCGCACGCTCGGCCGCCGCATCGTCAAGTGCGACGTGAAGGACTGGGGCAAGGCCGCAGGCTGGTCGAAGATCGGCGAGGGGGACGTGGACTGGGCCGCAGTGCGGACGGCCCTGCGCGACATCGCCTTCACCGGCTGGTGCACAGCAGAGGTGGCCGGCGGTGGCGAGGCGGTTCTGCGCGAAATTAAAGAGCGCATGGACCGCTGCCTGCGTGCGTGATCGGCGCGGAAGGGTGTGCGTGACAGCCCTGCGACGGCGCGCGCCGCAGCGCCGCGTCGCATTGCTCTCCCTCCCCAGGCTTTGTGGGAGAGGGCCGGGGTGGGTGCGCCTTCATTCGATTCGCCGCGAGCCTCGCCGCGCTCCTTTGCGCCGAGACTTCGGGTCGCGGCTGAACGGCGGCGGCGCGCGGCGGCCGCGGGCATTTTCGCGTTGTGCGCCCATGCCTCCTACCCTTGCTCCATGACCAGCGAAAGCGCCAATTCAGCATCGACCCCCGCCGCGACGCGCAGCATGGACGACATCGTCGCCTTGTGTCGCCGCCGCGGCTTCATCTGGCAGTCCTCCGAGATCTACGGCGGAATCAACGGCTTCTGGGACTACGGCCCGCTGGGCACCGAACTCAAGCGCAATCTCAAAGAGGCCTGGTGGCACGACATCGTCCGCTGCCCGGGCCGAGGCCCGGACGGCGAACTCATCGACATGGTCGGCGTCGATTGCACGATCATCATGCATCCCAAGGTTTGGGAGGCGAGCGGACACGTCGGCGGGTTCAACGATCCGATGGTGGATGATAAGGAGACGAAGCAGCGATTTCGTGCGGATCATCTGCAGGGCGTCTACCCAACGATCCCTCACTCCGAAATGTCGGAAGCAGTGATGCAGGTGCTAACAAGCGTCGCCGACCCCAACAACACGATCCTCCCCGTTGCCACGGTTGTGGCTTATAATGAAGCAGAGGCGATTTCCCAACTCAGTGATCGGAGTACACAACGTCTGATCGGAATCAAGAAGTTAAGCCGACCGTTCACTCAGGTAGCTGGTCACGATTTCTGGTTTGGCGAAGCGGATTTCGGTGATGGAGTACGCGGATATACAGTGCGAGCCGTACCCAATCGGTCAATCGAGCAGTTCTCAGGCGAGATTCCGTCTCCCTTTACTGGGAAGAAGGGATCATTGACCCCGCCTCGCCAATTCAACCTCATGTTCGAAACCTACGTCGGTGCAGTGCGCGATGAGGAGAACAAGGCGTATCTCCGTCCCGAAACCGCCCAAGGCATCTTCTGCAACTTCTGGAACGTCGTCGATACCAGCCGCGTGAAGATTCCCTTCGGCATTGCGCAGCAGGGCAAAGCCTTCCGCAATGAAGTCACGCCGCGAAACTTCACCTACCGCTCCCGCGAGTTCGAGCAGATGGAGATTGAGTTCTTCATTCACCCAAGTGAAGCGGAGCAGTGGTACAAGTACTGGTGCGATGCTCGCTACAAGTGGTGGCAGTCGATTGGATTGGGAGAGAAAAACCTCGTGTGCCGTCCGCATGAGAGGGATGAATTGGCGCATTACGCCAAGGAAGGCGCGGGGACAACCGACATCGAGTACCGCTTCCCCTTCACCGCCCCCGGCTTCGGCGAACTCGAAGGCGTCGCCCACCGCGCCGACTTCGACCTCAAGGCCCACGCCACCGCCTGCGGCAAGGGCGACAAGATGCGCTACTTCGATCAGGAGCGCAACGAGCGCTACTTCCCCCACGTCATCGAGCCGTCGGCCGGGGCCGACCGCGGCACGCTGGCGCTGCTGTGCGAGGCGTACGTGCCCGACCCGTCGCGCCCCAGCGGCGTGTACATGAAGTTTCACCCGCGCCTGGCGCCGATCAAGGCTGCGATCTTCCCCCTCGTCAACAAAGACGGCATGCCCGAGGTCGCCGAGAAGTTGTACATGCAGTTGCGC
>CAADHA010000148.1 GCA_900696685.1 uncultured Planctomycetota bacterium
GTTCGAAACCGTTCGGATCGGGGAGTTCACGGCCTCCGCCCAATCTCGGCGGAGGCCGTGTCGTTTACAGCCCAGCGGGCCGACCGGCCCCGTTTGCACGCCGTGGCGGCCTTTCGGCGCTCTCTGATTCGCGGCGAGAGCAGGGGGCGTCGATCCCAGCGGCCCCAAACGTCCGCTGCCGCCACTCGCTCTCTCGTGCTCTCGGCTCTTGGTTTACAGGTTTGCGGGATCGGGGGCGCGATCACAACGAACCTCGCGCATGGGGGCAGATTCAGACAATCGAAGACCCCTAGTTCGACACCAGTCGCCTGACCAGCTCTTGCTGGCAGTCTCATGCTGCGGGCAAGATGCGCTCGGCAACCCTGCGAGCGGCAATGGGACGAATGAAAAGGGGTGTTGGCGATCTCGTGACCTGCGAGTCCGGGGTAAAGGCCGCTCTGGAGATTCTCGCGCCTCCTGGTAGATACCCGGTAGAATGTCGCGATGGGTGGGGCACTGGTAGCGCCGGCGCGGCCCCCTGCGGCACGCGTGTAGGCGGTTTAGGGTTGGATTTGGCGCGGACTCTCCGGTAGTCTGATGAGGGAGGCGCACAATGCCGACAACTCGGTGGATTATCCTAGCTGCCGCTACGTGCGGCATACTTGTCCTCGGTGTCTGGGTGGCGTTGCGAAACCACACCAACTCGTCGGCCACTAGGATTGCGGCCATCCTTCCCCTCACCGGTCCGGGTGCGTCGTTTGGCGAGTCCTCCAGAAACGCGCTCCTCTTGGCTGCCGACGAGATCAACGGCACCGCCAACAAAGGGCCCCGTATTGACCTTGTCATCGAAGACGGGATGACTGATCCGAAGTCCTCGGTGACCGCGTTCAATCGCCTTTATGACACAAAGGGAATCCGGCACTTCATCACGACCGTGAGCAGCGTGTCTCTGGCTCTGGCACCACTCGCAGACCAGAAGAAGTCGCTTCTCTTCGCCAATGCCTCACATCCGCTTGTGACGGACAATCATCAGTTCGTTCTTCGATACTCAAACACGGCACCCGACGAGGCCCGTGTGCTGGTTGACTTTGTCGCACAGCACAGTCCAGTGTGGCATCGCGTGTACGTCATAGCCGTGAACGACGATTACGGGCGTGCATACGCGCAGGAACTATCCACGCGCATAGGTGGTCATCCAGAAATCAGCATCGTTGGTACGGAGTTCTACGATCGGGCGGCCACGGACTTCAGAACGGTGACGACGAAAGCCCTCTCTGGAACGCCGGATGTAGTCCTTTTGGTTGGCTTTGGCCGGTCGATGGGCTTGTGTCTTCGACAGCTTCGTGAAATTGGGTATGCCGGCCCCTTCGTGGCGAGCCTCGGATTCGTGCTCACGCCCGATGCAGTAACGGCCGCGGACGAAGCAGTCCGCGGTGGCTATGTCCTCAATTTCTCGTTTGTTTCTGAGGCGGGGGCCCGTGCCTTTCGTGACAAGTACCGGGCCCGGTACGGTGCCGATCCTACTCCCAACGCCGTCATTGATTACGGGACTCTCCATCTTCTCGCAGACGGGATTCGAGCAGTCGGCAACGACCCCGCCCTGCTGTCGTCCCACATTCGCGCCCTTCAACAGACACACCTTCCAACTGGCGATGTCACCATCTCACCCCAAGGCGACATTCTCGCGCCGGTCTCCGTCGCGGCGGTCCCGTCAACTGGCACGATCAGCCTGTGGGGCGACTAACCAGTACTCTTCCTCACCACCATGCCGCCAGCCTACACGCCAGATCCAGAAGCTCTACACAAGCGGCTCAGGCTTCGCCTCGCCGCCTATGCGTGCCACGAGAATGCCCGTCAGAGGATCGCCTCTGCGATCCACAACACTGAGTTGGCGCCGGCGCATTTGCACTTCAACGCCTATTTCTGCGAGACTCCGGCGGTGTGGCCCCCCCCGGCCGGCCAACGATCCCCGGCGTTGATTGCGCCCTTCATTGATCACGAGATTGCCCGCCGAACCCTCAGCCTTCACATCGACCCAGGCGCATCGGATGCCGAGTGCAACGCCTACTTGAAAAAGGTCCGCACGGAGATTCGCGGGTTTGGTCCAACACATCCCTTTCGCATGCCGCTGGCATACACCAATCCTGCAAACATAGTCGCCCTCTGGCAACGATTTGCCTGCCTTGGTCCCCTGTCGGAAGGCAGTATGGCGAGCCAGCTGTTCAACTCTTGGTGCGCGGACCGCGCTCATACGGACATGAGGATCAATTGTGATCCACTTCGCGCCACCGAGTGTGTCGCGGACATGAAGAAGAAGATTGCATCGAAGATCCTTGGCCCGGCAGAGAAACTGGCATACGTCAATGTGTTTGCTTTGTTGTACTACGCGCTGATGACAAGCAGCAACCCTAACGATTGTTTGTACTTTGTCGCCGCGCCGCTCTGTACGAAGCGCACGTTTCACGGCCTCCTGATCGCCGCAGTGGAAGCCCCCACGGGTGCCGGGATTCCGCGCGCATCCATCGACACAGTGTTGGGACGAGTTGGCGCCGCTCTAATCGAAGAGGCGAGGAATACTTACCTTCCCACTCTCATTCTGTCGCAGAATAGCTGGGAGGAACACCTTCTGTTTGACCATCTGAAAGCGGGCAAGACGCCGGGGGCATTTGACACTCGCGGGGATCTGGTGTACTCACAGCTGGGTCGCCTACCGACAGCGCCAGGTGCGCTCGACAACGAGAACGACAATGACGATCTGGAGGTCGCGCTGATCAAACTCTGGGCGCTCCGGCGCGACGCTATGAAGCACCGCAGCACGGTGGTGAAGGAATCGCTGGTGTTTCGGAAGATGATGGCGGCGTCGCCCGGGATGATCAGTGCCATCAGGCAGGTCACCAGTTTGGGTCTTGGCGAACCGAAGGAGCCACCACTCCAGGCGGTGTTGGTCGTCGCGCCGCCTGGATCGGGCAAGGAGATGATGTCGGAGTTGATACCGCTATTCAGTCCGCATTTTTGGGATCGACAGAAGCGGACAATCAACATGGGTTCGGTAATGCTGGAGACAAGCGAGCGAGGTGGGGGATTGCTCGGCCTGCTACAGGACGTCGCAGCCAATCCCCTGAAGGGTGGAGGTACGCTGGTTTTGGATGAATTGAACAGCCTCGACATTTCAGCCCAGCCAATGCTGCTGCGAGTGCTCGAGGAGGGGAAACTGGAGCGGCCCCGACCGGCATCGGCGAGAGCGAAGCGAACGCCGAAGAGGCACGCGTCTGCATGGGAAACGCTTCCGTGGCTCGTGATCGGGCTAATCAATGAGGATCCGGCGCGGCTTACGCTCGAATCGCTACGAGAACGAGTGACCGAACCAATCTTCGGTGAACTGTTGGGATCGGCCCTGTACGAGCATTGGAAGGTTAAGAGCCGCATGCGCGATGACCTGTACTACCGTATTCGACGATGCGGTGAGATTCGGATGACAGGCCTTAATGATCGGCGCCCAGACATTCCCATTGTGTTCTACTTCCGATTGCGCAAGCTGCTAGACCCTAGGGAAGTGTTCCTTACATATGAGGCTACACGACGATTGATCGATCCCTCGCTCGATTGGAAGGGTAACATGCGCAAATTGGAAGCTGTTGCGCGACAGCTCAAGGGCATCATCGAGCGTGAGCGCTCGAAGGAGCCAATTGTTCGGGTCGACGAAGTGCACATCGAAACAGCCTTGCAGGGCGTCGGCATGCGCAAGGGCACCTGCGCTAGTTGTGGTCAACGTGTCGGCGTGACCCCCTCCATGTCGGGAGGTTCTTGATGATCGACTCGCTGGCCCGAGCGTACTGCGACTACTACGGCGCTCTTGGTCACGCGAGTGTGCCTGCCTACTCCCTCCTCCATCCTGCGTTTAGGACTTCGTTTGTGCTGAGCGCCGGCGTCATCGACATGGAACAGAGGTTGGCGGGGGACGCCGCTGGTCAGGTTCGGTCGGTTCTAGTCCAGCCCTGCTTCAGGCATTTCGACAGTGCGGCCGTCACGTCGGGCAGGCATCTGTCGCTATTCGTGATGGGCGCCGCGCTGTATTTTGACAGCCCTTCCCCCGCAGCGGTCGTCGAGTCTCTCCTTCGGTTCCTTCTCACCGAACTGTCGCTGCCCCGCGACCGTCTGTGGCTGACCACATTTGCTGGAGGTGACGTTTCCGGGAGCGAGATTCCCGCGGACGACGAAAGCGCGGCCGTGTGGCGCGCCGTCGGACTTTCGCCGGGTCAAGCCGTTCGGTGCGGCGGTACTCAGAACTTTTGGCGAGAGGGCGCGAATTCGGGAGAGGCACGGAGCGGGCTGTGCGGCCCACATACGGAGGTGTTTGTCGAGCGGTGTGATCCGGTTGCATGCACCGCGAGTTCGTGTCGACCTGGTTGTGAGTGTGGCCGGTTTCTTGAGATCGGCAACGTGGTGTTTCCAAGGTATCGCCTGGTCGGCGGCCGGCTCGAGACGATTCCGTGGATCCTTGCAGAGGCAGCTCTAGGGCTGGACCGGGTCGCGATGGTAGTGGAAGGGAAGGACAAGGTCTTCGATACGTCGACATTGATTGGGTACGAGACTGAAGTGCTCCGCGGACCGCTTTCGGAGATGTCCGACGCCCATGCGATCGCCATCATCTTGGACCACGTGAGGTCGTTTTGCTGCCTGGTGGCCGAGGGCGCGCGTCCATCGGCCAAGGGTCGCGGGCACATACTGCGGCGCCTCATGCGCGATGCCATGCGCGCAGCAGGATGTCAATCCTCGCCGCCCCATGAAACGCTGGTTGAGGTCGCGGTGCTGCTGCTGCGGCACCCGGAGGCGTGGTGCACGATCCAAATTGGTTCTCGGTGGACGGAAGTACTCCAGATTCTCGAAGGCGAACTACGAGTTCTCGCATCCACGAGGGCCCTGGAACACAGAGCATGAATGTCCAGGTCCTGCTCAATGGTCTCATCGCAGCTGGCCCCGTCGCCTTGGTAGCGCTAGGCCTCTCGCTCGTATTCAGCGTTGAGCGCTTGTTTCACCTGGCTCACGCCCTTGTTTTCACGTTCGCCGCCTACGCCGCGTTCGCGCTGCAGCTTTGGGGACTGCCGCGCGGTCTCTCTCTCTGTATCGCAGTCGTCGCCGCAACCGCCCTCGGCACCGGCATTGAAGTCGCCGTTTATGCGCCTATGCGCCGTTCCGGTGCATCGACACTGGTAATGCTTGTCGCATCACTAGGGATTGTTGTTCTGGGCCAAGGGTGCGTGTCGCTCGCCTTCGGCAGTCAGACCCTGTCTCTCCGTTCAACTGGCTACTCGGCTTCTCACCAGATCTGCGGCGCCTATTTGACGACCACGCAGCTCGTATCCGTCGCGATCAGCGGGGCACTGTGTGTGGGAATCGTTGTCTTCATGAGATGCACACGGGCTGGATTGCTCATTCGCGCCGTTGCATCGGACGCCGGTCTCGCCAGCATCGTCGGTGTCCCGCGCGAACGCGTGACGTTCGGAGCGTTTGCGATTGCGTCGGCTGCGGCCGCTGTGTCCGGCATGCTCGTCGCCTTTGACACTGACCTCACTCCCATGATGGGCTTCAACATACTGCTTCCAGCGCTTACGGCCGCTGTGATTGGGGGCCTCGGGAGCATCCTCGGTTCGATAGTCGGGGCCCTGCTGATCGGAGTCGCGTGGCACCTGATAGGGTGGTTCCTGCCTACACAGTGGCAAGATGCTGCTGTCTTCCTCGTTCTGGGCGTGTGTCTGCTAGGGCGGCCTCAGGGACTCTGGGGGAGACCCCTGCGCAAGGTCACTATCTAGGATGGACTACATCTTCCACATCATCGTCCTGGTGAGCATCTACACGACGCTCGCAGTATCGCTCGACCTCGTCGCGGGTCACACTGGGCTGCTTTCACTCGCGCACGCCGCATTCTACGGGATTGGCGCCTACGCCGCGGCGATTCTCGCCGTCCAACATGGAGTGCCCTTCATCGGGGGGCTTGCCTGTGGCATGAGCGCAGCGGCTGCCTTGTCGGTCATCATCTCCTTGGCATCGCTCCGTGTGCATGATGACTACTTTGCCGTCGCGACGTTCGCGTTTCAGATGGTGGTGCTGAGTGTTCTCAACAATTGGATGGAGTTGACCAACGGGCCCTTGGGCATGGCGGGAATACCGCGGCCGAACGTCTTCGGGTGGATCGTTCAGTCCACGCGTGAGTATGCAGTTCTGGCCGCATGTGTTGCGGTCGCGGCGTACTGGGTGGTTGGCCGAATCGTTGGCAGCCCATTTGGCCGTGTGTTGAGAGCAATTCGAGAGGACGAGATTCTGGCTCAATCCTTGGGGAAGAACACCTTTCGATTCAAGGCTACGGCAATTGCAATCTCCGCGGCGCTCGCGGCGGCAGCCGGAGGTCTGTACGCGCACTACATCACGTATATCGATCCGACGAGTTTCACGGTGCTGGAGTCCATTCTTGTGCTGTCAATGGTGATTCTGGGTGGTGCCGCGAGCCGCTGGGGGCCTCTGGTTGGGGCAATCTGCCTTGTGCTGCTGCCGGAGATTCTGTACGCCATTGGGTTGTCGCCCTTCGTCGCTGCGCAACTTCGCCAGGTGCTGTATGGCGCGGCACTAGTAGCCATGATGATGCTCCGATATCGGAGAGCGGTCCGCCGTCCTGCGGTTCAGATTTGAGGATGAATGAGCACGCTTCGCTGCCATGATGTGTGCAAGTCGTTCAACGGGGCGCGCGCGCTTGTAGATGTGCGATTGGCGCTGCCCCCTTCGGGAGTCACCGCGATCATCGGACCAAATGGCGCAGGGAAGACGACGCTCCTAAACGTCCTCACTGGATTCGTTCAAGCGGATTCCGGTCGGTGCTTTGTGGGTGAGCGTGAGACGACTGGTTGGCAGGCACATCGGATTGCCCGGATGGGCGTGGCCAGAACGTTCCAAGACCTACGGATCATCCGACAAGTCACGGTTCGCGAGAACGCTCTACTTGCGCGCCCCGGTCAGCGAGGCGAGACGCTGTTGGGCGCCGTGCTGCGCGTGGGCGTCAAGCGGGAGGAGGCGGAACACGTGTCGGCGGTTGACCGCGTTCTGAAGCACGTTGGTCTTCTTGACAACGCTGGCGACGCCGCGGGTGAGCTGTCCTACGGGCAGCAAAAACTGCTGACGTTGGCTTGCTGTCTCGCCACGGAGGCGCGAGTGTTGCTTCTGGATGAGCCCGTTGCGGGCGTTCACAGCGCCCTCGCGTCCGCGATACTGGAGCTTCTTCGCGACCTTGGCAAGCGGGGAAAGCTCGTCGTCATGGTCGAGCACGACATTCGAGCAGTACGAGAAGTCGCGGAGCACGTCACAGTGATGGACGCTGGCAGGGTTATTGCCACAGGACCGTGCAAAGACGTTCTCGATCGCCCGGAGATCATGGAGGCCTACCTTGGCTGAAGTGGTGCGAAAGTTGCTCTCAGTCAAGGGCCTTGAGGCAGGCTACGGACAGAAGAAAGTCCTGAGCGGGATAAGCGTGGATGTCGCCGCGGGCGAGATTGTGGCGATAGTCGGGCACAACGGTGCTGGGAAGTCGACGTTTTTGCGAGCAGTATTTGGCGTGCTGCCGATGTGGGCCGGCACTGTTGAGCTCGACGGCACTTCGATCGGAACACCCACACCCGTGGGTCTACTACATGCCGGAGTTGCCTACGTCCCGCAGGGCAACCGAGTATTCCCCGACCTGACGGTCCGCGAGAACCTCGAAGTAGGCTGCACCACGCTGTTGCGCGGCGAGCGCCTAGCGGCGAGCGTGGAACGTGCCTTTACGCTGTTCCCCGTTCTCGCAGCGCGCGCCGAGCAGCGGGCTGGTTCGCTCTCGGGCGGAGAGAAGCAGATGCTGGCTCTGGCAAATGTGTTGATTCTGTCTCCTCGACTGCTCCTACTCGACGAGCCATCGCTCGGGCTCGCTCCACCTCTTGTCGCAGGCGTGTTGCAGAGAATCCAACAGATGAGCCGCGACTCTGGTGCGGCCGTGCTCATCGTTGAGCAGAAGATCCGTGAGGTCCTCAAGATCGCAAGTCGGGTATATGTCTTTCGGGGCGGCACAGTTTCATTCTCCGGGCCGACGCAGTCGCTTGCTGACGTCGCGACGCTTCGCAGCGTGTTTTTGTAGATTCTTCTTTCTCGGAGCTCGCTCACCAGCCCAGTGGTGATCCTCCTTGCGATACGCGCACCTTTGCGTTGTTCGTCAAGTACAACCGGCAGGTCCGCACGTCGCCGCAAGTCAACCAGCGATCGCACCATGCTTGAGGCCACTTGCACCCACCACTAGCTCAGCTTGTGCTCTCCAGGCCTGAGACTCATGCAACTGAACCGCTTGTTACCGCTGATCGTTCGCTCCTACCCGTTTCCGATCACCCATTGCCGCGACACTTCCCCGACTTCGTGCAGATATAGAAGGTGACCTCCCGCACCGGGACTCACCGCATGCACGAATCGCCGCCACGCCGCCACTCTCGCCACCACCGCCGCATGGGGATGCTCCTGCCGGCCCACCGGCGTACCGAAATCCTCGACATCTTCGCCTCTGGCATCGCCCGGGCCGTTGATTGCGCCGATCCTCCGGAATCCGCAAAGTCTCCCGCGACATGCCTTGAACTCGCGCCCCATCGAGCCCTCACTGTGCCCATTGGTGAACGGCTCCGGACCGCAGTGGAGAGCGCGTGATGAACGGCGAAGTGAGCAGACAGGTCGCATCCCTCGAGCAGATGAGCGTCGGCCAACTCCGGGAGCGGTACGCCGAGGTCTTCGGCGAGGCGGCCCGGTCGGGCAACCGGCAATGGCTGCTGCGGCGGGTGGCGTGGCGGATCCAGTCGCTGGCAGAGGGCGACCTGGCCAGCCGTGCAATTCAGCAGGCGCGGCGGCGGGCTGGCGAACTGGCCCGTGACGCCGACCTGCGGCTGCGGCCGCCGACTGGGCCGATTGCACCGATGCTGACCGGCGGCACCGCCAGCGCGCCGATGCCGATCCAACGAGACGAGCGCTTGCCCCCGCCCGGCACGGTTCTGACGCGTCAGTTCAAGGGCGTCGTCCACCGCGTCGCCATCCTGCCAAACGGGTTCGAATACGACGGCGAGGTCTACCGCTCGCTCAGCGCCGTCGCCCACACGATCACCGGCTCGCACTGGAACGGGATGCTCTTCTTCGGCCTGACGAAGAATCGCCGCAAGGAGGCAACCGCATGAACAGCCGAAATGGACACGTGCCGAGCAAGCAGATTCGCTGCGCGATCTACACGCGCAAGTCATCGGAGGAGGGTCTGGAGCAGGACTTCAACTCCCTCGACGCCCAGCGCGAGTCGGCAGAGTCGTACGTCACCAGCATGAAGCACGAAGGCTGGGTCTGCATTCCCACACGTTACGATGACGGCGGTTTCACCGGCGGCAACCTCGAACGCCCGGCAGTCCAGAAACTCCTCGCCGACATCGAGGCGGGGCTGATTGACTGCGTCGTCGTCTACAAGGTGGACCGGTTGAGCCGCTCGCTGCTCGACTTCGCCAGAATGATGAGTCTGTTCGAGCAGCACGGCGTCTCCTTCGTCTCGGTCACGCAGCAGTTCAATACGACGCACTCGATGGGCCGGCTCACACTCAACATCCTCCTGTCGTTTGCCCAGTTCGAGCGGGAGATCATCTCCGAGCGGACTCGCGACAAGATCGCTGCGGCCAAACGCAAAGGCATGTGGGGCGGAGGCAGGCCCATCCTCGGCTACGACATCGAGCACCGACCCGGAGGCAACCGCCTCGTCGTCAACGAGGCCGAGGCGGATCGCGTGCGGCGCATCTTCGACCTCTATCTCGAATGCGGGTCGATCATGCAGACGCTCCGGCGACTCGACGCACTTGGCTGGACGAACAAGGCGTGGACGACGAAGGCCGGCCGTGCGATGGGCGGCAGCCGGTTCGATAAGTCCACGTTGTTCCACCTGCTCACGAACGTCGCCTACCTCGGCAAGGTCACGCACAAAGGCGACATCTTCGACGGCCAGCACGATGCGATCATCGACGAGGAGATCTTTAGCCGCGTCGGCTCCATGCTCCGGGCCAACCGCACCATTGAGGGACGCGGCAACCGCAATCAGTACGGCGCGCTGCTCAAAGGACTCGTGCGCTGCAAGGCCTGCCGCTGCGCGATGATCCACCACCATACCGCGAAGCAGACGAAGTCGGGCGCTGAGCGGCGATATCGGTACTACGTCTGCACGCAAGCGCAGAAGCGCGGATGGACCGAGTGCCCCAACCCGTCGCTGTCGGCCCCCGACCTGGAGCGGTTCGTGATCCACCAGATTCGTTCGCTGGGGCGCGACGACGCGATCCTGGCAGAGTCGGTGCGGCGAGCGCAGGAGCGGCTGCGGGAACGGGCGGGGGAGTTGAGTGGCCAGCGCGATGGACTTGCTGGACAACTTGAGGAACATCGTGCCGAACTGCGCGACCTCGTTGATCGCGGTGCCGACCGCAACGGCTCGGCGGCCCGGGCTGGCGCCTTGCGCGAGGAGATCAACACACTTTCGGCGGAGATGCGCCGGCTAAACACGCGCATCGAGTCGATTCGGTCGCGGCTGCTCGAAGAGGATGAACTCGCCGGCGCATTGGAGGCCTTCGATCCGATGTGGGAGCGGTTGACGACGGCCGAGCGCGAGCGGCTCGTCCAGTTGCTCGTGCAGCGGGTCGAATACGACGGACAGGCTGAAACGATCAGCGTGACGTTCCACGGGCTGGAAGACGCGCCCGAGGAGGAGCCGGCGTGCATGGCATGACCGTGACCAGGGCGGTGCACTTCGCTACCTCCGGCGGCGGACACCGGCGGATGCGTTCCGGTCCGATGCCTGAGCCGAAAGTCGAAGACCGCGAGCGAGTACCACGTGTGGCCCGGCTCATAGCGCTGGCGATCCGGATCGACGGGCTGATCGCCTCGGGCGCGATCCGCGACCAGGCCGAAGCGGCCCACGTTGGCCATGTCACTCGTGCCCGCATGACGCAGATCCTCAACCTGCTCCACCTCGCCCCCGACATCCAACTCGCCGTCATGAACCTGCCGCCAACCACCCACGGCCGCGACCCGATCGTCGAGCGGCACCTGCGCCCGATCGCGGCGGAGGTGGATTGGCGGCGGCAGAGGGAGATGTGGACAACCTGTCTGGGTGGTGACGAGGCGGATCAGTTGGGTTAGAATGCGGAAACCAACCCCCATACTCCGCAGCCGGTCCCGCTGAAGAAGGAGCAGCGACCCGACCGCCCGCGCAAGGACGCGACCCATGGCAGGTCAGAAGCTCCGTCGTTTCACCCGACACGAAGTGCTGAGACAGATCCGCGCTGACCGACTGCTTCAACTCCTCGATCCGTTCTCAGATTACTTCGAGCAGGTGCCCTTCCCCATCCCGGCCGATCCGGAACAGATCGACTACGAGGGCCTTGCGAAGATTCTCGCTGACGCACAGCGGCATGCTCCAGCGGAACTTGTCGATGCTCTCTACCTCGTAGACCAGATGGCGACTCCCACCGGGTCGGATGCAATTCGCAGAGTGCTTGAAGAATCGGGCTCGGCGCGCCTGAACGGTGATGAACTCTCTGCTGCGGACGTTGCGGTCGAGGCATGGCTTATTGACCCCAACGCCCTGATTCGAGCACACGCATCCCAACTAAGTGTGCGGAGCAGATCGCTTCGCCTCTTTGCCGCAAAGCCGGGCGTTGAACTCGCGCACGAGCCTGCGCAAGCAGAAGTGATCGCTCGGGTCAGGGTCGTGTTGGCTGAGAAACTCGCGGCGCTGGGGCTCAGCGCCGCGACCGAGGTTTTCGGATTCACCTTTCATTCAGGGGCGCAATACGTCATCCAACGAGGAGGGCAGTTCATCCGCTACGGTGCGCTGCAGAGCGGCAAGCCCACCACAGTCGGATTCGAGCCCATCGAGTTCGACGTGGTGTCGTATGACGCAGTTCATCGGGAGCTCGCCATCAAGGAAGAGCCTGTCGGCGAGCGGGAGGCGCTGAGAACGGCGTTCGGTCTGGCTCTTGGTGGTGATCTCGAGGTGTTCGATCAGCGGGTGGTCGTCAATCTCGATCCCATTCGCCAGCGTGGGCGTGAGTGTCTGTGGTGCGATGATGTCCCGGGACTGACTCGCGTCACGCTCTGCGGCGTTTCGACACTGCTCCTTCCCAAGCTTCGGTATTCGAGGCAGGAGCGGGCCAGCGATCTGTTCGCGGCATGGGATCAAAGTCGTTCTTCGCCGCTCCGCTGGGGACATGTTCAACAGGTCGAGATGGAGTTCCTGTTCAGCGATTCAAGCCAGCCTCGCAAGGCCACACTGCACCACGGCGCGCGACTGCGACTGACTCGCGATGATGATGCGGACCTGATCCAACACTTTCTCCGTCAACGCGGTCTCTTGGGTGGCCCTGAGCACCGTGCCGCGGATCATCACGATCTGTGGGATCTCCTCGAACATCCAGAGGCATGGTCAGGCACCAAGACTGAGTGGCAGGAGCGGTTGAACGACGACGGTGCCGCAGCGGCGAGATTCCTCGTTGCCTCGGGCCGGACCGCATCCGCCATCCGGTTCGACGGCGAGTCGTCGGATCGACTGGTTCGGCCGGGCGCCGATGGTGAACTTCTTGCAGTGTGCGAGTTGACTGGTCGCATTGATCGCGTGGATCACGAAACGGCGACGCTATTCAACTTCAGCATCGATGCCTTGGCGGAATCGATATCACGGGCGATGCTGCTTCAGGGAACGGCCGGACGGTTGGAGGGCCAGCAATGGACCTGGTGGCTCGGAGACTACGCCCCGATCGAAGGGGAGCGCTTCCCCGTATACCTCATCGTGTCGCCCGATCCCGAGTCATTTCATGCGGCGTGCCTGTCCGTCGCCGGATCGGCGGACAATCCGTTCATTATCGTGTCGCCCACCCGTCGTCATGCTACCGCTGAGAGTCGAGGCAAGCCCGGCATGCCCACTGTCGAATGGATTTCGCTCCCGGAGTTCGCCGACTTCGGCGACGACGGCGATGTCGAGTTGCTTCGACCGATGGAGTCGATCCTCGGACCGTTCCTGCGATTGCATCTGCCGGAGGCCTACGGCGAACCCGCAAGACCCCGTTTCCCGACGCCCACCGGCGCGACTTGGTCCGATGTGCTCATCAAGTTCAAGGATGGGCACACCGTCACCATCACCGTTCGAGGAGTGACGAAGACCTACACCTACGAAGGGATGGGAATGGTGAACAAGCACACGCATGCGCCCACTCGCCAGTGGGAGTTGCTCCATGCGCTTGCAAAGGGGCTGGGTGAGTTGACATGGGAGAGCCGGGCCGCGCTGCGCCAGAACCAGAAGTACCGAGAGCGACTGGCAAAGGATCTCCGGAACTTCTTCGGCATTGAATCGGATCCCATCGAGTATGACAAGGACATCAAGGGGTGGCGCGCTCGGTTCACCATCGAGCCCGATTGATTCCAGCGACATGTCGCTCAGAATCTTCAAGATTTCCTAGATCAATCTCAAGCGTAACTCCTTGAGAGTCATGCTGTTGTGCGCTCATCGAGCGCACCGTGCTACCGCTCCGGCGACATGTCGGCAGTCTTGGGAGACAGGCCAGCAGTCGAACTGACATCGCCACCCGCCGGAGCGCCAACCACCCGGACCTGTCGCGCTCCCGGCACGCGCTCCGAACGAGCGGAGGTCCGGAATGAGCCATCGCGGCCGATCCAATCAGCGCACCACCTTCGATTCGGCACTCACCCCTTTTGATCCATACATCATCTCCCGCCTCAAGTTTCACACCGGCCGACTGAGGCGACGCCTTCGACTGAACCGCGATGAGGAAGCTGAAGCCTACGCCCTGCTCGCTTCGGAACTCGTGAAGGCGTCCCTGCGCTACAACCCAGCCCGAGCCTCATGGCACACTTTCGCCAGCGGCTCTCTGCACCGGGCGGAACGCGAGGTCACGCGGCGACTGGTCGGCGAACGGAACCGCCAGAAGGCGGCCAGAGACGAGGGCTGGCTGCACATCGCGTTTGATGCCAGTCTCAAGCCACGAGCCCGCGATCGCGCTGCTGAGATTCGGCTCCGCCTGGATGTCGATACCGCGATCGACAGGCTGCCGGAGCCGCTTCGCGGCTTCGCCCGAGCCCTCATGCACCTGACGCCCGACGAAACGGCCAGACGGCGCGGCCTCCACCGTTCGACCGTCTACCGGGCGATCGAGCGGCTGCGGGATGATCCGGCGCTTCGCGCGGTTTTTCGTGACTCTTTCATGCGACAGAATCGCGACGAGCCGCAGATATAGAGGGCGTCAGTTCACCGCCCTCTACGCCGCCCGCCTCAGCGTGCTACCTCGGAGCGTCGTCGTGAATCCGTTGACGAATCGCTGCAACCAGGAATCGGAGCACACATGTCCCTTCTCGACACACTCATCACCGCGACCACACCTGCCCCACCCAAGATCGTCCTCTACGGTACGCCGGGAATCGGAAAAACTACGCTGGCCGCCCGTGCCAACGCGCTTCTGATCGACTGTGAGAACGGCGCGGGGGCCGTGCCCGGCCTGACGCGCACGCCATTCCTGAAGAGTTGGCCCGAGATCATCGACTGGCTCATTGAGATCGAGCGCGACGCGCCAGATGGTCTTGGCGCCATCGCGATTGACACAAGCGACTGGGCGGTCCAGCGAATCGTCGAGTACGTTGTGATGGACCTCGACGGCAAGTCTCGTGGCGCCGTGACGAACACGCTCTCGTCCTCCCACGGCGGCTACTTCAAGGCCCGCGAGATCGTGGCCAACATCGTCAATCGCGAACTGCTCCCGACGCTGAATGCGATCACTGACCGGGGCATCGCAGTCTTGCTTCTCGCGCACGCAGCGAACGCGAAGATCACAACCCCCGAGGGTTATGACGTCCGTCTCGCCTCGCCAGACATTCCCCAATGGATCGCTCCGACGTTCATCGAATGGGCCGATGCCGTGCTGTACGCATCGCGCGACCCGGACGGCACGCGCACTCTGACGACCGAGGGCACGAGCAACGTTATCGCCAAGAACCGCTACGGCCTGCCGCCCAAGATCGCCCTCGACTGGACTGAACTGTCTGAACACATCCGTCGCGGCCATGCCGCGCTCTCCGCCAGCAATTGATCCATCCAACACCTCATTTCAAGGAGTACACCCGTGGTTCATCTCAACAACTTCGATGCCA
>CAADHA010000149.1 GCA_900696685.1 uncultured Planctomycetota bacterium
CCTGCATTCACCCGCGATTTGCAGGGTACATGCAGGACAGGAGTTCGTCCCACAGTCCTGATCGTTCGTGCATCCACCCAGGACTGACCGGGTGCATGCGGGCGCTTTCCTCACGCCTTGAACCAGGTCCTGCGCGCAAGGCCTCAAAAGGCACAACGACCTCGCGGAGGCGGCGAGGTCGTTGCGCTCGTGGGCTGCCTGCCGGTGAGGGCGGGCGTTTTCAGTTCGGCGCCTGGGCGACGTTGCTGGTGGCGCAGTCGCTCAGTTGCAGGAGTTGGAAGTAGCCGCCGCACGCGCCGTTGGGAAGCGTGGCGTTGAAGAAGCCCGCGCCGCTGCCCGAGTTGAACGTGCGGGCCAGTTGAATCTGGTTCGAGCCCAGGCCCAGTTCCGTGCCCGCGCATGGGTTGTTGTTGGGCACGCGGAACGAGCCGGTGTTGCGGGCGAAGATGAGCGCGAGGGTGTTGCCGGGCTGCGCGCCGCTCCAGGTGAAGCGTCCGCCGCCCTGCGTCCGGCATTCGCCGGTGACGGCGAGCGTGAAAGCCGGCCCGCCGCCGCAGCGCACGTCGAGCAACTTGAAGGCGTCGATGCCCGCCTCCGTCACCGAGTTGTTCGGATTGTCCGAAGTGGTGAAGCGGAAGCGCATCGTGCTCGTGAGGTTGACGAAGTCATTGATGATGAAGGTCTGGTTCTTCCAGCCCGGATCGTGCGAGGTGCGCCACATCTCGACCCAGTTCGTCCCGCCGTTGTTGGAGACGTAGGCGATGAGGAAGTCGTCCTGGTCGTCGTTGTAGAACCATCGGTCGAAGGAGACCATGACGGCGCCGCGCCCGCTGAGGTCGAAGAGGGGCGAGTTGATGTGAGTCGGCCCGCCGTCGAGGTCCTGGTTGGGGCCGTTGCCCGTCACGAAGCACCAGCCGGATCCGTCGGAGTCGGTCGGCGGGTCGCCGCGGCTGCCGTTCTGGGCGGGGATGGCGCGGACCCAGGCGCCGTCGGTTACGTTCTCGTTCTGCACGGTCCAGCCGCGATCGACGTTGAAGTCGTCCACGTGGAACACGTTGAGGTCCGAGGCGCTCATGGCGGTGTACGTGACGACCGGCGCGCCGGGTGGGTCGTAGACGACCTGCCCGCGGTCGGTTTCGGCGCTGACGTAGTACTGAACCGTGTTGCCGCAGGTGGAGGGGGGGAAGACGGCGTCGTAGGAGTTGGGCCCGAGGATGTCCATGGGGATGGAGGTCCACCCGCTGCCGCCGTTGAAGTGAAGGATGCCCGTTCCGGGCTGCGGATCAGACCCGCGGGCCTCGACGTCGACGCGCATTCGCGTGCCGCCGGAGGGCAGGACCATGTCAGGCCGGCCGCCGGGATAGAGGAATGTCAGGCTGGCGCGGGCGGCGGAAGCATCGACGATGAACATGCCGCGGTTGATGTCGCTGATGATGACCGTGCCGCTGGGGAAGAAGGGGAAGTTGCTCCATGTGCCGTTGAAGGTCTGGCCGTTGTTCTCGGGATAGGTGTCAATCCAGCCGGTCTCGACGGCGTTGAGCGGATCGGTCACGTCGAAGATGCGCAGCCCGGTGGTGTAGTTGGACTCGTAGCAGTAGTTGCCGTTGATGTACAGATTGTGGTCGATGGACGGAAGGCCTGTTGTGAAGGTCGCGGCGAGAGTCGGAGCCGACAGGTCGCTGACGTCAAAGACGCGCGAGAGCGTGACGTTCGTGTACCCGTTCTGCTCATCGAGTTCGTCGTTGAGTACGACGTATTGGCGGTCTTCGGTGAGCCAGCCCTGGTGGCAGTAGTTGAGGCCTTCGTAGACGTTTCGGCCGATCCGGAACATCGCCGCCTTGTTCGTTACGTCGAGAATGTCAAAGGCGGTGCGGCCGTTGTAGCAGAAGGCGATCTGCCTGCCGGCGTACTGCCCCTGGGTGTAGGTTACGACCTGCGCCTCGTGCGTGTATGGGCCGGAAAACTGACCCGCGAACACGGGGTTGGACGGGTCGCTCACGTCGAAGCAGACCAGCGAGCCTCCGTTGATGTTCGCCCCGGCGAGGTAGAGATAGCCGCTGTGCTCATCGACCGCGAGGGTATGGGTCGTGCTCAGCCCGTTGTACGTGACGTTTCGGACCAGCGTGGCCTCCCCGTTGTCCACGTTGGCGAGGCTGATGACCTGGATGCCGCCGCCGGCTTCGTTGCTCACGTAGCAGTGGTCGCGGTAGACCTTGATCCCGGCCCAGAGGCTGCTTGTATGCGGGATGCTCGCGACGATGACCGGACTGCGCGGATTGGTGATCTCAACCACCGCCAGCGCGTTCCTCAGCCCCATCAGGGCATATTCGCGCCCCGAGGGAGAGACATATCCCCAGCAGTCGTTGCCTGATGACGGATTGCTCGGGAAGACATTGAGCGGCATGTGAGCCAGCAGCGTGACGTTCTGCGAATCGAACTGGGCCGGCGCCGCGCTTGTAGAGAAGATGGCGGCTGCTCCGATGAGCGCGAGCGTCCGCCGCGTCGTCGTCGAGAATGACATGAAGTGCTCCTTGCATTCCGAGGATGTGAACAGGCCGGTCTGGGCAGCCTTTGCGCAACGTGTCAGGGCACAAGCGCTGCCGTCCGGCGCCCACGCTCGCCGGTCGCCACGGAGTCGCGGCTCAGCCCCCGACCATCAAAACCCGATCAGGTCCAAATACATTCCCGTCATACCGTCTTAGGGCAGAATGAAGGTCGAGCGGGTGTTGCTCTTCACCGAGTCGCGACCACCGGGCCCTCGCCGGATGACCGCCTGGAGTGCGATCGGCAATGGAGGAGCCTGGCGCGGGATCATGAGACTCAGCCTCGCCGCCCCGTTGGCGTCCGCCTGCGCACTGCCGATAAGCGCCACGCGGTCAAGCAGGTCGAGTCTCATCCCCCCCAATCCGGGGATTGACGGTCCATTCCCCACTCCGTTCATCGAGTAGAGGAAGTAGACGGTCTCGCCGCTCTGAACCCGGGAGACGCTGAAGGTGACGACTTGGCCACGCTGAAGATCGGTATGGCTCAGTCGGGGCACGGCCCATGCCTGGCCGCGAATCTCACCGGCGGGCCATTGGACGGTGTGGATGTTGACGTAGGCGCCTTCGGTGATGATGTCCTGTTTCCACATCGGGTCGATGAAGATGTCCGACTCGGCATAATGCAGGCCGTCGCCCTGGTGCTCCCACATGTGCCCGTGTCCGAGCATGGTGATCATCTCGCCGTAGAAGCCCCAGCGGCCCTGGTGCAGGTGGCCGTAGAGCAGGTTCTCGTGCATGATCCCTTCGATATAGATGTCGCAGGCGAGAAGGTTGGTCTCGTCGTTGTAGACGAGCGACGCATGCCCCGTCGCCGGACTTCCCGTCGGCGGGATGTGCTGATCGTGCCTCAAGTCCGTCTCGATGTACCACACGTCAGCCGCCGCGGGGCCTGCCGCGACAAAGACGCCGGCCATCACTGCACACGCGATGATCCTTGATGAAACGTTCATCTCATTGCTCCTGCCGGGACTCTCGCCCGGCCCTGTTCGGTTGAAACGACGCAGAATCTCAGAACTGATGCGCGCCGCACTCCGGCGTTCTCCACATTACAGAAAAGTCCAGATGGTGATGATGCTTATCTCACATGACCCCGCCTCGACAGCCTGGAACAGTACCGTCCGGTGACGCGCAGCGCCGGGCACGGGCAGGTCGAAGATCGCGTGGCCCGTGATGTCCGCCCGCACGCTCCTGAGCAGCGAAGGCGAACGGATGCCGAAGGACACGCCCGGGCAGATCGGCACGCCGACCGAGCCGTACTGGAAACCGTAGACGATGTGCACCATCGAGAATGGCGTCGCGCCTGTGGCGTCGAAGGTGTTGACCACGCCCGCCCGACCGGGAATCGGGTTCGCAAGGCCGAGCTTCGGCTTGAGCAGATATGCCCGCGTCTGGCCCGTCGCCAGACGACCTGTTCCCGAGACGTGCCCTGAGTCCGAGATTCCACACGCGCTCTGGAGGGTGTTCCATTCCGAGAAAGGAGGCAGCAGCGAGTTGATGTTTGTGATCGTACGGCCTGGCTTCCACAGCACGGCCTGGAACTCACCGACCGACGACAGGTACGCTTCGCCCACAACTTCGCGCAGGATGTTGACCGACAGCGCCCGACTGTCGCCGCCGATGGGGAACGTACCCAGGTCCGTCATCTGCCCGTTCTGCCAGACGAAGGCGTGCGTCTCTTCGTTTCCCGTGTCGCTGAAGCCCACGATGATCCCGTTGCGGCTGACCGCGGCCGCCTCGGCATGCTCGCCGCCGAGCGTGCCGATCTCGACGGGCTGATCTTCGAGCCAGTATGCGGCCACGCGCCGTCCCTGCGCATCCTCAGACCAGCCGGCAATGAGGCCCGCGTTGTTGATCGCCCGCGCGCCGCTGTGAACATGACCTTCCAGCACTCCAAGGTCGATCATCTGACTGTTGCGCCTCACGAAGGCGCGCCATGCGCCGCTGCCGATTTGCGCTGAACCGACCGCGTGACCCTGCGCGTTGATGCCAAGCGCAACTGCGCCGGGACCGCCAAGCGTTCCCATGTCGAATTGATTGCCGCTCGACCAGCCGAACGCCCGCATGCGCAGACCGTCCACGCTGGCCGACCGCCCGACAACCTGCCCGGACTCGTTGCCCGCGTGGGCGAAACTTTCGTCGAAGCCTTCGAGGACGCCGAGATCGATCATCCCCCGGCCTTCGGACCAGTGGAAGGCGTGCCACCGGCCGTCGGCCGTCTGGGCAGCCCCGACCACCTCATTATTCTGGGTGATGCCGAAGGCGACGCTGTGCTGGCCGCCCAGGGTGCCGAGGTTTATGGCCTCGTATCCAGGATCGTGCCCGGCCGCCGCCTTGCCGCCGCTCGCGACAGCCAACAGCACAACTGCCCAGCACACCCGGCAGAGGGCGTTTCCGGACCGGATTTCGGCGCGCACGCACATCGCTGAATCTGAACAGGTTCCGTGCCCGGATTGTTCCATTCCTCGCCTGCGGACCATGCCTCTGCACTGAATACACTGCGAAGTCAAGTCCGGCGCGGGTTCCGGCCCGGCATTCCGGACGTGCGGCGGGCCTGAGGCTCGGGTCGATGGCTGCCGGGGCGGGCGGATTGCCCCGCGGCTGTGGCAGCGGCGTCTGTGCTGTCCCACGCGTCGGCTTCGATCTCGGCAGGAGCGGCCTGCGATTCCTGCTCTGCCGCCGGTTCCGCGACGCCGCCTCTCTCGGCGCGACGATCGAAGCCGCCTGGCGCCACCCGGTCTCCGAAGATCATCCGCCCCGCGGAGGTCTGTATGGAACTCGTAACAGAGCACTCGACGCGCTGGCCGATGTATTCCACGGACTCCTCGACAACGACCATCGTGCCGTCATCGAGGTAGCCGACTCCCTGGTTCTTGTTCTCGCCGCGCTTGATGATGACCACGGAGAGGCGCTCGCCGGGCACGGCCGCGGCGCGCAGGGCATTGGCGAGATCGTTGATGTTGAGCACCTTCACGTCGTCGATCGCCGCGACCTTGTTGAGGTTGAAGTCGGTCGTCACAAGGTGGGCGCGGTATTCGCGAGCCACTTCCACGAGCATCTGATCCACGCCCAGGCCCGGCACGTTCAGGTCCACGATTGACAGGTCGATGTGGGGGCTGTTCTGCATCTTGCGCACCATGTCCAGACCGCGCCGGCCCCGGTTGCGCTTGAGTTTGTCCGACGAGTCGCTCAGCGTCTGGAGTTCCTCGATCACGAAGCGCGGGATGATAACGGGCGCGAGGAGGAATCCCGCAGTGCCGACGTCGAAGATGCGGCCGTCGATGATGGCGGAGGTGTCGAGGATCAGCGGCCTGGTCCCGCGCAACTGCTTGCTGAACTCGACGTAGGGGATGACAAGTCGGAACTCGTCCTGTGTGCTGTACACGACCGACACGCCGAGGTAGCAGAGCGTGATTCCGAACGCCGCCTTGATCGCCACGAGCACGCGGCTTCCCGCCGTGCCCGGCTCGAACTTGATGTCGTGGGCTTCGAGCAGGAGTTCGATGATCCAGCTGATCGCGACGGTTGCGAGCAGCCCGGCGATCAGCCCGAACAGCGCCCCCGTCATGCCTGAAAGTTTCTTGTGCGGGGTGAGCGCGTCGACCGTGATCGCCGCGCCCCCGAGGAACAGCGCCACGAGAAGAGGAATCCACCAGTACTGCACGAAGATGTGCGTCGTCCGGTCGTCCGGCGAGCCCGACCCGCCCCGAAGCAGGCTGAGCATAACGACCGTCAACAGCATGATCAGGAACACGCCCCGGATGATGATCAGCGCGCGGACGCGGCTGGTGCTTTCATCAAGGAGGGGAACCGGCTTGCCGGCGCGGTCGGTCATCGCATCGATTGTACGGCCGCCGGCTGCGCCCTACCATCGCCCGGCGCCCCACCGCTCATTCCCTGATCCGTCGGCCGGGCCCGGTGCACGGGCGGCCCGTGAACCTGGTCAGAGCCTGACCGCAGCAGCCATAAGCGGTCTCCGTCCGGGGTATCGGCCACCTGGCCGGCGGATCACGGAATGAGCGGGAGGGTGCGGAACCACGCGAACCTGGACCGCCTCATCGTCCTTCGTCCGTATCGGACGAGCCGGCGCCTGCGGTTCGCCCGCGAGTCACCGATCCTTCGGCTGCAGCCACGCGATTATCACCCGCGATGGGCCGTGCATGCACTTTTCGTAACGCGCGCGCCACTTGCTTCAAGTTCTCCGGCGCTCGGGTCGAAAGCAGGCACCGGCGATCGCGGCCAACCCCGTCGGCGGCGCGTGTGCGCGCCACACGCCGGTGGCACCGTGTCGCAGGGAGGGTGATGCCATGAACCGACCGGAGTCGTCCAATCCTGTCCGAAACGTGATCAATTCAAATCCCGGCGGCCCGAATGCCTTCAATCAGAACGTCGGCAGCCAGAATGCCTTGAATCGCTGTGCCTCCGGCCGGAACGCATTCGGATCGGGCGCAGCCGGTTTCAACGGGCAGCGTTCCGGCGTCGGCCCGGGAACACCTGCCGGGCACAAAGTACCCACGCCGCCCGCTTTTAACCAGGCCACCTGCTACCCCGATGACTTCGGGCAGGGCGGGTTCGGCAGCACCGACTATACCAAGATCATCATCTTCGGCTGCGTGACGCTTGCCGTCATGGCTCTTGGCGGGATCCTCTTCAAACTGACATCATCGCCTGCGCCCGCGGTCGCGGCGCCCCCCGTGGTGCCCCTTCACGTCCAGGCCCAGCAGGCGGCGATCGAAGCCCTCAACGCGCATCAGCAGATGATGATCGAGATGCGCCGCCAGATGGCCGAAGCCGAGCGGGGCTATTACGAAAAAGACCCGGCTCGCTACGGCGACGGCGGGTGGTGAACGCTCATTTCGACTGAGAGCAGTGGTGCAGGAGGCTGCAACAGGCGAATACACCGCGAGCGGAGAGATCACGTCTTTGCGGTCGCGCCCGCCTTGACGGGCATCCGGCCGCGCACTGCAGAGCACCATCGCCAGGTTCGCGCTCCCGCCGCTGCCGGGAGCAGGCGCTCCACAGGGCTGCGCAAGGCGGCGCCTGCGGGCCCGGACCCGGTTCGGATGCCGCGCCCTTCGGCCAATGATTCCTGGTGAATCCTGCGGCTCGAACTGCGCAGGGCAACGCGAACCTTGCGGCCCGATCCGGCTGCGGGGCGTATCCTCGTCGGGCCGCAGTCCGCATGCTGAATGTTGACTGCGCACCCATCGAGAGGCGCAAACCAGGAGGAGAGCATGACCGCGAACCGATTGCAAGCGGCACGCCGCGTGTTGACATTCGCCGCACTTGCAGGCGCGACGTCTCCGGCGCAGGCTCAGCATTACAGCGTCGTCGATCTCGGCACGCTCGGACACACCATCAGCGAGGCGTACGACATCAACGACTCCGGAGTCATCGTCGGCTATTCGACCACCTTCGCCGACGGCTACTGGTATGCCCACGCCTTTCAATGGCGCGACGGAGTGATGATCGACCTCGGACTGCTTCCCGGCGGAAAGAAGAGCAGCGCGACCGGCATCAACGCGACGGGCGTCGTCTGCGGCATCGCTGAATCGCGCGAAGGCTTCGGCACCGACGATCATCCCTTCCGATGGGGGGGTAATGGCCCGATCATTGACATCGGCACTCTCGGCGGCTCCTTCGGCGCGGCCAAGGGCATCAACGACCTCGGCCACATCGTCGGGCAGTCGAAAACGGGCAACGGCGAGTACTACGGCTTTCGATGGTTCAACGGTCAGATGACGATTCTCCAGCCTTTCCCCAATGGCGTCGAGAGCGGCGCCGAAGCGATCAACGACCTCGGCCAGGCCGTCGGGCTTGCCTGGCCGCAGGGCGAGAACGCGCGCGCTGCATTGTGGGAGGCGGACGGCTCGGTGGTGGACCTTGGCAACCTCTTTCCCGGACGCGCGTCATGGGCCTTCTCGATCAACAACCACACCGAGGTAACAGGCTGGGGCGGCAACGACCGCAACCAGCGCCGCGCCTTCCTGTGGCGCCAAGGCCAGATGGAGTCGCTGGGCACACTGCCCTATGACACCAACAGCGAAGGGCGCGGCATCAACGACGCCGGCGTTGTCGTCGGAGTCTCCTGGTACGGCGGGCATGATCCCGGCCAGGGCTACCAGCGCGGCTTCGTCTGGGACCGGGGTGTCATGTACGACCTCAACGAATTGCTCCCCACCGGCTCAACGTGGTGGATCCGGTCCGCCAGCGCGATCAACGCGAGCGGGCAGATCGTCGGCACCGGACAGATCAACGGGCAGACCCACGCGTTCCTCATGACGCCGATCGACAACAGCATCGGCGTGACGGCGCCGCGCCCGGGCATCGCCGGTCAGCCCAACACGATCATGGCTCGCGGCGCCGCGCCGGGCGCGCGCGTCGACTTTGTCTACGGATTTCAGACTGGCTCCACCAGCGTGCCCGGCTGTCCCGGGCTGACGCTGGAAATCGGCGCGGCCGTTCACATCGGCGGCGAGATTGCAGACGCCGACGGCGTGGCGCGCATCACGCGCGACGTGCCTCCTCGAGCAGCGGGCCAGGCCGTGTACGTCCAGTCCGTCGAGCGGGCCACGTGCCGAACGAGCAACCGGGTGCGGTACACGTTTCGATGAGCAGATCGGAAGCAGCGGAGGTGGCGGAACGGGTCGAACGGCCGCGGGTTTTCGACGTTGTGAAGTCCGCCTATACTCCGGCCCGATCGCGGAAGCGATCCAGCCCGCCCAGGTGGCGAAATTGGCAGACGCGCCAGCTTGAGGTGCTGGTGGGAGTAAAATCCCTTGGAGGTTCGAGTCCTCTCCTGGGCACTTGCACTGATTCGAAGCATTCCACTGAATCGCAATGATTCTCGAAGACGCCTGCATTTGCAGGGGTTCTGCATTCTCGGAAATGGAGCGTCGCCTTGCTCGTTGCGAGAAGCCGTGCGCTGCTGACTGGTGGCCGGGTGGGCGTGCATGGAGCGCGACGCTCAGCGAGGCAGCACGGAGCGGAGTGCGGCGGCGAAGCCCCGGCGCAACTGCACGACGAGCACAATCTGCCAGACCATCGCAATCAGGCTGACAAGGCCGCCCGTGCAGCCGGCCAAGCCGCCGACAATCAAGCCGATCAGCGCCGGGCCTGACTGCGGCATGTTCCCCGTCGAGGGCGATGCGCCCGACGCGAGCATCGAGAGCATGCTCACGACGCCGCCCGCAACTGCCACGCCCGAGCTGATGACGCTGATCCAGAGAATGATCAGCGCCCACCGCTCGAGTTTCTCATCCATGATGCGCCGCGCGAGGCCGCGAAGGTGTAGAAGCACCCCGGCCGTGACGACGACACCCAGCGCGGCGGCCGGCATCTGCAGGAGGCTCGCGCGCAACTGATCCGCAGGATCAGCGGCGATGGCGGCAAGATACATGCCCGGCAGTGTGATGAGATACTGCGGGATGATGAGATACCGGGCGAGATTCGCTCCGACCCGCTTCACATGCGCGGGCGGCGCATCGGGGTCAGCCGCCGTCACCCACCAGATCGCGATCGTCAGAAGGACGCACGTCAGCGCCGTAACGACCAGGTTGATGAGGGTGCGAAGCGCCGGATTGCCTTGCAGTACAAACGCCACGCCGGCGCTCGCGAAACCCATGGCAACCGCCGCGAGAATCGCGATGAGGTAGAGCATCAGGCCGTCGGCGACCTTCTTCAGCCACCCGGCGTTCGCGTATCGCAGCAGGTTCATTTCGAGAGCGGGTCCGACGGGCGTGCGGCACTCGGGGCACTCGCCCATCGGATCGACGCCGCGCAGGATGTGTCCGCACGTGAGGCAGAGGACGGGCTCGTCGATGCGATCGCGCTCGTCGAGAAGTGCGACCGCGCGGCCAAGGAGCGACAGGGCGACATTCGCGCCGCAGCCCGGGCACAGCCCGCCCGCTCCTGTTCCCTTGAGCGACGCATTGCACGAGAAACATACCACGTCTTCGACAATGCGGCCGTCCCGATCCACCCGAAGCAGCACATGAGCCATGGAGTATGCCTTTGAGAGGCCGCCAATGAATGGTGCAGCGAAGCACAATTGAGCGATCATCCTGTTCCCGGAACGCCGCACGTCGATCAAGGACCGGGAACGGCTCCGCTTGCCGGGCGGCGAGATCAGGGAAAGCAACCCGGACGCGCGGGTCGCCGGCCGCTCCTAGCGTTGGCCGCCTTGCGATTCGTGCCGGAATCCGCGCTGCGTTTCCTGATGTTCCGACGGGAGGTTCGATGTGAGTGACGCGGCGCCTGGATCATTGAGTCACCATATCCTCGAGCCGACCGCGCCCGAGCCGTCGCCCGTCGACTCCCTCGCCGCGCTCATCGGCGACACGCCGCTGCTCGAGATCGAGTATCGCTTCGACGGCCGGCGTTGCCGCCTCTTCGCCAAGTACGAACTTGAGAACATGACCGGCAGCATCAAGGACCGCATGGCCGCACACATCATGCGCTGCGCCTACGCCACGG
This sequence comes from uncultured Planctomycetota bacterium, assembly GCA_900696685.1. GTDB lineage: Bacteria > Planctomycetota > Phycisphaerae > Phycisphaerales > UBA5793 > UBA5793. The sequence goes on from CAADHA010000149.1 coordinate 11,016, forward strand.
GCGAACTCAAGCCCGGCGACTCCATTGTCGAAGCCTCGAGCGGAAACACCGGCATCTCCTTTGCCGCGCTCGGCACGGCCCTCGGCCACCGCGTGCGCATCTACATGCCCAACTGGATGAGCCGCGAACGCGTCCAACTCATCCAGAACTTCGGCGCCGAGGTCATCCCCGTCTCGCAGGAGCAGGGCGGGTTCGTCGGCGCGGTGCAACTCGCCGAGCAGTACGCGCGCGACAATGAGCGCACCTTCCTGCCTCGCCAGTTTGAGAACCCGGCCAACACGCAGGCGCACGAGATGACCACCGGCCCGGAGATCGAGCGGCAACTGGCCTCGTTCGACCGGCAGGCGGATGCCTTCATCGCCGGCGTGGGCACGGGGGGCACCGTCATGGGCCTCGCCCGCTTCCTTCGCCGCAATGGGCGCCCGGTGCGCATCCATCCCCTCGAACCCGCCAACTCGCCGACGCTGCGCACCGGCAAGCACCTCGGCTGCCACCGCATCCAGGGCATTTCCGACGAGTTCATTCCCGCCGTCATCGATCTCGATTCGCTTGACGGCATCGTCGACGTGTGGGATGGCGACGCCATCATCATGGCTCAGAGCCTCTGCCGGTCGCTGGGCCTGGCTGTGGGCATCTCGTCGGGCGCCAACGTGCTCGGCGCGATGAAACTCGTCGAGGAACTCGGGTCGGATGCGACGGTCGTCACCGTGCTGCCCGACTCGAACAAGAAGTACCTCTCGACGGATCTGTGCCACGAGGAGCGTGCGCTGGCTGACTACCTCTCGCCGCGCGCGGAGTTGCTGCGCTTTCGCGCCGTGCGGTGAGGGCTGGCGCTCGGCGAAGACAGCGGCCGGCGCCTATCAGTTGGCCGGCTGCCGCAGGACCATGTGGAAGACGTGCCAGTAGCGCGGCTTGCCCGTGGCCGTTTCCCCGTCACGCTCGACTTCCTCGAAGTGCAGGCGCTCCAGGCCCGAAGTCAGTTCGTCGACGCGGGCGCGTGTCAGGAAGACGTGTGCATGGTGGCCCGGCTCCCGCGCCCACTGGTCGTTGACGCCGAAGAGTTGCCCTGCGAAGACGCCTCCGGGAAGCAGCGCGCCGCGAATGCGGCGCCAGAGCGAATTGAACTCCCCCAGATCGCAGAACGGCAGAGAAAACGACGCGTTGACGAAGTGACACTCACCGAAGTCGACTTCCTCGAACGGCTTCAAGAGCGCCGTCAGCCCTTGCGCCAGACCCGCCTGCTCCGCCTGCCGGCGCGTCCGCTCGATGGCGTCCGGCTGAACGTCAACAGCGATCACGCTCAATCCGTGGCGCAGCATCGCCAGTGTGTCGTGCCCGCAGCCGCAGCCCAGGTCGATAGCCCGGCCGGAATGGGGCACAAAGTCCAGCGCGCGCAGCAATGTCTCGCGCGGCGGCCGCACCTCCGTCGCGGCGTAGTACTCCCGCCAGTGGGCCAACTCGTCGATCGCCGATGAGTCGCCGGTTGGATCTGCCATGAACAATGCTACCGTCCCGCGGCCCTGTGCGCCTTACGGCGGGACTTGTGTCTGCGAATGTCCGGGGCAGTGCCTTGCTGCCGCGTTTCAGCAGGGCAATTCCCGCAGGCGCACCCGGGCCAATGCAACCTGCGTCCGGAAACCACGCGAGCCGGGTCAGCGGCATCGGCCCTGCCGGGCTTGGCCCTGACCCTGGACACCTCCCCCGCGACACTGCGGCATCCGGGCGAGCGCATCTGACATCTCCGGCGCTGGGGTCTTCTCAGCCCGCCCATCACCGCTGCCACGAATAACCGGACTAGACCGGACGAAAATCCGACTCCGGCCCCGGCGTTGCCCGAAATCCGTGATACACTCAACAGCGGAGTCCCCCGCTGAGATGGTCTTGCCCCTCATTGAGGCTGGATGACCGACCCTCGGCAGGGGCCGGCGCGCCACGCAGCCTGGTCCGTACAAAGCGCAAGGGAGATCGAATTGAAACCGGCTCATCATTTTACAATGGGCGTGCTACTGGCAACTGGACTGTGCCTCGCCACAGGATTTGCGCGCACGGATGATGCGCTGTCGCAGCCGGCTCCCGGCGAGGCGATGCGTGCCGCGGCCCGCGGCCTGTTCTTCATTCCGAATCTGGGGCAATGGCGCGACGGGTCTGTCAGGTACGGATTCCGGACCGTCGGCCTGGACATCGCCGTTCGAGACTCGTCTCTGACGATCTATGGACGGCGCGCTTCCGTCGGCTCGCCGGAGATCAGTCTTGGCCCGTCCGGCGCCGAGGCAGGCCAAGGACTGGAGCCGGCAGCGCAATCGCAGCGGGTTCACGAACAGGAATCGGGCGAAGAGGCCGCTGTACGGGTGAGTTTCCCCGGATCGAATACGGTTGTGCCCGTCGCCGCGAATCCTGCCGTGACTCGATTCAACTTCTTCATCGGGAGCGACGCATCGGCGTGGATTACAGATGCGCCTGCTTATCGATCGATCCTGTACCGCTCAATCTACGCGGGCATTGATCTCGAGGTCATGGCGAGCGAGCAGGGGGTTCTCAAGTATCAGTTCCACGTCGCGCCTCGGGCGGACTGGGATCAGGTCCGGATTGCGTACGATGGCGTGGAATCGCTTCAGATTGAGCCGTCCGGCGCCATGCGGATCGAGACGGCATGGGGGACGCTGAACGACTGCGCGCCGGTCGCCTGGCAGGTCATTGATGGGGAGAAGGTCTGCATCCCCGCGCGGTTTGAACTCGTCGATCGTTCCGCCTATCGAATCGTGCTCGCCGGCGAGATTGATCCGAACCATGAGATCGTCGTAGACCCCGACGTGACATGGATGACCTATCTGGGCGGAATCGGCACCGACGAAGGCTGGGGCGTGGCCGTAGACGCCTCGGGCGCTTCGATCATCGCCGGCTACACCGATTCGGCCGACTTCGCCGGGCAGGGGAACTCCTACATGGGCGGGTCGTTCGACGCGTTCGTTCTCAAGGTCGATGCCGCCGGCGAACTTCTGTGGATGACCTTTCTCGGCGGGAGCGAAGGCGACTTCGGCAAGGCCGTCGCCGTCGATGCCGCCGGCAACGCCGTGATTGCCGGGTACACCAGGTCAACGGACTTTGCCGGTCGAATCAACTCGTACCACGGCGGCGCCACGGACACGTTCGTCGCCAAGGTGGATCCCGCCGGGACCGTGCGATGGATGCGATACGTTGGCGGATCGTCCGACGACTGGGTGAACGATGTTGCCGTCGATGCGGCCGGCAATGCATGGGCAGCGGGGATTACCACCTCTGCGAACTTCTCGGGCAGGTTGAATCAGCCCAGGGGTGGATCAGCCGACGCCTATCTTCTCAGGCTTGATGCGAATGGCGCCCTTCAATGGATGACCTATCTCGGCGGAAGCGGCTGGGATTCCAGCCGGGGCGTCGCCGTCGGCCCAACTGGACACGCCTTCGTTTCCGGCCGAACGGATTCCACTGATTTCACCGGCCGGATCAACGCGTATCTCGGCGGCAGTTACGACTCGTTTGTCCTCAGGGTCAACCCGGCCGGCACGCTCATGTGGATGCGCTACATCGGAGGAAGCGGCTGGGATTCGAGCGGCGGCCTCGCCGTGAATGGCGCGGGAGATGCCCTCGTAACCGGCTACACGGTTTCCACCGACGTCGACGGCGCGATCAACTCCCCGAGGGGAGACGTCGATGGGTTTCTTCTCAAGGTGCGTCCCTCCGGCGATCTCGCATGGATGACATATCTGGGAGGCACCGGCGGCGATTCGTGCTCCTCGATCGCCCTCGACAGCGCCGGGAATGCCTTCTTGACCGGCAGGACGAACTCACAGGACTTTGAGGGGCGAAGCAACTCGCACCGAGGTGGATCGGCCGATGCTTTCCTGGTCAAGGTCGATCCCATCGGAGCCGTGAGATGGATGATGTATCTCGGCGGGCGTCAACTGGACTACGGGCGCGGAATCGCGATCGATCCCGCGGAAGACGTGATGGTGGCCGGCTTCACCACTTCGAGCGACTTCTTCGGCCGCGGGAATGCGGCCTACGGCGGCGAAGACGCATTCGTCGTCAAGGTCCGCAATGACGACGGGCCGAAACTCGCGGTCGCCGCAACCTGCCCCGGCGGCGGGCCCATACGGATCGAGTGGCGAGGCTGCACGGCCAACGGCCGCGCCGTGCTCTTCTTCGCGGCCGCACGCGGGGCGGTCCGCCTCCCGCAGGGAAGCCCGTGTGCCGGTACGGTGCTCGGTCTCGGCGAAGGCGGGCTGCGTGTGGTGTTTGACGGTGCGGCCGGGGCCAACGGCCGTCGCACGCTCCAGTCCAATGCTGCGCCGGGCGCCTGCGGCGGATACCTGCAATTGCTCGATGTCGGCGCCTGCATCGCCAGCAACGTCGTGCGAATTCAGTAGAGCCCGCCGCCTCCCAGCGCGTCGGATCTGCTCGGGAAGCACCGACTGCGGCGGCATGGCCGCACGGCGGTACAATCCACTGTGGGTATCGGCAGCATTCTCGTCGATCGAGGGATCATCACTCGCGAGCAACTCGAGGAAGCCATCTCCCTCCAGAAGGAGACGGGCGAGCGCCTCGACCGCACACTCGTCCGCCTCGGCTACTGCCGGCAGGGTGACGTGCTCAAGGCCATCGGCGACCAGTTTGACATGCCCATCGTCGATCTCACCGAGATCGAGCCTGATCCGCAGATACTCGGCACACTGCCGGCGAAACTCGTCTACCGCCAGAACTGCGTGCCCCTCAGCCAGTCCAACGGCACGCTCCGCGTCGCCACTTCCGACCCATTCGAACTTTCCGCGTTCGACGAGTTGCGCCTTCTCACCGGCACTTCCATCGAACTCGTCCTCGCCGACGAGGAAGACCTGCACCGCTTCATCCGCGAGCATTATGGCGTGGCGGGCGACACGCTCGACGCCCTCGCTTCGTCGGCCGAGTTCAATCTCGATGAGCAGGCGCGGCTCGCCGCTGCCGATGATGAGACCAAGAACGAACTCGAGCAGGCCCAGCAGGCTTCGGTCATCAAACTCGTCAACGACCTGCTCATCGAGGCGATCTCCGAGCGCGCCACGGACATTCACATCGAGCCGTACGAAGGCAGTCTCGACATCCGCTACCGGGTGGACGGCGTGCTCTACAAGCCCTCGATGTCGGCGTCGATCCGGCGGTTCCGCAACGCCATCATCAGTCGCGTCAAGATCATGGCGAACCTCAACATCGCCGAAAAGCGCAAGCCGCAGGACGGACGGATCAACCTTCGGCACAAAGGCAGCGAATACGACCTGCGCGTTTCGATCATTCCGATGATCTTCGGCGAGGGCGTCGTCCTTCGCATCCTCGATAAGACCTCGATCCGCTTCGGCCTCGATTCGCTCGGCATGACCGAGCAGATCTTCACCGCATGGGACCGCCTCATCGTCCGGCCGCACGGCATCCTGCTCGTCACCGGACCGACCGGCTCGGGCAAGTCCACCACCCTCTACGCTTCGCTCAACCGCATCGTCTCAGAAGAGATCAAGGCGGTCACCGTCGAAGATCCCGTCGAGTACAACCTCGCAGGGGTGAACCAGATCCCGGTGAATCACAAGATCGGGCTGACATTCGCCGCCGGACTGCGAGCCATTCTCCGCCACGACCCGGACGTGGTCATGGTCGGCGAGCTTCGCGACAAGGAAACGGCCGACGCGGCGATCCAGGCGTCTCTGACCGGCCACCTCGTCTTCTCCACGCTGCACACCAATGACGCGCCCAGCGCCACGACGCGCCTGCTTGACATGGGCGTCGAGCCTTACCTGGTCGCCAGTTCGCTTGAAGGTGTTCTGGCGCAGCGCCTGGTGAGACGACTATGCCCGCATTGCCGCCGCCGCGTCGACGTGCCCGAGGCGCCTCTGCCCGCCGACGCGCTCGACCTGCCTGCCACCTGGTACGAACCGGGTCAATGTCGGGAGTGTCGCGGCACAGGCTTCCGCGGCCGCGTCGGCATCTTCGAACTCTTCACGGTCAGCAACGAGATCCGCGAGATGATCATGGCCCACGAGAATGCCGCGCGCATTACCGAGCGCGCACGGCAGAACAATCTCCTCATCCGCCTCATTGAAGACGGACTCGCCAAGGCTCGCCAGGGAATCACGACCGTGCGAGAAGTGATGCACGCCGCGACGACGTGAGGCATGGTGCGTCGCAGTCGACTGATCGCCTCAGCCTCACTCGCTCACTTCCAGCAGTTCCACGTCGAAGATCAGGGTGGCGCGCTCGGGAATCAGGCCTGGTCGGCCGTACTCGCCGTACGCGAGCTTGTAGGGGATCACCAGCTTGCGCTTGCCGCCCACCTTCATTGTGCGGACTCCTTCCGTCCATCCCTTGATCACGCCGTTGAGGGGGAAGGAGACGGGATCGCGGCCGACTGAACTGTCGAACTGCTTGCCGTCCACCGTCCAGCCGCTGTAGTGAACCTTGACCGTGGCGGCGTCACTCGCAGGCTCAGCCCCCTCGCCGACCACGAGGTCGAAGTAGCGCAGGCCCGAGGGCAGAACGACCCAGTCGCTCGTCACCTTCTCGCCGGGCACATCCGTGAGTTCCTTCTTCTCCTTGACCGTGCCGTCCGCGTTGATGATGACGTTCCACCCCGCCTCGGCCGTGTAGACGCTGACTTCGAAGCCGTGCTTCTCGCTGAGCAGGTCGACCCGGGCGGACGCGGCCACGCCGCCCGTCGCCTCCTGCGCGATCTCGATCGCCTTGACGAGGTTCACGCTCGCGCCGCTCATCGTGTGATGGATGCGGCTGAAGGGCATGGGGATTGCTGAATAGTCAACGCCGTCGAGAAGTGCGGCGGCCGCGAAAGCGCTGGCGCACACCGCGCCGACCACCGCCGAGACGAGCCAGTGTCGTGAACTCATGATCTGACCTTTCCTTTCAACTGATCCAAAGAGACCCCTTCCGGGACAGGAAGGATAGGTCGCCGCGCAGCCGCGTGCGACCGCCGCCACATCCTGGGAATCGCTCAGGATCAAGGCATTGTGTCCCCGGACGCGGTGGACCGGTTGCGGTCTTCATGCCTACAGCCACGCGCGGAAAACAAACGGGACAGGTACATTTATTTTCGCCAAAAATCGCCGCATAAGTGCTTGATAATCAAAGACATAAAATGTACCTGTCCCGTTTGTTTTGCTCCGGGTGGGGGCGTGACGATTGTGGCAAGGTCGGCGCCCTGGGCCTCTCGCGGTTCAGTTCCAGCAGTGGCATCGCCCCGGACCGGCGACCTACCTTATCTGATGCACCGACTGTGCGCGCCGTGCGACCGCGGACCCGGCATCGAATCGGCCTAAGCACTGAGACGTGGACCGCAATGCGGATACTTTGCGCCCCAGACAGCTTCAAGGAGTCGCTCACGGCGGGGCAGGCCGCTGAGGCGATGGCGCGCGGAGCACTCCGTGCCTTGCCCGGTGCTTTGATTGACCTCTGCCCCATCGCCGACGGGGGGGAGGGGACCGTCGAGGCTCTGGTCGCCGCGACAGGCGGTCGCACTGAATCGGCGCAGGCGCGCGGTCCGCTGTCCGGGATGCTGGTCGAGGCGAAGTGGGGCCGGCTTCCCGACGGGCGCACCGCAGTCATCGAGTTGCCCGCGGCCGCGGGACTCGCCCTCGTGCCGCGCGGTCGCCGCAATCCGCTGCATACGACGACATTCGGCGTCGGGCAACTCTGTCTCGCGGCAATCGAGGCAGGTTGTCGGGACCTCATCATCGGACTCGGCGGTTCGGCGACATGCGACGGCGGCTGCGGTCTCGTCCAGGCGCTTGGAGTGTGCTTTGCGCTCGAAGACGGTCGAGTCCTCGGGCCTGACAGCGGCGAGTCGATGACCGGCTCACATCTCGAAGGCATCCGTTCCATCGATCTGTCTGCGGCGAAGGCGTGGGGGGAGCGCGGCCTCCGGTTCACCGCCGCGGGCGACGTGACGAATCCTCTCTATGGTCCGCACGGCTCGGCGTTCGTTTTCGCTCCGCAGAAGGGAGCGGGACCGGCGGACGTGGAGCGGCTTGATCGCGGCCCGCGGCGCCTCGCCTCCTTGCTGCCCCACGCTGATGCGCAGGCGCCGGGAATGGGAGCAGCGGGGGGGGGCGCCTTCGGGATTGTCGCCATGCTCGCAGGCTCGCTGCGGCGCGGCATTGAACTTGTGCTTGATGCCGTGGATTTCGATCGGCGCGTGCACGAGGCCGACCTCGTCCTCACGGGCGAGGGGCGCCTCGATGAGCAGACGCTCGGGGGCAAGGCCGTGAGCGGAGTGGTTGCCGCGGCGGCGCGGCGCAGGGTGCCGGTCATCGCGATCGTCGGCGACGCATCGCCGGCCGCCCGGCACTGGACCACACCGGAAAGCCCGCTGCCTCTTGCATCCATCCACGCGCTGTCCGACTCGGGTGATCCAACCGAGGTACTGATGCGCGAGGCCGCGGATCGAGTCGCGGCGCTCGCTGCCCTGGCCGTTGTGGGATCTCATCGCTGAAATAAAGTCGGACCGCTCTCTTCGCGGCACGCACGCGCGGCGGGCGTCCACCTACCATTCCCGTTGAACGATGAACGACGCTCTGCGAAATGATCAACCGCTGCGGCCGGAGGCGGTCAGCGCCGAACTCGAACGCCTCATTCTCGACACGGCCGACGAGGGCTTCAGCCTCTTTTCCGCAGGCGATTCGCGGCTCATCGCATTCAACCAGCGCTTCGTGGACATCTTCGGATTCGACGCCGATTGGGTGAACGCCGAGCCGACCGTCGAGGCCGTCACCGAGGCGATCTGGGAGCGGCAGCAGAATCGGCCGCCCGACAAGGCGGAGTACATTCAGCGCGTGCTCAAGCGCCACGAGGCGCCCGGCGGCCGGGAGATGGAACTCGAACTGCTCAGCGGCCGGTTCGTCGTCGGCCGCACACAGGCGGCGCGCGGCGGCGAGCGCCTCTACACCTTCCGCGACGTCACAAGCGAGCGGCACATCCTCGAACAACTCCAGGCGGAGCGCCAGCGCCTTGCCTCGCTCGTTGAGCATGCGCCCGTCGCCTTCTACATCATCAACTGCGCCACGGGCATGACGACGCAGGTCAGCCGCAGCATCCGCAACGTCTCGGGCAAGGAGGCGGAGACGTTCATCGGCCCGAGCATCGACTGGGAGCGGCACGTTCATCCGGAAGATCGCCGTCTCGTGCGCGAAACGATCACGCAGGCGCTCGCGGGCCGGCACTACTACGACATCGACTACCGCTACATCCGCCCCGACGGGAGCGTGCGCTGGGTGCGCGACACGGCTGGACCTCTGCCGATCGCCGAAGGAATGGAGCCGCAACTAGCCGGCGTGGTCATCGACATCACGCGCCAGAAGACGGCCGAATCGGAGTTGCGCACCAGCGAACGCCGCTTTCGCGAACTCATCGAGGGCGTCGCCGATTTCATCTTCTACGAGCACGACGCCGACCGCCGCCTCACCTACGTCAGCCCGTCCGTCGAGCGCATGCTGGGCTACAAGGTGGAGGAACTGCTCGGTTTCCGCTTCGGCGAGTTTCACCCCGATCACGTCGCCGCCGACCTCGCCCGCGCGCGCGAGTCCGTCGCTGCGGCGATCGAGAGCAAGCGGCGCCAGCCGCAGTACGAGGTCATCCTGCGCCGCAAATCAGGCGAGCCCGTCCTGTGCGAGATCATGGAGTATCCCGTCGTCGTCCAGGGTGAGGTGACGGGTTTTCACGGCGTGGCCCGCGACGTGACCGCACTTCGCGGCATCCAGCAGCGCCTGCGCGAGCGCGAGCGGCTCGCCATCCTCGGCACCTTCGCCGGCGGACTGGCGCACGACCTCAACAACCTTCTTCTTCCCATCCGCGCCGGACTGGACGTGCTCGAGCGGGCGAAGGATCCCGACAAGGTTGCCGAACGCGTCAACTCAATCCGCCGCGCCACCGATCACATCGCCGAACTCACCAGAAACCTCCTGATGTGGACGCGGCATGAGTCTTCGCAGCCCTCGGCCCGCTCGACTACGGCGACTGAAGTGCGCGCATGGATTGATGATGCTCTGCCCTTCTACCGCGACGCAGTGCGCGCACCCGAAGGCGAGCCTGACATCGACGTACACCTCGACGTGCGCGACCCGCCCACGCACGCGCAGATAGACGGCGGCCTGCTCAAGCAGGCGATCCTCAACCTGTTCCTCAACGCGCGCGATGCGATGACCTCGGGCGGCGTCATCACGCTTACCGTCGATCGCAGCCCGCCCGGGTGGGCCGTGGCGCTTGAACCCCTCGCCGCGGCCGCCAGCCCGGGCGAGTACGACGGAGTCGATCGGGCCAGCCTCTCCGGCGTGCGGTTCATCGTGACGGACAAAGGCTGCGGAATGGATGAGTCCGTCCTCCGCCGCGCATTTGACCCCTTCTTTTCCACGAAGGCTCGCGGCAAGTCAACGGGGCTGGGACTCGCCCTCGTCGGCAGCATCGTCCGCTCCGCCGGCGGACAGGTGCAGATTCGCAGCCGACTCGGTGAAGGAACCTCGATCATCCTCGACGTGCCGGCGCTCGATCGGCGATCGACCGGGCCCTCCAGTCTTGCGACGGCGGGGAGAGAGCACGAAGCGGCCCCGGTCGGATCGGTGCTCATCGGCCTGCGCGATCCTCGAGTCGCGGCCTTTGTGCGCACCTCGCTGACAGGACTTGGCGCTGAGGCTCGCACCGATACCGGCGAGCCGAGTCCATGCGACAGCGCGTGGATCATCGATCCGTCCCTGCACGACCCGCGGTGCGTGCGGCGCGTGCTCGACTCCGGCCATGATCCCGCGGTCATCGCCTTCGGGTCGCGCGATGACCGGCCGGGCTGGCCCGAGGCTATACTGTGGCTGGACGGCTCGATCGACGCCAACGCCTTTCGACGGATCGTCGAAGCCGCCCGCCAAAGGGGCCGTTGCAAGGATCGTCAGGAATGAGCGCAGCGCATCGGGTCGGCATTGTCGTCGTGGATGATCATGAAATCGCCCGCGAGGGCATTCGATCCAGGCTTGAAGTCGAGCCGGACCTTACCGTCCTTGCCGAACTCGCCTCCGCCGACGACCTACTCCAGGTCTGCGAAAGGCATCACCCGCAACTGGTTCTCATGGACATCGACATGCCGGGGGCCGACCCCTTCACGACCATCTCCGATCTGCGGAGGCTCTTTCCCGAGATCCGCGTCGTGATGCTCACGGCCTATGTGCGCGACGGGTACATGGATGCGGCCGTGCAGTCGGGCGCGTGGGGTTACATTTCCAAGAACGACCCGATGGACGTGATTCTCAAGTCGGTGCGCAAGGTGCTTGGCGGCGACCTTGCCTTTCCACCTGAAGTGCTCGAGCGATTCGAGTTCAGCGGCGGCAACCTGCGCCGGCGCGCCACCGAGGCCACCACGCCCGTGAGCACGCTCACGCCCCGCGAACTCGAAGTGATGCGGCTCATCGCCAAGGGACTGAGCACCAAGGAGATCGCCGGCGTGCTCCACCGCAGCCCAAAGACCATCGACGCACACCGCACCAGCCTCATGAAGAAACTCGCCATTGACGATCGCGTGGAACTCACGCGCTACGCCATCCGCGAGGGCATCGTCGAGCCGTAGATCTTCCTGCGGCTTCACGATCAGGCGCTGCGCAAGGCGACCTTTCCCCGCGCGTAGCATTGTCCGTAATGGCCTCTCCCCGCGTACAGGACCCCCGGCCCGATGTCGAGGTCGCTCGCGCCGATGCGCCGATGGGGCAAATGCTCGCCCGGCGCTGGCCCGCCTTGGCGGAACTTCCCGACCCGCATGAACTCTGGATCGCGCGCGAGTCCGGTGGCGCGGTGCGCGGCGCGATGGTCGTTGACCTCTATCCCGTGCCGATGCGCGTGCAGGGATGTCCCGTCATGCTTCTCGTCGATGAGGATGAAGGTGCGCCGGCGGCGTGCGCGGCGCTGCTCCATCAGGCGGAGGCGACGGCCCGGCGCCTCGGCCGCAGGGCCCTCTATGCCTGGGACAGCGTCCCATGCGACTCGCCCGAACAGCGCTTCTGGCACGCGCTCGGTTTCGAGTCGAACGCGAAACTGACGCACTACCAGACGGCGCTCTCGGCCTACCTCGATCTGCTCACGCCGATGTATGATGCGCTGACGGTGCGCGGCCATGTGCCCATCAGCGCCCGCGTCGTCCCGCTCAGCGAGTCGCCGCTGGGCGAAGTCATTCAACTTCAGATGAACCACATCGGCGGCGACGCCGGGCGACTCGAGTCGCGCCTGCGCGGCAAGGGGTGGTATCCCTTCGATCCGCAGATCAGTCACGTGGCCCTGCTGGATGGTCGAGTGTGCGGCTTCGTGCTCACAGTGCGGGACCGGCGCGGGGGAGTGCTGGTCGAGTCGAAGGTTGTCGCCCCAAGCGCCCGGCGCACCTGGGTCAATGTGGCGGTGATGGAGGAGGCGGCCCAGGCGGCAAAACGGGCTGGAATCACGCGAATCCGCTTCCTCGCCGCCGCGCGGCACCAGGACACGCACCGCCTGGCGCTCAAGGCCAGAGAGGCGATGGAGCGGGTGGACCTGATGATGCGGCGAGTTGGTGCGGCCCTGTAATCGCTCCGATACGCCGGTCGGGGCGGTCAAAGGCGATGGGAGCGTGCGCCTCGCACTTTGCAAGAACCAGGTGCATTTTCTTCCACGAGACCGCAAACTCGTGTACAATGGCCAAGCGGGGCGGGAGGTGCGGAATGAAGTCACCAATTGGAGCGCCACATCGGCAGGCGGGATCGGTTCCGCCAGGAGTCCTTCCCGCTCCGAGCGCATCCCATCCAAAACCGCCAGAACGGGTCACAGGGCACCCAGAACCTCGATCCTCAGGACGAGTCGCCGCGCGGGCGATTCTCGGCGCCACTGGTTTGGGAGGCGCAGCCGTTACGGGTACGGCAGACGCGCAGATTTCATTCAGGCCACCGGATGTTTATCCGGGCGACGCCAACGCTGCCTGTCTCGGCGACTTCAACGGCGACGGCCATCTCGATCTCGCGGTCGGCCTCTACGGCCGCGGCCGCCGCATCGACCTGTACGCGAACACGGGCGATGGTAAATTCGTTCGAATTGGGGAGATTGCGGACGTTTCCCCCGGCTGGCTTGTTGCCGCCGACTTCGACAATGATGGACGGACTGATCTGGCGGCCTTCAACTGGGACAGTCCAGGTAGTTTCGAGTTCTACTACAACAACGGTGGCTGGCCGGCCGAGCGACATGAGTTTCCTGCGCCGAGCCCGGGTTACAACATCGCGGCGGCCGATATGACGGGCGATGGACAGGTCGATATCATCTACTCGACTGGACATGACAGGAGCGTGGACCTCATCACCCATCTCGGGCGTGGTCAATATGAGCATTCTGTATTATATCGACATCCGGATCCCTTCTATCGATCGACCGGCGTGGCGATCGGTGACCTCGACGGAGACGGCGATCAGGACGTGGCGGCCCTGTTCTGTTACTATGCGTTTTACTCCACCGACAAGACGCACGTGCATGCGCTTCTCATGAACGGGCAGGGCGGCTTGGAGGAGGTGCGGATCTCCGACATCGAGTACTCCGGAGATTTCGTTCCCGATCGCATTCAGGTCGGAGACCTGGATGGGGATGGGGACGCCGACGCCGTTGTTGCAGCGCGTCCATACAACTGGTGGAGGTATGGGCATTATTATTTCGGCACCGCGGGGCAAATCGTGGTAACCAACGATGGCCTTGCACAGTTTGCGGCGGGCCCCAGGATCTCCGAATATGTTCCTAACACCGGCTCTGTTGATCTGACGGACCTGGATGGCGATGGTCGCCTCGACGTTGTGTGGGGCATGGCGCCCTTTTCCGAACAGGCAATTGTGCATATTCGACGCAATATCGGGAATCTGGAGTTTGAGCCGGCGTTGGAGGTCCTGATTGCCGCCGTCGGGGCGACGCCGGGATTGGATGTGGCGGACCTGAATGGAGATGGACGCGTCGACGTCCTGGCATGGCTCGGGAGTGGTGCAACTTATGCGCTGCTCAATGCCACTCCGTATGACGGTCCGGATCTTGAGCACACGTTCCTCGTCCGCGGTCGGGAGGCGGCGCTGACCGTCCGCGACGCGGAGCCCGGCAATCGCGTGCATTTCCTGGTTTCCCGCGAAGGCGCCGGCAACAGCGTCGGCATCCAACAACTCGGCGGCATCACACTCGACTTGCTCGATCCGATTCAGATCATCGGCAGCGCCGTCGCTGATGCCAGCGGTGTGGCCGAGTTAACAATCACCGTTCCGCCCAATGCGCCGCTCACGACGGTCGTCATACAGGCCGTCATCCGCCGCGGACCGGGCGGGGCGGATTCCGTCAAGACGCCGTTCCGTACGGCACGAATTCAGGCCAACTGACGAAGGAGAAGCCCCATGTCTAGGCTGGTAAAGAGAGAGCCCGAACTCACCGCCCCAACGGTTTTGACCATCCTCGGAGTCGGGACGGCCTGGATGGCGCAGGCGGGCGCACAGGCCATCGAGTTTGGTAAGCCCGTTTTCTTTCCGGACACAAATGTTTTTTCCCTTCTCACGTCAGCGGACTTTGATCGGGATGGCCGCAGCGACGTGGTAGTCGGCGTACGGGAGGGCGCACACATCTACTTCAGCGATGGGGAGGGAGGGCTCTCACTCGGGACGATCATTCCGTACTATGAAGTTCCGCCGCGGATTCTGGCCGCGGATTTCGACGGTGACCACGCCGTCGACCTCGCGTGGACTGATCAGCGTCCCGACCGCTCGCTGATCGTTACTGTCTGGTACAATGCAGGTGACGGCCGCTCCGGAACATTGATGCACTTCACGCGGCCCCGAGCCTTCAGTGCGGACCTGGCGGCGGCGGATGTCTCAGGCGACGGTGCCATCGACCTGCTCATCACGCAGGGTCCAGGAACCATCGCTGCGTACGTCAATCGTGGCGGCAGGACGTTCGAGTTCCAAGAGTTCTACACCTACAACCGGATTGACTCCATCCGTCGCATTGTGGTCGGCGATGTGGACGGTGACGGCGATTCGGACATCGCCGCTCTCTTCCAGTACTTCTATTTCAGTTACCACAATTACTATGACATCAAGGACACGCACGTCGTCCTCTTGACGAATGAAGGCTCCATGTCCTTCAGTCAGGCCGCCGAGGTTCAATTGCCGTGGCAGACGGATGATGTCATCGCCTCGGACCTTGCAGTGGGCGATTTTGATGGCGACGGAGACCTCGACATTGCCGCCGCAGGCTGGCGGGATCGGGGCCAGACGCCGAACATTGTTGCCCTGCTTGAGAACGAAGGGAGTGAGGCGATTCGAATCGCGGGGCTGCATGAAGTGCCCGGGAGTTTCGAAGGCCTCGAGTGTTCTCTCGTCGTACGCGATCTCAATACAAATGGTCGGCTTGATCTTGCTTTGGCGGAAAACGGTGACTTCACTGAGGGGCTGTATGTGCTCCAGAATGATGGTGATTGGTCTTTCGCCATCCTCGACCCGGTGCGCAGCGATGCTGAAGGAAGCGGCCTGCTGGTGGTCGATCTGACTTCCGACGGTCAACCGGACATAGTCCAGACCTCGTTCGAGGAATTCGCGATGTTAATGAACATCACGATTCTCAGTGGACCGACCTACACCCATTCCACACTGGTTCGCGGTGAGTTCGCCGAGTTCGTCGTCACCGGCGCTGAGCCGGGCGAGCGCGTGCATTTCTTGTACAGCGTGGGTGGAAGCGGACCCTCGCGCGGAGTGGCATCGCTGGGCGGCCTCACACTCGACCTATCCGAAGTCGTCACCGTGTTCGGCGAGGCCGAGGCAGACCCAGGCGGTCGGGCCATGCTTCGCGGCCGTATCCCGATTCGCGCGCCCCTCGGCCCTGTATCAACGCAGGCCGTCATCCGCCGCGGGCCGGGCGGGGCGGATTCGGTCAAGACGCCGTTCCGCACGGCACGGATTCTTCCATGAGTTGTGGGCTTGATGAGATTGAGTTGCGGCGAAGGTCGTTCCGATGGGCGCCGCGCGAGGAGTGCATGTGCGGCCATACACTGCTCCTGCCATGAATGAGCCTGTTGACACGGATGAGGGCGAACCGGGGCAAGCCGTGGGAGCAGCGCGCGCTGATGGCCCTGGCGGCGGCAACGGCGCCGCGGCGCCGGAGGGCGGGGCGGCGGGAGCAAAAGCCCCGGCCTTCAAGTACATCCACAGCGGCAACCTGCCGGACCTGCTCGAACATCTTAATATCACGGTGATGGCGACGACCTTTCAGGCGGGGCGCGTGCTGTCGTTTTCCGGCGCCGGCGGACGCTGCTCGCTGCTTATGCGCGCGTTTGCGCATCCGATGGGGCTGGCAGTCGATGCAGAGCGCATGGCTCTGGTCTGCG
>CAADHA010000150.1 GCA_900696685.1 uncultured Planctomycetota bacterium
GAGTTGCTCGCGTGGGTGGAGGTTGTAGCTGAGAGAGGCGGTCGGGAGTGATTCAGCGGCACGGAAACGGTCTAGCCCGCCAATCGGGTTCTGGGGGTCTTCGGGAGCCGGCGGAGGCGCGCTGATGGCCGGCTACTGTAGGAGTGGAGCCGGTAGAATTGCCGACTTTACACATAGTGTAAAGTCGTACATTGACCAATCGAAAAGGCCGACCTACCCTAGTGGATGGATGTCCGGTTTGCCGACGAGCAGCTGGGACGATTGGAATCCGACCCCGCCTTCAACGGGGGGTTTGGGCAGGATGTGGTGCGCGGTTTTCGCAAGGTCATGCAGGTCATCCGGGCGGCCGTGGACGAGCGCGATTTCTATGCGATGAAGTCGCTGCACTTTGAAAAGCTGCGAGGCAATCGGAGTCACCAGCACTCGATGCGGCTGAACAGGCAGTGGAGGTTGGTCATTGAACTGGAGCGTACCCCGAGCGGCAAGGCAGTCGTAGTCATCTCCGTCGAGGATTACCACTGAGGAGGAAGTCCTGAAATCGGCCCACCGGATTACAGGTGGGGGGAGCCCCGCAAGGGGCGGGAGCAGCATGATGGCCATCGAACCAAATATGCGCGCGGGTCCGGCGGACGCGTTTGCCCCGGGCGAGTTCATCCGCGACGAGTTGGAGGCTCGCGGCTGGGAGCAGCGCGATCTTGCTGACATCATGGGCCGCCCGGAGCGGACGGTCAGCGAGCTCATTGCTGGCAAGCGGGCGATCACACCTGAGACGGCACAGCAGCTGGGTGAGGCATTCGGCACGACCGCTCAGTTCTGGATGAACATGGAATCAGCATACCGGCTTCACCGACTCGGGAAGCCCAACGAAACCGTCGCCCGCCGCGCTCGCTTGTACTCGATCGCGCCTGTCAAGGAGATGATCCGCCGCGGATGGATCATGGAATCAGCGAGTGTGGATGTCCTGGAGGAGCAGATCAAGCAGTTTTTCCGGGTGACTTCGCTTGACGAGGCACCGTCCGTCTGCGCTGCGGCGGCGCGAAAGGCTACGGGTAACGATACACACTACTCCGAGTTCACTCCGTCGCAAAGAGCTTGGCTTTGTCGCTCTCGGCAGCTCGCTGAGACGCTGAAGGTGGCCAAATTCGACCTAGCCAAGTTCAGAGCGCATCTCCGTGCGGTCAAGAACCTGCTCAGCAATGCAGAAGATGTGCGGCAGGTTCCAAAGCTCATGGCGGAGTTCGGCGTGCGCTGCGTTGTGGTCGAGCATCTCCCCCAAACGAGAATCGACGGCGCCTGTTTTTGGCTAGATTCGAAGAGCCCGGTTGTGGCACTTTCGATGCGCTTCGATCGCATCGACTGGTTCTGGTTCACGTTGATGCATGAACTAGGCCACATCGATGCTGGCGACGGCCGCTACGAGCCCATTCCGCCAGACATCGATCTCGTCGGAGTGGACAGTAGCCAGACACCGGACAAGCCTGCCTTCGAAAGGGCTGCAGACTCCTTCGCGTCTTCGTTCCTAATCCCGGACGCCCAGCTGTCAAACTTCATTGCTCGCGTCCGTCCGCTGTACTCGAAGAAGAAAATCGAAGGATTTGCAGCCGTGCAGCAAATCCATCCGGGGTTGGTTGTCGGGCAATTGCAGTACCGCAAGGAGATTTCCTACGCCAATCTCCGAGCGTACCTTGTGAAGGTTCGGGCCCACTTGTTGGAGACGGTGCTGTCCGACGGATGGGGAGTCACGCCACCAACCGGAAATTGAACTGGAAAGGGAGCGCACGATGCAGAAGTCCGGGTATAACGAGCAGATGCAGCAGCTTGTCGTCGAGTATCAGAAGACTGGCCAGCCTTGGCCGGCAACGACGCGGGACATGGCCGCGTGGATGGTCCGTACCGGAAAGTGGCAACCATCGCGCGAACTCGCGATCGAGCAGTGTGCCGACGACCTCGCCCGGGCCATGCGCGAGGAATTCATTACTGATCGTCAGGGACGGCGAGTTCGGGCTAAGCACGCGGCTCGGCGCGAAGTGAACGGCGAGCAGCAGACGTTTTGGGCTGATCTCCGGACGGCACCGCGCGAGCATATGGAGATCGCATTCGCCCAGCGCCGGCAACAGATCGTCAGCGACTGCGCCCAGTTGAAGCGCGATGTGGACTGTTACAACGAGAACTTCAACGAAGGCACTGCTATCCAGATGGTCTTCGACTTCACCATGGATCTCGAAGAACTCGAAGCGGCCTACGCCTGACGGCCGCGCCGCGCTCCATGAGCGCAGAATGATCCGTTTCAGACAGGGGAAGGAGCCCGAACGGATGCCACAGTACTCGCCGAAGAGAATTATCCGGAACATCTCAAAAACCCTGCTTCAGCGCTATTTCGAGAGCCGCGGCCTTCTCGGCGACTTCGAGTGGGACGAGTACGAGGATGGTGATCCGACGGAGATCATCGAGGCACTGGATTCGTTGAAGCCGAGTGAGCAGGAATCCGTGGACACGGACCTGATGACCATCAACGAACTTGCCTCGGAGGGAGGATCGAAGCTCATCTACGAGGACGCGGCATTGTGGAAGCGGCCTTGGGCGGCTCAACTCGACGGCATGGCGAACGATTGCGAGCGGGCATTGCTCGCGCTCATCGAGGACCGGAAACTCGTGGAGCGGGTGCTGGGATACCAGGAGATTGACCGGTTTGCGGAGAGCCGGTGGCGACGGTGGAACGTCGGGAAGCGCCTCCAGGTCGAGGATGACGAGAACCATCGCGGGAGGCTTGCCAAGGCGCTCCGCGCCATTCTCAAAGACCAGGGACGCGGGAGACGGTGTCACGTAGAAACCTTTGAGCGCCGCGATCCCGACCGGTTCTGCTGCTTCGCCTATCCGGAGAACCACCCGAAAACCGACCTCGGCTACGACGACCAGGATCGGTTCATCCGTCACGCGCGACGAACGGCTGGTGAGGTCATTTTCGTCTACCGGCGCGAGGAAGGCATCTTGGAGATGGTGGCGGCAGGCGACAGGCAGCACAAGGACAGAGTCGCCGAGGCCTTCTGCAAGGAGATGCTCGGGCTGAAGGCACTGCCCGATCCACGGTCCAAACCGCCCTACGACCTGTCAGCATTGAAGAGCGGGCATTTTGCTTTCAAGACTGACCCTGGCGACAACATTGCAGGAGTCGAAATCCGGCTGCTCCGGTTCGATCTTCCGGGAAAGGGGTATCGTCGGATCGTGCTTTCGGGCCGGCCAACACCCGACATGCCGGATCTGCTTCGGTCGCTGGTGGACGAGGCCATAGACAAATCAAAGTTGCCGTTCTCGGAACTCCATGTGTCCCAGGCGCGTCTTTCGTTCAAGTTTCGCAGGCAGAATGGCGGCCGCGGCAAGACGGTGACCTTCGAGATCACCTATCCGGATTCGTGCAACCTCAAGGACTTCGGCGACGACGCGGTCGCCAAGAGGTACCTCATCAAGTGGGGCATCGCCCGTGTCTGATCCATTGGCCGAACTTCTTGTTCGAGTTGAGTTCTTGCGCGATGGTGTGCTGACACCTCAGGATGCGCGGGCATGGCCGCGCGAGTGGCTCGCGTCGATCGACACGATGGGGATTCTCGACCCGCATGCGCAGGCAGAGGAAATCATCTACGACGGGTGCGACCATGAGTGCGCAGTGCCGAACCTCGGATTCGAAGCACACCCAGATGATCCAGAGCGGTTGGTCTCTGTCCATCGGTGCCTGCATGGCTGCGGAGTCGTGTTTCTGGAACCCCGCGACTTCGAGCAGTGGCGATTCAGTCTGGTTGGTCTGGCTCGGTCCGTGGCCTCCGCGATCGACGCATCCGGCGTCATCGTTGAAGATGTGCCGGGCCGTGTCGTGCTGGTCGGCACGGCCAATGTCGGTGGGCAGGCCAGTGAGGTGTTCCTCGGCTTCGGATTGGCGCGTCCAGACGCGGCAATCATCGCCGCGACCGCAGAGCGGCTGATCGCGTCGGAGCGTCCGGTGGTGCTTTCCGTCGGAGTGAAGCCCGGCGACATCTGGTCGGTCGGGACTCGCCCGCAGACTGCAGTGCTCGCGGAGCATGCCGCTTTGGAGGCTGGCTGCCTCCGCCTCGATCTGGCTCAAATCTTCCCCACGCAGGGCGTCGTTGAAGTCAAGCCGGGTGGCTGGATCACCGTTACGGAGGCAGCCGAACTCATGCATGAGAACCTGCCGTTTCTCAGCATCACGAAGTGGAAGGCACGCGTATCGAAGGCCGCTGGAGCTGGCAGATTCCGAACGAACGGCAAGAGGGGGACGGCGCGGCGCATCGACATTCACTCCTTCAACACATGGCGCCTGGAGCAGCGTGACATTGATCTGGCCAGGGAAGACACCTCGCCAATCGCCAGCGCGGTGCGCACCGCGCTCCGCCGCGAAAACGACCGCAAAACCGCGCAATAGCCGCATCGCTTGCAATCCGCAACCCTCGTCCCTACCGTCGTTTACGAGTCTCGTGCTCGGGCAAGGTTCCTCTGTCGATCCGGTGGTTGCGGGTTCGAATCCCGTCCGCCTCGTTTCTCAGATCCCCGTGGTGGTCCCCCGGGGGCTTGGTTCGTTTCTGGCGGCAACAGCTCGATGCGGCGAGGCACAAGGGTCGTTTTATCAACCCTGCCGCGGCCTGCCGCCATATGGTGATGGCATCTCGTCATTGTCCGGTTCCTTCTGTTTCAAGGACATGCGCATGTCACCCAGCCGCTTCTCACGCCGCTCTTTCCTCGCCACCACTGCCGCTGCAGGCGCTTCGGCCCTGGCGGCGCCCGGCTTTGCTTCGCTCCTGTCGCCGCGGTTCGTCCGATCGTCGCTGCGCGACACGAAGTTGCGCGTCCTCTCCATCGGCGTCATTGGCACCATCGGCGGGCACGACCGCAAGACCATCGCATCCCATTCCCTCGCCGAGATCGTCGGCCTGTGTGATGTCGATTCGACCGCACTCGCCCAGGCCGCCGCCGATCATCCCGGCGCCTTCACCTGCGCCGACTACCGTGAAGCGTTCGACAAACATGGCGACAAGTTCGACGCCGTCATCGTCGCCACGCCCGATCACTCGCACTGCGCGATCATGACGCTGGCGCTGTCGCGCGGCAAGCACGTCTACGGCCAGAAGCCGCTGGTGCAGCAACTGGAGGAACTCGACCTGCTCGGCGGCGCCGTGTCCGCCCGGCCCGACCTCGTGACGCAGACCGGCGCGCAGCGCATCGAGTCGCCGGCCCGCCGCGCCGCCGTGGACATTCTCAAGAGCGGCGGCCTCGGCCCGGTCATCGAAGTCCACGTTGCCTTCGGCGGAGGCGCCCTCGCCGGCGGCTATTACTTCGCCGACGGAACCCTCGGCGAGCCTTGCGACCCGCCCGCGGGCTTTGATTACGACCTCTGGCTCAACGGGGCCGAGTACGAGCCATGCCGGCCCGGCATGGTCCAGCGCCAGTGGCGCTCGTGGTGGAAGTACGGCGGCGGACAGATCGCCGACTGGGTCGTCCACCTCACCGACGTACTCTTCTACGCCTTCCCCGAACTGCAAAGCCCGATGCAGGTCTGCTCGCGCACACCCTCGCGCGACCTGACGTACTTCCACGCCGACCGCGTCCTCTCGACGCTCACCTATCCGGTCAACAGCAAGCGGTTCGCCAACTCGACGTGCAACTTCCACTTCTACGACACCGGCCTCAAGCCCGACCGCGCCCAACTCGGCCTGGGCGAAGGCCAATGGCCCGACGGCATCCTCACCATCGTCGTCTGCGAAGGCGGCACGCTTGTCCTCGCGCCGAGCGGGCCGATCGAAGTGTGGCGCGAAGGTCAGAAGACAGACGGCCTGTCGTGGCCGGGCCTGCCGACGTACGAGTCTTTCAACCACTGGCACGCGTGGGTGGACAAGGCGCTGGGGCGCGACACACAACACCACTGGGCGCCCTTCGAGGCCGGCCTGCGCTGCACCGAGCCGGGCCTGCTGGCGGTCAAGGCGGCGAAGTATCCGGGCCAGGTCCTCAACTGGGACCGCGCGAAACTCGCGTTCACGAATCACGCCGACGCGACGCGGACGATCGTGCGCCGGGCGTATCGCGCGGGGTTCGAGCCGGTGCGGGCGGGCGGGTAAGCACGGGTTCGATCCCGGCCCTCCGGCGCAACCGCCACCGGAGCATGGCCGTCGAGTTCCCCGTCGTCGATCGGACCGAGGAGCAGTGGCTGGAA